>CAZLNO010000035.1:0-32598 GCA_964561005.1 uncultured Rhodovibrionaceae bacterium | reverse complement strand
TCCGGGCTGCCGAACATGACGCCGATCTTCATCCGGATCTGGTTGATGAAGACCACCATTGTGTTGGAGCGGCTGATCGAGCTGGTCAGCTTGCGCAGGGCCTGGCTCATCAGCCGCGCCTGCAGGCCCGGCTGCGAGTCGCCCATCTCGCCCTCCAGTTCCGCGCGGGGCACCAGCGCGGCCACGGAGTCGATCACCAGCACGTCGAGCGCGCCCGAGCGCACCAGCGTGTCGGCGATCTCCAGCGCCTGCTCGCCGGCGTCGGGCTGGGAGATCAGCAACTCCTCGATGTCGCAGCCCAGCTTGCGCGCGTAGGTCGGGTCGAGCGCGTGCTCGGCGTCGACGAAGGCGCAGGTGCCGCCGTTCTTCTGCGCCTCCGCGACGGCGTGCAGGGCCAGCGTGGTCTTGCCCGAGGACTCGGGGCCGTAGATCTCGATCACCCGGCCGCGCGGCAGGCCGCCGATGCCCAGCGCGATGTCCAGCCCCAGCGAGCCGGTGGAGACGACCTCCGCCTCCACGGCCTGCTGGCGCTGGCCCAGCTTCATGATGGAGCCCTTGCCGAACGCCCGCTCGATCTGGCCGAGCGCCGCGTCCAGCGCCTTCTGCTTGTCCTGCGACTGCGATTTACGGTCTGCCAAGCTGAGTACGTTCTGCTGTGTCATGGAAACGATGCCCCCTTATCCCACAGGCGGTTCGGCCCCTGCAACGCGAGTTTTGCCTGCCGCGGCGACCCAAGGTGTACCGTAAATGTTCCCGCGTTCCAAGAGAAAACCGACCAAAAGAGGAACATTGGGGCACGACTCGGCGCCCTCGCCGGAAGGCACGTTGGCTCGGCGGTCTCAGGCCGTGCCCTCGCGCAGGACTTCCTTCACGGTGCCGGCAAGCTGCTTGAGGCTGAAGGGCTTGGGCAGGAAGTGGATGCCGCCCTCGCCGTCCAGGTGCTGACGGAAGGAATCCTCGGTGTAGCCGGAGATGAAGATGACCTTGAGCTGCGGGCGGTGCGTGCGTACGCGCTTGACCAGGGTGGGGCCGTCGACCTGCGGCATCACCACGTCGGTGATCAGCAGGTCCACCGGCGTGTCATCGCTTTCCAGGAGTTCCAGCGCCTGCTCGCCCGAATCGGCCTCCAGCACGTTGTAGCCTTTCTTCCGCAGCGCGCGGGCGGAGAAGGAGCGCACGGCGTCCTCGTCCTCGACCAGCAGAAGGGTCCCGATCCCCGTGAGATCGCGCATCTGCGGCCGCTCGCGCTCGGGCTGCGGGGCCTCGCGCGCCGCCTCCTCGTAGCGCGGCAGGTAGATGCGGAAGGTGGTGCCGCGCCCCGGCTCGCTGTCCACCAGGATGAAGCCGCCGGTCTGCTTGACGATGCCATAGACCGTCGACAACCCGAGGCCCGTCCCGGCGCCGAACTCCTTGGTCGAGAAGAAGGGCTCGAAGACGCGGTCCAGGTTTTCCCTCGCGATGCCGCAGCCGGTATCCTTGAAGGAGATCAGCACGTAGTCGCCGGGCGGCACGGTCTCGCGCTCGTGCTTGACCTCCTGGTTCAGGCTGACGTTGCGGGTGCGGATGGAGAGCTGGCCGCCCTCTTCCCCCATGGCATCGCGGGCGTTGACGGCCAGGTTGATGATCACCTGCTCGAGCTGCCCCTGGTCCACCTTGACCGGGTAGAGGTCGCGGCCGTGGCTGACGTCGAGCTCGATGTTCTCGCCGATCAGCCGGCGCAGCAGGTGCATCAGTTCGGCCAGCACGTCGGTGATCGAGAGCACGGTCGGCCGCAGCGTCTGCTGGCGTGAGAAGGCCAGGAGCTGACGCACGAGGTTGGCCGCGCGGTTGGCGTTCTGCTTGATCTGCATGAGGTCGGCGAAGGACTGGTCGCCGGGCCGGTGGCGCAGCAGCAGCAGGTCGCAGAACCCGATCATCGCGGTGAGCAGATTGTTGAAGTCGTGCGCGATGCCGCCGGCAAGCTGGCCCACGGCCTGCATCTTCTGGGAGTGGGCGAACTGCACCTCCAGGTTCTTGTGCTCCGTGGTGTCGATCAGGCGCACCACGTGGTTTTCGTCCCCGCACCAGTGTTCCAGGCGGTTGACGAAGAGCGTGCACACCGTCTGGCCATCCAGCCCGTGGACCTCGGCCGGGCTCTCCATCTGCCCGTCGGCGGCGCGCAGGGCGCCGCGGACATCGTCGCGATCCTCCTGGCGCACCAGGTCCAGCAAGGGCTGTCCCACGACCTCGGTCATCGAACGGCTGAGCAGCCGGACGAAGGCGGCGTTACATTCCGTGACCCGTCCCTGGGAATCCAGGAGCCCGATGCCCACCGGCGACTGCTCGAAGAACCGGCGGAACCGCCGCTCCGAGCGTTCCAGCGCCTCGGCGAAGGCGCGCTCGCGGCTGAGGTTGCGAACCACCGATCGTGTGGTCGGGCCGCTTCCATCCTCACCGGGCACGACCTCCTGGGTCACGTAGGCCTGGATCTCCTGGCCCAACGCGGGCGCCACGAAGGTGACCTCCCCGTGCGCGATCCGGCCGTCGCCGACCCCGCCGTCGGGAAAGGGCGAGTAGGCCGGCTGGCCGGCCGTTGCAGCGGCCGGAACGAGGTCGTGCAGATGCTCGGTGCTCGCAATGAGCTGCTCGGGCGTGGTGCCCAGCCAGCTCGCCAGAGTCGCGTTGGCAAAGCGGAAGGCGCCGTCGGAATTCACCGAATAGAAACCGACGGGTGCGTGCTCCAGCAGGTCCACGAAGCGTGCCTGCTCGGCCTGCACCTTTTCCTCCATCTGCCGGCGCGTCGTGACGTCCTCGGCCACCCAGGACACCTTGCCGTTCGCCCCCTTGATGGGCTGGGCGTGCACCACCAGCCAGATGCGCCCGCCACGCGCGTCCTGCATCGAGACCTCGACATCGCCGCCGTCGCCCTGCCCCGCCTGATGCGCAAGCCCCGCGAGCCGTTCGCGCGCGGCGTGGCCCTCGACCCGGCTGGCCAGCAGGTCCGGCATGGCTGTCGCGGTGTCCCCGAAGTAGGCTTCGCCGGCCTCGTTGGCGTGCACCACCCGGCCCTTGCGGTCCACGATCTGGCGCGGATGCGGCGAGGCGTGAAAGTCGTCCTCGAACACGCACATCCGGCGCATGCGCAGCATCACGACACCGGCGGCCAGCATGCCCACCCCCGCGAGGACCGCGAGCACCAGCGTCGACGTGGCGGCCGACAGCGGCACGATCCCCGAGGCCTGCGCCGGACCGGCGCCTGCGACAAGAACGACCGCCGCCAAGATGCTCACGCGCCGCATGCGATGCCTTCACGCCTCCCCTCGCCCGACAGGACCGAGCCGTCCCGGCCGACGACACTCACCGCGCCGCGCCGGCTCGACCGGCCGCACCGCCCTTCAGGCGCATGACGTAGCCGATGATCTGCGCCACGGCCTTGTAATGCTCGGGTGGGATCTCCTGGCCCAACTCTACACCGTCATGCAAGGCCCGGGCCAGAGGCGGATTGGGGACGATCGGCACATCGTGCTCGCGCGCCACCTCGCGGATGCGCCAGGCGACGAGGTCGGCGCCCTTGGCCACGACCTTGGGCGCCCCCATGCTACCCTGCTCGTAGGCCAGCGCCACGGCATAGTGCGTCGGGTTGGTGACCACCGCGCTGGCGTCGGGCACCGCCGCCATCATGCGCTGGCGCGACTTTTCCTGGCGAAGCTGGCGCAGCCGCTGCTTGACTTGCGGATCGCCCTCGCTCTGCTTGTGCTCGTCCTTCACCTCCTGCTTGGTCATGCGCATTTCCTCGTGGTGCTGGTACTTCTGGAAGGCGAAGTCCAGCGCCGCGATGACCAGCATCACGGCCAGCACCGCGCCGATCACCTTCAACGCCAGCCAGCGCAGTATGTCCAGCAGCTCGGGGATGGTGAGCTGGGCGAGTTGCGGCAGGCGCTCGCGGTCGGGCCAAATCACCAGGAAAACGGCGACCGTGACGATCGACAGCTTGAAAATCCCTTTGGCGAACTCAACCAGCGACTTGACTGAAAACAGCCGCTTCGCCCCCTTCACCAGCGAGATCTTCTCCAGCTTCGGCTTGAGCTGCTCGGCCGAGAGGATCGGGCCGATCTGGAGGAAGTTGGCGGCGAGCGCGGCCAGCATGGCGATGCCGATGGGCAGCATCAGCGCCGAGAGCAG
Organism: uncultured Rhodovibrionaceae bacterium; assembly: GCA_964561005.1. GTDB lineage: Bacteria > Pseudomonadota > Alphaproteobacteria > Kiloniellales > Rhodovibrionaceae > CAZLNO01. The sequence continues at coordinate 28,437 of CAZLNO010000035.1, read as the reverse complement.
CCGACTGGTGACCGTGTACAGCAGTTCCCCGAGCCCGGCGGCGGAGGCCGGCAGCGCATGCGGCTTGGCGATGAAGGGATGGAGCGCGTCCAGGATCGTGCCGGCGGTGTAGGGTGCGAAGATCGCCAGCATCAGGCCCAGGGACATGATCATGAACCAGTGGTTCACCTCCTGGGACTTGGCGACCTGGCCCTTCTCGCGCGCCTGCTGAAGTTTGCGCTGGGTTGGTTCTTCGGTTTTCTGGCTTTTGTCCTGCTGTTCGTCGGACACGGGGATCCTCCCGCCTTACCCAGGAATGAAGGGCGTGAACGTCTCCTCGAAGGCCCCCAGGAACCACATCATGATGGCCGGCAGCGTGACGAGCAGCAGAAGATGGCCCACCCCGATCTGCATCGGCATGGCGACGAAGAAGATCTGCACTTGCGGCATCAGTCGGCCCAGAAGGCCCATCAGCAAATAGACGATCAGGCCGACCGTCAGGAACGGCGCGGCAAGCTGGACCCCGAGGGTGAAGGACCGCGCCACGGTTTGCGACATCAGCCGGGAAAAGTCGCCCACCGGCGGCAGCTCGCCTGGCGGAAACACGACATAGCTCTCCACCACCGTGCGCAGCAGCAGGTGATGCAGATCAAGCGCGAAGATCAGGAGCATCGCGGTGATGCTCAGGAAGTTCCCGACGATCGACGCCTGCTGCTGGCTCAGCGCCGAGTTGATCATGGCGTTGGCCATGTGGCTCATGTGCGCGATGACGGTGCCGGCGACCAGCACCGCGGCCATCATCACCCGCGCCAGGGCGCCCAGGAAAAGACCCACGAAGAGCTCGCCGATCAACAGCAGGAACAGGAGGGTCGCCGAGTCGGGTTGGGCCGGCAAACGGTCGCCCAGCACCGGCGTTACCGCCAGGCTCAGCATCAGGGCCAGCAGCAGTCGGGCACGGCTGGAGACGTAGGCGTCACCGAAGCCGGGGAACTGCATGACCGCGGCGCCGGTGCGCACGAAGACCAGGAGCACGGCGAAGATGCTGGCCGGCAGCAACTCCTGGAGCATGGCCGCCTACGTGCCCAGGCCGACGATCATGTCGGCGATGTGCTGCATGAAGCTTTGCAGCGTGTTGATCATGAAGGGCGCCAGCAGCATCACCGCGAAGATCACGGCGAAGATCTTGGGTACGAAGGCCAGCGTCATCTCCTGCATCTGGGTCAGGGCCTGGAACAGCGCGATCAGCAGGCCCACCAGCAGCGCCGCCAGCAGCACCGGCCCAGAGACCTGCAGGATGACCAGCAGGGCCTCGCGGCCCACATCGATGATTTGGGTCTCGTTCATGATGGCGTCCGCATCCCCAAGGCCGCGGCGGACCCGATGGCGCCCGCCGTCCGGCCGGCGGGCCGGGCCGCCCTGCCGCGGGACGTCAGATCGGCATCCGCAGGATTTCCTGATAGGCCTGGACGGCCCGGTCGCGCAGCGTCACCACGGTTTGCAGGGTCATCTCGGCCTGTGACATCGCCATGACCACGTCATTGATGTTCGCCGTGCCGGCCGCGGCGGCCAGCGACTGCTTCTCGCCCTCGCGCAGCGTTTGGACCGCCTCCTGGGTCTCCTGGCGCAGCACCTGCCCGAACTCGCTCGACGGGCCCGCCGCCTGCGACTGCTCGTTCTCCGGCCCGCCGATCTGCGCCTGCTGTACCGCACGGCGATAGGCTGCCAGGGCTTCCGAATACGACACCGCCATGGGTCCGCCTCTCCATTTTGATCCTGTCGTCGGGACCGGGCAGTCGCCACCCGCGGTCCGCGCCGATCCTTTAAAAACAGCGGGTTACTGCAACAGGCCGATCGTCTGCATAAGCATGTCGCGCGAGGCCTCGATCACCTTCAAGTTGGCCTCGTAGCTGCGCTGCGCCTCCCGGATGTCCGCCATTTCCACCAGCGGCTTGACGTTGGGCGTCTGCACATAGCCTTCCTCGTTGGCGGCCGGATGGCCGGGAAGGTACTTCCGGCCGAAGTCGCTCTGGTCCCGCGCGATCTCCTCCACCTGCACCTGATTCACGCCCAGTTCGTCGTTCATCACGTTCTCGAAGCTGACCAGCTTGCGCCGATACGGCTCGTTCTCCGGCGACTGCGGCAGCGACGACGCGTTGGCCACGTTCTCCGCCAGCACGCGCAGCCGCGTGCCCTGGGACTTCATGCCGGCCGCGGAAATGAAAAGCGTCTTCGACAGGTCCATGGATCAGCGCTCCCCCCGCGCGATGACAGCGGTCAGCCCCTGCCGCTGCCGCGGCCCAGGGCCGTCATGAACAACTGGGCGTGCTTGCGATAGAGGTTGGTCATCGTCCTGTAGGTCATCTGGGTCTCCGCGACCTTGACCATCTGCTCCTCGATCACGACGGCGTTGCCCGACGGCGCCGTCTCGTAGGTCTCGCGCGAATCCTCGGCCTCAGGCTCCTGCGGCGGCGGGATGCTCGCGTCGATGTGCCGCGCGTGGGTCACCTGCGGCGCCATGGGCTTCAGCGCGCGCTTCAGGGTGCTGGCAAAGTCGGCTTCCTTGAGATCCCGCGGCGTGTAGCCCGGCGTGTCCGCATTGGCGATGTTGTCCGCCAGGACGGTCTGCCGCTGACCGAGCCAGTCCATCCGCCGCCCGACTGCATCGAACACATTGAACTTGCCGAACGCCATGCGCCCCCACTGGTCCGTCTTCGCGCCATCCTTGCCGGCGCCGCCTCCTGCCCGCGCCAGCCGCATGACTGTGCGATGCGGACTTCACAACTTGCACCGACTCAAGGTTGACGCGTGGGTTGTTAAGAATGCGTAAAAGCAGCTAGGGTAGTCGTTAACGCTTCGAATCGCCGCCGGAACAGCCGGCGGCGGCGCCTTTCTGGCCGGCGTGCGGTCGCTTGAGAGGAGTCAACCGGCCATGCTTTATCTGACGCGCAAGGTTGGGGAATCGGTCGTCATCAACGACGAGATCGAGGTGACCGTCGTTGATATCCGGGGCAAGTCCATCAAGCTGGGCTTCACCTTCCCCTCGGACGCCACGGTCCTGCGGCGCGAGATCTACGAGCGCATCCAGGCCGAGAACCGCGCCGCCGCGGCGGGCAGCCAGGACTTCGCGGCGATCCTCGGGCGCCCGCGCGGAGATGGACCGGCGCACGCCGGCGAGGACGAGGCCCAGCGCCATGACGCCGGGCCAACGACCACCGAGACGGCCGGGGAGGAGAAATAGCCGGTTGCAGGCGCCCGTGGCCGGAGGTCACGCCGGCAGGATGTCCGGGCGCAGCGTCTCGGCGAGCCCTTCCTCGGTGTAGCGTCCCTCCGCCAGGGCGCGCACGTAGGCCCCGAGGACACGGCCGTCCGGCGCCGTCCAGCGATAGCCGTTGGCTTCCAGGAACATCACCAGGGCGGCCAGCGCCGTGGGTGCGTTCCCCCGGCCGAAGGGATGCGCCTCGACGATGCCGACCAGAAGGGCGCAGGCAAGGCGGACCACGTCGCGCTCGCCGTGATAGGCCCAGAGGGACTTCGGCCGCTGCAGCGCCTGCTCCAGGGCTGCCATGTCGGCGATAACGGCGCCGTGGCCGGCCTCCTCCGCGTCGGCGGCGTTGAGCTTCTTGATCTCGTCGGCCGGCAGCCAACGCGGCTCGGCCGTGTTGCTGGGGCTGTTGGGCTCAGTCCTGCTCATCCTCGATATCCCGCCTGGCTTGCCTGGTTGCCTGCAGCGCCCGCGTCCGCAGCGTGTCGTGGTCCAGCGGCTCGGAAAGCGGACGCGGGGGATAGGTGACGGACTTCTCCCTGTCCGCGGCGTGCGCGGCCTCGATGCTGAAGGACGGCACGCCCTTGAATTGATCGGTGCTCATCGCAACAGCGACTCCCATCCGGTTGACACCCTTGCGAAAGCTAGGTGGTCTCGTGCCGGGGAACAACTCTTCGGCGCCGAGCCGAGCGCTACAGGCCCATCGCCTTGAGCGCCCCCACCGTCGCCCCGGTCAGCAGGAGCCAGAGCAGCATCGCCGGCGGATTGTCCCAGATCGACAAGAGCCGCCGCTTCGCCATGCTCAGCACGACGCGCCCGTGCCTTTTGGCCCGATCCTTCATGCGTCCCTGCGTTCCGCCCGTCTGAGTTGCCGTTCCTTCGTCGGGGGCCGGACGCTAGCAAAGCGCCGCCGGCATGAGCGCTGAAAAATGCGTGAAGCAGGTCTGCGGCATCGTCGCGACATTGGGCGGGGCGCGCGACTCGCGGCGCGAAATGGGTTGCAAAGGCGCGCCAGGCGTCGCAAAGTAGGAGGGCTTTCGGCTTTGGCCGGTCTCTCGTTGCCGGCTCCTGTCTCCGACGTGTCGACGCCTTGCCGAGCGCGCCGGACTTTGGACCTGAACGAGCGGCGCGGGCCGGCCGATCGTGCCATCGACTTTCGCAGACTTCGGAGACTGAGACGACATGACTATCGGCACGGTCAAGTGGTTCAACACCACGAAGGGCTATGGTTTCATCGCGCCCGAGGGGGGCGGCAAGGACGCGTTCGTGCATATCACGGCGGTTCAGCGGGCTGGACTCGACAGCCTGAAGGAGGGTCAGCGCGTCGAGTTCGAGCTGGTCCCCGGCCGGGACAACCGGCAGGCCGCGGACAAGCTGCGCGTGCTCGGCTAGGCGCCGACCCGCGCTGAGACGAGACATCGGAACGGCGGCCATCAACGGTCGCCGTTCTTTATTTTGTCGCCGTGCCAGTTGGTCGGAAGACGGCAGGCTGAAGCCTGCCACTGCGGTTCACGCCAGCAGCGGCCCTTCCCGTGCCAGCGCCGCCGCCTGTTCGGCGATACAGGCGTAATCGGCCAGCGTCGTCGCCACCGCGCCGGTGATGAGGAGGTTCGCCCTCGCCTCGGCCAGCGCCGGATCGGCCAGCGCCGCGAACAGACCAGCGCGCAGCCGCGCCACCAGGTCCTCCCCGTGGCCCGCCGCCATCACATACGCCAGGCCGGGAGTCGTCGGCGTGGCGCCCAGGCAGCGGGTCCCCGCCAGCAGATCCGGCGAATGGCGCGCGCAGAGGGCGTGGGTTACGGCATCGACCGCGCAGACGTCGGCCCGGCCCTCGGCCACGGCCCGCAAGCTGACCAAGTGGCTGCCGGTCACGAGCACTTCGCGGAACGGCCGCCGGCGGTCGGTCACCTTGGCCACCGCGCTGCGCAGCGCCTGGCAGCCGGACTGCGAGCCGTGACCGTTGATGGCGCAGACGCCACCCAGCACGTCGGCCAGCCTTTTCGCCGGGGAGTCCGCGGCGACGACGAGCAGGCTGGCATAGCACGGCCCCTGGCAGCCCAAGGCCGCGTAGCAGGGCGTGGCGATCGGCCGCAGGCGCTCGGCGAACTCCTCGACCAGCGGATAGCCGCAGGCCTGGCCGAACAGCAGCCGCGGGTCGGCCCAGAGATCCTCGGTCACGGACGGCCGGGTCAGGTGCTCGGGAACCCCCGACAGGCCGGCGGCCCGCAGATGACAGGCCAATCCCGCCCACCAGGCGTCCTGCCATTCGGCCGTGCCCGGCAGGTCATACATCGGCAGTCCGGCGACCCAACCGACAGGACTCACGACGCTGCCACCTCCCCGCGTAGCTTCTCCAGATAGCTCTTGGCCTCGGTCGGCGGCACCACGGCGGCGCGGATCAGGTTGTCGAAGTGCCGCGTCATCACCCGGATGTGCTCGGTCGCGTTGAAGACGAAGTACATCTCGCCGAAGTACACCGCGACGCGCAGCGGCCCGAAGATCGTGAACGGCACCGAGAAGCGCCGCGCGCCGTCGTAGAGGAACCAGCGGAAGGTCGGATAGAGCTCGTCCACCAGGGTAACGGCGTGGTCGAGCTGTTCCAGCCGCCGTTCCTTCGCAAAGGCCCGCCAGATGCCCTCGCCGCGCGCCAGGTCCTCGACGGTTTGAAAGGCGCAGCAGGCCTCCATGTCGGTCTCCGGCAGGCGGGTGTAGGCAAGGTCGGACTCCGCCTGCTGCAGCCGCGCCGCCGAGGCCGCCTCGTCCGGGCCGCCGCACTCGTAGGCGATGGTCTCCTCGGTCTTCAGCAGGTCGGGCAGCGTCGTGGGAACGTAGCGGATCTTGTAGCCCGTCGCCTCGGCGTGCCAGCGCCGCAGCCGGGCGTCCATCGGGCTGGCCCCGCCGCGCTCGACCTCGAGCTGGCCGCTCAGCAGCTCCGAGCCCGGCTCGTCAGCCTGGCTGAGGCCCAGCAGCCAGTCGGCGCTGACCTGCGTGGCGCGGGCGATCGTGGCGATCGTCTCCGCCCGCGGCAGGCGCGCGTTCTCCGGCGAAAGGAGCTGCGAAAGCGTCGAGCGGTCGAGCCCGATCCAGGCCGCGAAGGCCGCCTGGCTCATGCCCTCGCGCGCGATCAGCTCGGCCAGCCGCTCGCGAAACCGCTCGACCCACTCGCTGCGTTCCATGCGTTCCTTCATGGCAGCCTCTGTTGCGTATTGTCAACAACTGTGTGGTTGCGCCCCATTGGTGTCTTGCCACATCGCTCATGGCCTGTTATCTGCATGAAAGCGCAACGACGGCACGGCCAGCCCACGCGCGGCCGGCCCGGCTTCAGGACAAGGGAAACCGAATGGGCACGACACGAGATGCGGCCCGGCGGGCCGCCGTCGAGTGGCCGACGCTCGGGGTCGCGGCGGCGGTCTACGCCGGCTTTGGACTGTTGACCTGGTATCATGCGGCGCTCCCCTGGTGGGTCGTGGTGGCCCTGGGCGCATGGCTGGGCGCCTGGCACGGCTCGCTGCAGCACGAGATCGTGCACGGACACCCGACGCGCCGGCGCTGGCTGAACCATCTCCTCGCCTTGCCGGCGCTCGGGTTCTGGCTGCCCTTCGGCCTGTACCGCGAGAGCCATCTGGCCCACCACGTCGACCGCCGGCTCACCGATCCGACCGAGGACCCGGAGAGTTTCTACGTCACGCCGCAGACCTGGTCACGCCTGGGGCGTTTGCGCCGCGGGGTGTTGTGGATGCACAACACCGTGGCCGGGCGTCTGCTGTTCGGCCCGTGGCGGCTGATCGGCCGGCTGTATGGCGAGGAAGCGGCGCGGCTGGCGCGCGGCGACACCCGCCACCTGCGGCACTGGGGATGGCATTTCGTCGGGGTGGCGCTGGTGGCCGGCTGGGCCTTCGGGGTGTGCGGCATGCCGGTGTGGCAGTACCTGCTGGGCTTCGTCCATGGCGGTACGGCGCTGACGCTGCTGCGCTCCTTCCTGGAGCATCAGGCGGCCGAGGACGTGGGCCGACGGACCGCCGTGGTGGAGGCCGGGCCCGTCATGGGGCTGCTGTACCTGCACAACAACCTGCATGCGGTCCATCACGACCGCCCCGCCCTACCCTGGTACCGGATCCCGAGCGTCTACCGCCGGGAGCGTGAACGCTATCTGGCACGCAACAACGGCTACCGCTACCGCGGCTACGGCCAGATCCTCGCGACCCACCTCGTGCGGCCCAAGGAGCCGCCGGTGCATCCCCTGCTCGCCGGCCCACGACTGGAGGCGCCTGGAAAAGCGGCGGTGGCGGCGACCAGCCGGGCCGGCGAGGGGCGGGTCTAGCCACGGCGGCCCCGCCGTTCCCCCTCATCCTGGAGCCGCGACGCCGCGCGTCGCGCGGCGTCGCATCCGGGGTGGCGAAACCGGTTCAAGACTTGGCGGTATCAATCGCCCTCGGCATCGCGGTCGCCGCGGCGGTCCATCAGGGCGCCCCGGACCTTGTCGAAGGCTTCGAGACACTCGCTCATCGAGGCCCGGCATTCGAACTTGATCTCCCGGCCCTTGCCCTCGGCCTCGAGCTTGAGGGTGGGTTCGCGTTCGCCGTGCGCCGCCATCATCTTCTTCATCATCATGCCGCGATGCCGGCCCTGCTCGCCGTGGTGGCCATGCTGCCCGTGGTGGCCGTAACCGCCTTGGGACCCGTGGCCCTGACCGTGGCGCATCTCGTGCTTGGGTCGAGACTCGGCCTCGTCCCCGGAGTTTCCGGCGCCGGCGGCGGCCACGCCCAGCCCCGTCATGCCCAGGGCGAGGACGGCGATCGAAAGCATTCGTTTCAGCATCAATGGGTTTCCCTATGAGGAGTCATACTGGATCTTCCCCCCTGGCAATCGTACACCCCGGCCAGACACATGGTTCCAGGCCGCCTTGGAACAAGGCGTTGCCGGAAATCAGTCCTCGATCAGCGGATAGACGCCGTTCTCGTCGTGGGTCTCGCGGCCGGTCAGCGGCGGGTTGAAGACGCAGATCATGCGCATGTCCCGGCTGCCGCCGCGCAGCTTGTGGCGCTCGTGACCGTTCAGGGCATACAGCATGCCGTCGGAGATCCTGTGGATCTCGCCGGTTTCCAGGTCCTCGATCTCGCCGTCGCCCTCGACGCAGTACACCGCCTCCAGGTGGTTGGCATAATGGATGTAGGTCTCGGTGCCGGCGCGGATGATGGTATCGTGCATGGAAAAGCCCATGCCGTCCTTCTTCAGCAGCAGGCGTCGGCTCACCCAGTTGCCGTTCTCCGCCTCCACCTCGGCGTCGGTGCCAAGGACCGCGCTCAGCCGTCGAATGATCATGCGGGACTCCCCCTCGATAATGTTGCCGTGAATCGCGATGACATCCGTCTAGCACAAACGGACGGCGCGGGGCGCCGTCCGTTTGCCAGGCGATGGAAAGGCTGTCGCCGTGGGGATTACGCGGCGGTCCTGTCGGCCGAGCACCGCTTGCGGGCCACCGCCTCGACCGCGTTCTCCAGAATCGAGAGGCCCCGCTGCAGCTCGTCGTCGGTGATGGTCAGCGGCGGCAGCAGCTTCGCCACCTCGTCCGCCGGGCCCGAGGTCTCCATGACCAGGCCGTGCCGGAAGGCCTCGGCGCAGACCTCCTCGGCCGCGCCCTCGGCGTGCAGCGCCAGGCCCTGCATGAAGCCGCGCCCGCGCACCTCCGGCCGCAGCTCGGGATGGGCGTCGGCCAGCTTGCGTAGCGTCGCCTGGATCACCTCGGCCTTTTCGCGCACCGCCGAGGCCAGGGCGTCGTCGCGCCAGTAGGTCTCCAGCGCGGCGGTCGCAGTCACGAAGGCGGGGTTGTTGCCGCGGAAGGTGCCGTTGTGCTCGCCCGGCGCGAAGCGGTCGTACTCGGGCTTGACCAGCGTGATCGCCATCGGCAGGCCGTAGCCGCCGATCGATTTCGACAGGCAGACGAAGTCGGGCACGATACCCGCCGGCTCGAAGCTGAAGAAGCTGCCGGTGCGCCCGCAACCCGCCTGCACGTCGTCGACGATCAGCCGGATATCGTGGCGCTTGCAGATGTCGGCCAGACGACGCAGCCAATCGGGGCTGGCCGCGTTGATGCCGCCCTCGCCCTGCACGGTCTCGACGATGACCGCGGCCGGATGATCCAGCCCGCTGCCGCCGCCGTCCAGCATCCGCTCGAAGACGTCCAGGGTGTCCACGCCCTCGCCGAGGAAGCCGTCGAAGGGCACGAAGGTGGTGTCGGTCAGGCTCTTGCCGGCGCCCCGGCGCTTGAAGGCGTTGCCCGTGACCGCCAGCGCGCCCAGCGTCATGCCGTGGAAACCGTTGGTGAAGCTGACCACGGTGCGCCGGCCGGTGACCTTTCGCGCCAGCTTCAGCGCCGCCTCGACGCAGTTGGTGCCGGTCGGTCCGGGGAACAGCACCTTGTAGTCCAGCCCGCGCGGCTCGAGCACGACGTCGTGGAACGTCTCGAGGAAGCGCTCGCGCGCCTCGGTCGCCATGTCCAGGCTGTGGGTGATGTTGTCGCCGGCGATGTAGTCCAGCAGCGGCTGCTTCAGGGCCGGGTTGTTGTGGCCGTAGTTCAGGGCGCCCGCCCCGGCGAAGAAGTCGAGGTATTCGCGGCCTTCGCTGTCGGTCAGCGTCGCCCCCTTGGCCGTGGTGAAAACCACAGGGAAGGCGCGACTGTAGCTGCGGACTTCGGATTCGTATTGCTCGATGATGTTCATAACAGTCCTTTCCCGCCAAGTTGGTACTGGCGGCAGTTGCATCAAGTCAATGTCAGATGCGTACCGGGAAACGACAAGTGCATTTTTTGCACCCGTCGGCCGTATCAGCGGCGAATCGGGCCGATACGGAACAGGCGCTCGCTCTCGTGGGCGCCGGCCTCGGGAAACAGCGATTCGTCGAAGCCGTTCTCGATGACGCAGACGGTGTTCAGTTCGCGCGCCATCGACTGGAACAGCCGCATGGACGCGGTGTTGGACGGGGTCACCGTCGTCTCGATGAAGCGTACGCCGCGGCAGGCCTTGCCGGCCAGCAGGCGGCGCAGCAGTCGCTTGGCCAGGCCCCGCCCCTGCTCGCCATCGGCGACGCCGACCTGCCAGACGAAGACGGTGTCCGGCCGCTCCGGCGGCTTGAAGCCGGAGACGAAGCCGACGATTTCGCCGTCCTTCTCGGCCACGACGCAGGTCTCGGCGAAGTAGGTGCCGAGCATCAGGTAGCTGTAGGCGGAGTTCACGTCGAGCACGCCGGTGTCGCGCACCAGCGCCCAGATGGCAGCGCCGTCGGCGGCCTTGGGGCTGCGAAAGCGATAGCGCCGGCGCGGCGCGGCGGACTCGTCCGGCATGACCGGAAGCGGCGCGCCCTCGGGCCGCAACAACGCGCTCTGATCGACGTCGACCAGGCGGACGTCGGAATCTGCTGTGCTGAAGGGTTTCATCGCTCTTCGAAGCTGTGTGGGCGGGTCGGTTTCACGGGACCGGCCGTCACGTCGCGCAACCTCGGGTCATCATGTACCGACAAACCCGAAGGATGTCGCATTTTCGCAAAGACATGACGCGACTGCGTCAATATTCTCCATCGCTGACAGCGAGGCCGGCTCTACTCGCGTTCTTCTATACAAGGCGTGCAATCGGCATCAAGTCAATTGCGCCTTGAAGTATGTATATATCATATCTGCTAAAGATGTCAACCCCGCGTCCCACCTTTCCCGCCAACACCGTGACACATTGGCACTCTGGACAATGACGACCACCGCATTTCCGGACCCTTCGGTGTACTGGCGGGATCGACCGTTTGGCACCGAGAATCATGGGAGTCCTTGCCGTTCACCGGATTGGATTTCAGGACTTTTCCTCAATACTGTTCGCGACCCCCCGAGATCGGGCGGCGAGACCGCCACCCAGGCCAAGCGGCCCAGGCAGACCCGCCGCGCGGGCACGAAACGGGCGCACCCGCCTGCTCTGGCGCAAGTCGTATTGCACGGGATGCCGGACGCGGTTCCGGCGAGGGATGCGGCCTTTGCCGCCACGCGCGATTCGCCGCGAGAGCGGCATTCGCACGCGGACCAGGCGTCTTCAGGCTGAATGACAGCAGCGATGGACACAAAACGCGGCGGCACGTGGCCGGGCGGTCGCTTGAGCGGGGCGCGCGATGACGAACGGCCCGCGAGACGTTCCGCACCCCACTGGGGCTTCAGCGTCCGGCGGGCCGCTCCGTCGCTCGGCGGCACCCCACTTCGCCTGCTCTGAGAAAAACTTTAACTCGCATTTGTTGAAAAACGATTAATCGCTCGCGTCACGATACCCTCTCCCCGTCCACCTGAAGCCGCGCGGCAACGGGGTCGGCCGGGGCCGCGCGCGCGGCGCGTGCGGCGGCTTTCGTGCTCAAGGCGCGCTCCACATAGGGGGCGAGCTCTTGCGCCGTCATGCCGCTCTTCGCGATCAGGCCGGAGGCCCCGAGCGATTTCGCCGCGACCGCGTTCCGTCTTTCGGGTTCGTCGGTGAGGAGGAGGACGGGCAGCGCGTGCAGGCGCGCGTCCGGCTCCTGGCGGAGTTCGCGCAGAACCGCCAATCCCGCCATCACCGGCATTTCCAGATCCAGCAGGACGAGGCCGTACCGGGCGGGAGAGGCGCGCAACTTGGACAGCCCGATCACGCCATCCTCGGCGAGCTCGATGTCGTCCAGGCAGGTCTCCTGCAGCCTCGTGCGGATCATCGACCGCATGAAGGCGTCATCGTCCACGATCAGCACACCCTTGCCTCGCATCCGCCCTTCTCCTTCCCGGATCGCCCCGCCATGCGTCGCCCGGACGGCAGCGCGGATGACACGGCGGAGTTTCGTCGACGGATTGTACACCGAACCATGCGCCGGAGTCAGTCCCGCGCGAGCTCGATTGCGGATTCGGCCAGGAGCGATGGGTTCAGCCGCGCCGGCGCCTGGCGGTCACGGCTTCGCGCTGGACGATATAGAGGCCGCTGAGAATGATGATGGCGATGCCGGCGAAGCTGGTCCACCGTGGCACCTCGCCCCAGAGCACGAAGCCGAACAGCATCGCCCAGGCCATCGCCGTGTAGTCGAAGGGGGCCACCGTCGTCGCCTCGGCGAAGCGGTAGGCCTGCACGAAGAAGAACATCCCGCCGCCGGCCACGCAGCCCATGACCGTCAGCAGCAGCAGGTCCGGCCAGCTCGGCGTCACCCAGACGAACGGCAGCGTGACCGCGCCGAACAGCACGTACAGCCCGGTCGAGTGAAACATCGTCGTGACGGTGCGGTCATATGTGCGGAGCTGGCGCGTGGCGATGATGCAGATCGCGTAGGACAGTGTGCCGCCCACGGCCAGGAGCGCGGCCGGGTTCCAGACCCCGTCGCCCGGCCGCGCCACCAGCACCACGCCCAGGAACCCCACCACCACGGCGGCCCAGCGATGCACGCCCACGCGCTCGGACAGCAGCGGCACCGACAGCGCCGTGACGAAAATCGGCGCGGCGTAGCCGATCGCCACCGCGTCGGCCAGCGGCATGGCGCGGTAGGACAGCACGAAGAGCACGTTCGCCACGAAGGCCGAGGCGGCGCGCAGCACCTGCAGGCCTGGCCGCGCGCTGACCAGCCGCTTCGGCCCGCCGCCGTCGTGCGCCAGAATGATGGCCACGGGCAGCAGACCGAAGAGGCCGCGGAAGAACACAAGCTGTGTCGGGCCGTAGTCCCCGGACAGCCACTTCAGGATGGCGTTGAAGACCGAGAACAGGAGGACCGCGACGAGGATGCAGACCACGCCGCGGTCCGCCCGGCCGCCGGCCGGGTCGCCGACGACCGGGGTGGACAGCCGGGCTGTCGGTTGCTCCGGCATGGCGGGTGACGGTCAGCTCCGGTCCCGGTCGAGCCCGATGTCCTGCAGGGCCTCCGCATCGAGATGCGCCAGGTCATGGCGGATGAGGTAGTCGCGGTGCCGGATCGCCGGGGTGGCGCCGTTCAGGAAGGTCTGCATGACCTCGGCGGCGCGCCTCGTCAGGTCGCGGACGCTGAGGCCGGGAATGGTGGGGTCGGTCACGGGCAGGCCGAGGGTGCGCATCATTGTCTCCTTTCATGGCGCGCGTCGCGCGGTGTGTTCGCGGCGACACCCTCAAAGTGGTTTTTTCTGGCAACCCATAAAGCGAAATAATTTCACGCATCCAATCGGGTTTTCCGATCACACCGCCGTCTGGTCCTCCGCCTGGCCAGCCGCCGCGATCTCCCTAAGTCCCTGTAAACCAAGGTCGCGCAGCGGCCGGTTGGAGCTGTCGGCGTCGTAGACGACATAGGCCACGCGTTGCATCGTCGGCATACCTGCCACGCGGTGCAGGCGGCCATCGGCAAGGTAGGGGCGGACAACGCGGATCGGGAAGTACCCACTGCCGCCGTTGTCCAGGATGTAGCGCAGGCCCAGCGCGCCCAGGCCCACGCTGACCGCCGGCGTGGCGAGGTCGGGGAAGTGCTCGGCGTGGGCGATCTCGTAATCCCGGCCCCAGTGGACGAAGACGTAGTCGTCGCGCCAGTCGCTCGCCGCGTCGGGGCGCGTGGAGACCATCACCAGCGTCTCGACGATAAGCTGTTCGATGGCCAGGCCGGCGCGGCGGCGCGGCTGGTACATCACCGCCATGTCGAGAATGCCGTCGGCGACGTAGCGCATCAGGCTGGGCGAGTGGTCCGCCTCCACGCGCAGCGCCACGTCCGGCGCGGCCTGGCGCATCCAGGGGATCCACCTCAGCACCAGGCGGTCCCAGAGGCTGACCTGCGAGCCCAGGCCGAAGCTGGCGCGATAGGCGCGCGACAGCGCCACGTCCTGCTGTGCCCGGCGCCACAGGCGCATCATGTTGGTGGCGTAGCGCTCGAAATGCCGCCCGGCCTCGGTCGGCTCGACGCCGGTCTTGCCACGCAGGAAGAGGCTGCGGCCCAGCCCGTCCTCCAGCGTGCGGATGCGCGCGCTGACCGTCGACTGCGTGACGTTCAGCCGCTTCGCGGCCTCATGGAAGTTGCCGGTCTCGGCGACGGCGATGAAGGTGCGGATCGCGTCGAGCTGCATTTGCGGCGCCTTTGATCGGCTTCGTCGATCGCTGGCACAGCAAAGCACGACGGGCCCGGAAAGGCGACAGGCAAACGGGCCGCCCTCACGAATGCGCGTCGCGGGTGCTGGCTCAGCCCATCGGCACGAACACCACGTCGAGCACGCCCGGCTCGGCCGCGAAGGTCTCGGACGAAAGACTGTCGCCGAGTGTGCCGTCGGCCTCCAGGGTGTGGCAGCGATAGCCCTGCCCGGCCATCCAGTCCACGAAGGCGGCCGGCTCCGTTCGTCCGACCTGGCGCAAGAGCGGCGGATTGATCTCGCAGAGCACCTTTGGGCGTGTGCGGGACAGCAGGCGGCCCGCCCCGGCCAGGGCGTCGGGCTCCGCTCCCTCGATGTCGATCTTCACCAGATCCACCGGCAGCTCGCCAAGCACATCATCCAGCCGCACGACGGCCGACTCCATGAAGGCGTTGTCGCCTGGCGGCAGCGCCGCCTCAAGGGCGTCGTGGGTCATCGACCAGGTCCCGCCCGGCGAATGCTGGCCGCGCTCCCACACCAGCCGCCGCCGGCCCGCCTCGCGCCCGGCGGCGGCGGGCAGAACCCTCACGATACGACCGAAGCCGTTGGCCGCCACCGCGCGGCGCAGCAAAAGGCAGGAATCCGCGCGCGGCTCCAGCGCGATCACCTGCCCCGCCGGTCCCACCCGGCGGGCGGCATGCAGCGCGAACCAGCCCAGGTTCGCGCCGACGTCGACGAAGACCCCGCCGGGTCGCAGCGTCCGGGTGACGAACCGCGTCGCCGGCGGCTCGTAGTCGCCCCGCCGGACATGGTACGAGACGCCAGGGTCCAGCAGATCGATCCAGAACCGCAGCCCCGGCTCCGGCTCCACCAGCGCTTCGGCCCGCAGCAGCGGCGCGCCGGCGTCGTCCTCCGACGCCGTGGTGGCGGGCGCCGCGGCAGCCAGATAACTGCCGTTCGTGCTTTCGACGAAGGCCACCTGCAGGGCTTCCAGCTCCTCCGCCCGTCGCTGACGGAGCAGCTTCAGGCCAAGGTGCTTCAAACCTTGCTCGTTCAGGGCGCGCAGAACGCGGCGCGCGAGGTCCCGGTTCATGCCCCCACCCTCTTCACAAAGTCTCCGGCTGACCGCCCTATTCCGCCGCCTGCCCGGCGGGGGCGGCGCGCGGTTCGGTTTCGGGCGCGGGCGCCGGCTGGGGCGGCGGCTTGCGCCACGGCTCCTGCTTCACCCAGGCGACGAAGTAGGCCGTGGCCGCCAGAAGGACGAAGCCGGCCAGGTTGACCAGGGCAACGCTGCCGGGGTCGCGGCCGAGCTGGTCCAGGAGCATGCCGGCCACGCGTGCCAGCACCATCGAGGTGACGAAGACCGCCAAAGCTTGCTGGCCCACCTTGCGCAGCACCGCAAAGGGCGCGCTGTGCAGCGTGTGTTCGCGCCCCAGGAAGGCGCAGCGCAGCAGGTAGGCGATGGCCAGGAAATGGATGAACCGAATGATGCCAAAGTCGGTCTTCTCGTAGCCCCAGAGGATGGCGTAGCTGGCGACGTTGGCCCAGTGGTAGTTGTCCCAGATCGGCTTCCAGCTCAGCGGGATCAGCACGATCAGGACGGCGGCGGCGAGCGCGATCAGCCGGCGGTCGGGCGGCGGCGGGCGCAGCCAGCCCATGGAGAAGGCGAAGCCGGTGAAAAAGATGAGCTGCCAGCCGAATGGATTGAAGAACCACGGCCGGTCCGACCACCACTCCGCCGGCAAATCAAAGCCAATGGCCCGGTTCGCCGCCCAGAGCAGCGGCGGGAAGGCCAGCGCCGCCCAGAGGTGCAGCCGCGACAGCGCCATCAGGATCGGCAGCATCACCAGAATGGCGAAGTACATCGGCAGGATGTCGAAGTAGTTCGGCACGTAGGTCAGCGTCAGCAGCCCCACGAGGCCGTTCATGGCGTTGTCGAAGAAGTGCTGCAGATTGAGCTGCCCCACGTAGTCCTTCGGCAGCAGCCAGGAGCCCGCCACCACGGTCGCCGCCGTGGCGAAGAACATGCCCAGGTGCGCCCAGTAGATCTGCCAGCAGCGGTGGGCGACGCGCATCACGCCGAGGCCGAAGCCGCGCCGCCGGAAAACCCCGCCGAACGCCACCGCCGAGGCGAAGCCGGAGCAGAACACGAACCACTCGGCCGCGTCGGACGGGCCGAAGCGCGCGGGAATCCAGTCGTTCCACGGATTCGCCGGCACGTGCGCGATGAAGATGATGAACATCGCCACGCCGCGAAAGACGTCGATGCGAACGTCGCGCTGACGCTTGCCGCTCGAAGCTTGTCCTTGCACCTGGAACTCCCGGCAGCCGCGTAACGACGCTCCATTTAGGCGTAGCGCAGTGCCTGACCAAGGCCCAGGCGACGGGCCTTTTCCAGCATGGCGTGACCCAGCGCGATATCCGACAGCGACAAGCCGCGGTGCCAGAACAGGATCACTTCCTCGTCACTCTCGCGCCCCGGTTTCTGGCCCGCGACGATCTCGCACAGTTCGGCATGCAGCGTCTCGCGCGTCAGCTTGCCGGCCTCGACGTGCGCGCGCAGGGCGCCCAGCTTGCCGCCCTGGCACTGGCCCCAGTCATCCACCACCACCTTGTCCGCCACGTCGGTCAGCGACAGCTCCACCGCCGACATCGTGCCGTAGGGCACCACGAACGCGCCGGGCTTGACCCATTCGGTGCGGAACAGCGGCTCCGGCGCGGCCAGGCGCGAGGCCTCGATCATGATGTCGGCGCCCTCCAGGCAGGCCCGCCAGGAGTCCACCGCCTTGACCGGCTTGCCCAGGTCGGCGCTCAGACGGGCGGCGAAGGCCTCGCGGCTCTCCGGCCGGCGCGAGTGCACGCGGATCTCCGCGAAGTCATAGAGCCGGTCGAGCAGGCGCACGTTCCAGTACGCGGTGCCGCGCGCGCCCACGTGGCCCAGCACGCGCGCCCTGCCGGGGCCAAGGTACTTGGCGCCCAGCGCGGTCATCGCCCCGGTGCGCATCTCGGTGATGGCGGTGGCGTCCAGAAGCGCCACGGGCATCCCCGTGCGCGGATCGAACAGGTTGAGCAGCGCCATCTCCGACGGCAGGCCCTGCTTGTAGTTGTCGACATAGTCCCCGACGATCTTCACCCCGGCGAGCCCCATCGGCGCGATGTAGCCGCGCAGCACGTTGAAGTGGCCGCGAAACGCCGGGTCCGGCTCCAGGTGCACGCGCGGCTCGATCACCGTCTCGCCCCGCCCCTGCGCCAGCAGCCCCGCCTCCACGGCCGCCAGGATCTCGTCGTCGCCCATCGCCAGCCGGTCGATCTCCGGCCCGTTCAGGTAGGTGAAGTGGACGGATTCCATCCCGGAAATCGTATCCTAATCGAGATAGGCCATCAGTTCATCGAGCGCGTTTTCCACGCCGCACGCCTGATGGCGTGCGTTATTGAAAATCCCTTGGAGACGATTTCGCCAAGTGGCCCGCGCATCCCCGGCCGCGCCGCTGTCGATCTCTGTGTCCTTGACACTTTCAATAACATTTCCGTCCATTCCGAGAATGGAAATCTCATAATTGCCGCCGCGACGATCATACGAGACACGGATGGTATAGCGCGGAAACGACGTCTGAAACACGTTTTCGTGAATGGTTTTTTCCCAGGAAATGTCGCCGGACGCCGTCTTCCGGTCCAGCTTCAGGATGAGGTCGAGCAACTTCTGGGAAACCATCTGCTAGCCGCTCCGCAGGCTGATCAGAATTCGGTAAAGTTCGTCGGTGCGCGCCGACAATCTCGCATTCATCTCGGACACGTCGCCACCCTGCTCACCCGAATCCAGAACCCATTCGATCTGATGACATATATCGGCGACGTCCGCGCGGGCCGTCTGCAATGATCTGCGTTGCTCCTCGGTCAGATGGTTGTTCGCACTCTCGATCGCCACAAGGTGCCTGCGCAACAGGCTATACCGATCGGGCAGCAACTGCCACTGATTCAATCTGTGTAGGCGTTGGATCTCCTCCATCGTCTGAACCGCGGCCGACAGGTCGGCGACGACGGTGTGCAGGCGTATGCCTTCGCGCGCGGCCTCCGCCGCGTCCTTGGCCTGCTGGGCCGCCGTCCGGGAGCGCGCCACGTTGAAGATCGTCGCGGCGAAGCCGCCGAGGGAAATCGCAACCCCGCCGAGGCTGGCCGGCGCCCCGATCCTGTGATGATCCACCCATGCGAGAAAATCCGACCACATGCGCGACAAGGGCAAGACGTTGCGGGGCTCGGGCTTCGACCGGGGACGAAAGATCGGGCGACCGGGGAGGCCTCCGAGCGGCATGTCCCTTCGCCTCAAACCTCCTACACGCGACGCGTTATTGAAGCAAGCCGGACACCGCGTTGATGTAGCCGGCCAGCACACTGTCCTCCTTCGCGTGCCGGCCTTCCTGCACCACCCACTTCCCACCGACCATCACGTCCCGCACCGGGTTGGTATTGCCGGCGAACACCAGGGCGTCGAGCAGCCGGTCGTCGGGCTTGTCGCGGAACTGCGGGGCGTCGCCGTCCAGCACCACGAGGTCGGCGCGGTGGCCGGGCGCCAGCCGACCGATCGGCCGGCCCAGCGCCTGTGCCCCGCCCTCCAGCGCACCCCGCCACAACGTTGCGCCGGCGGAACCGTCGTGGTCGGGGCTGGCGAGAACGTTGCGCCGCTGCAACGTCAGCCGTTGGCCGTACTCCAGCCAGCGCAGCTCCTCCACGGGACTGACGGAAACGTGGCTGTCGCTGCCGATACCGAAGCGTCCGTCGGCGCGCAGAAAGCTTTCCGCCGGGAACACGCCGTCGCCCAGGTTCGCCTCGGTGGTCGGGCAAAGGCCGACGACGGCGCCGGTCTCGGCCAGGCGCCTCACCTCCACCTCGGTGGTGTGCGTGGCGTGGATCAGGCACCAGCGCGCGTCCGGATGTCCACGCTCCAGCAGGTACTCCACCGGGCGCCGGCCGCACCAGCCGTAGCAGGCCTCCACCTCGCCCATCTGCTCGGCGACATGGATGTGCACCGGCGCCTCGGCCCGGAGGTCGTGAATCCCGCGCACCCCCGCGTCCAGCGTCTCCGGCGTCACCGCGCGCAGGGAGTGCGGCGCCAGCCCCACCGCCACCTGCGGGTCCTCGGCGGTGTCGCGGTGCAGCGCCTCGACGATGCGCAGCAGGGTCTCGGGGCTGTTCAGGAATCGCCGCTGCCCCTCGCCCGCCGGCTGCCCGCCGAAGTCGCCGTAGCCATAGAGCACCGGCAGCAGCGTCAGCCCGATGCCGCTCCTTTGCGCCGCCGCCAGCACGCGCCGCGCCATCTCCGCCGGGTCGGCGTAGGGGCGGCCGTCGGGCGCGTGGTGCAGGTAGTGGAACTCGCCCACCGCCGTGTAGCCGGCCTTCAGCATCTCGACATAGAGCTGGGCGGCGATCGCCTCGACCTGCTCGGGCGCCAGGCGGCCGACGAAGCGGTACATCACCTCGCGCCAGGTCCAGAAGCTGTCCTCGCCCAGCCCGCGCTCCGCGAGGCCCGCCAGCGCGCGCTGGAAGGCGTGGCTGTGCAGGTTGGGCATGCCCGGCACGACCGGCCCGGCCAGCCGCTCTGCGCCGGCCGGGTCGGCGTCCGGCGTCACCGCGGCGATGGCGCCGAGACTGTCGACCTCGATGCGCACGTCCCGCGCCCAGCCGTCGGGCAGCAGCGCGCGCTCGGCGAAACAGGCGGTCATGGCCTCGCTCGCTTGCATCTCTTGGGGCGGGCAGCTTAAGGGGGAGAATGCGCCCGGCACAAGCGGGGCGACACTTAGGGAGGCAGCGATGTGGGACGTGCTCTGGCTGGACGCGCGCCTGGCCACGATGGTCGAGGGCGAAACGCCCTATGGCGCGCTGGAGGGCGCGGCGCTGGCGGTGCAGGACGGCCGCATCGCCTGGATCGGACCGCGCGAGGCCCTGTCGGGGCCACCGGAGACGCTGTCCAAGCAGGTGCATTGGGTCGACGGCCGCTGGATCACGCCCGGCCTGATCGATTGCCACACGCATCTGGTCAACGGCGGCCACCGCGCCCGCGAGTTCGAGCTGCGGCTTCAGGGTGCGAGCTACGCGGAGCTGGCGCGCGCCGGCGGCGGCATCCTTTCCACCGTGCGCGCCACCCGCGAGGCCGCGCCGGAGACGTTGTACGCCGACGCGGCCAAGCGCCTGCGCGCCCTGATGGCCGAAGGCGTCACCACGGTGGAGATCAAGTCCGGCTACGGCCTGGAAAGCGACGCGGAACAGAAGCAGCTCCGGGTCGCCCGGCAACTCGGCCAGGACCACCGGGTCGACGTGGCGACGAGCTTCCTGGGCGCGCACGCCCTGCCGCCCGAGTTCGCGGAGGACGCCGAAGGCTACATCGACCGCGTGGTCGGGGAGATGCTGCCGGCGGCGGCCGAGGCGGGGCTGGTCGACGCGGTCGACGCCTTTTGCGAGACCATCGCCTTCACGCCCGAGCAGACCGCGCGCGTCTTCGACGCCGCCCAGGCCCTGGGCCTGCCGGTGAAGCTGCACGCCGACCAGCTCTCCGACCTGGGTGGCGCCGGCCTGGTCGCACGCTACGGCGGGCTGTCGGCCGACCACGTGGAGTATACCAGCGAGGACAGCGTCGCCGCGATGGCCCGGGCCGGCACCGTCGCGACCCTGTTGCCCGGCGCCTTCTACTGCCTGCGCGAGACGCAGGTGCCGCCGATCGAGGCCTTCCGCCGCGCCGGGGTGCCGATGGCGGTGGCCACCGACTGCAACCCAGGCAGCGCGCCGGTGACCTCGCTGCTGCTGATGCTGTCGATGGCCTGCACGCTGTTCCGCCTGACGCCGGAGGAGGCGCTGGCCGGGGTGACGCGCAACGCCGCCAGGGCGCTGGGCCTGCACCACAGCCGGGGCACGCTGGAGGCGGGCAAGCGCGCCGACCTTTGCGTCTGGGACATCGAGACCCCGGCCGAGCTGGCCTACCGGATCGGCTACAACCCGCTGGCCTATGCCGTGAAGGACGGCCGCGTGCGGACGTGAGGCGCGGCGGGCGGCCTCACACCGCCAGGGGATCGTTCAGCGTGTAGCCCAGGTCCCGCATGATGCCGACTTCCACGGCGGAGACTTCGAGACCCGTCGCGTTGCCGAGGATCGGTGTCATCAGCGCGTCGCCGAAGACGCTCTCGCTCAGGTGCGGGGAATCGTCGTCCAGCGCAACCTGGGCGCCGTCGTTCGCCGCGACGGCGTTGGGGCCGGTAAAGACCCGCTGTCCGCCCTGGATCTCCACGAAGCTGTCCCAAACGCTCATGGCCGAGGGATCGCCGATGCCGAGGAACCCCAAGGGATGACCGAGTTCGTGGGTGAAGAGGACCTCGGCGCTGATGTCGCCGCCGCTGCCGTTGAAGGACAGACGATCCAGGCTGGGAATCGAGAGTTCCAGGATGGCGTCCGGCGCATTGGCCGTGAAATCGCCCTGCCCCTGCAGCTCGCGCGCGACGTTCGTCGGCAGCGGCGCGTCGTCGGCTTCCCCGGTCAGGCGCACCGAGCCCGCGCCCGAGCGGGCCAGCAGCCCGGCATTGTCGACGCCATCCACCTGCAGCTCGATCGACGCCTCCGGATCGAAGGCGAAGACCTCCGTCCAGGTGTCCCAGGCCTTCTGCAGCGCGATACCGACCTCGTCCAGCAGCCCCGCCGTCGCGGACGACGTGCGGAAGGCGTCGGTGAAGGTCACGTCCAGAACCGGCCCCGCGCCGCCACCTCCCGTGGGTGGCTCCTGCGTGGGCGGTGGAGGCGCGGGCTCGTCGCCGGAGGCGGATTGCACGGTGACCTCGACGTCGGCCTGCGCCGTCTCGCCGTCCGGGTCGCTCACGGTGTAGCTGAAGGTGTCGGTGCCCGTGAAGCCGTCGGCCGGCGTGTAGGTGACCGTGCCATCGTCGTTCAGGGCCACCGTGCCGTCGTCCGGGCTCGACAGCGCGGTGACCGTCAGCGCACCGCCGTCGGGGTCGCTGTCGTTATCCAGGATCGGAATCGTGACCGGGTTGTCGGCCGTGGTCTCCGCCGTGTCGTCCCCGGCGGCCGGCGGGTCGCCGATGGGCTTCACCAGCACGTTGACCGTGCCCGTGGCGGTGCCGCCGTTGCCGTCGCCGAGCGTGTAGGTGAAGCTGTCGCGACCGCTGAAGTCCGCTTCCGGGGTGTAGACCACCCCGCCGGCCGGCCCGATGGCCACGCTGCCGTTCTCGCCGTCCTCGACCGCGACGACGGTCAGGCTGTCGTCGTCGGGGTCGCGGTCATTGCGCAACACGTCGATGGCGACCTCGTCGTCCTCGCTGACGCTGGCGCTGTCGCGCACGGCTTCGGGTGGATCGTTAACCGGCATGACGGTGAGTTCGACCGCGCCGGTCGCGATCTCGCCACCCGCCGTCTCGATCGCGTAGGTCAGGCTGTCGTCGCCGAAGAAGTCCGTCTCCGGCGTGTAGACGATGGCTGCGTCGGTGATCGTGGCCTGCCCGTGCGACGGCTCCTCTTGCACCGTCAGGCTGACCGGTTCGCCGGTCAGCACCTGGTCGTTCGCGAGCACGTCGAGGCGCAGGCTGTGGTCCTCGGCCAGCTCGGCGGTATCCGGGGCGGCGAGCAGGCCGTTCTCGCCGCGCGCCAGGGCACGCCCGGCCTCGGCGGCGTCCGCCGCGTCGGCCTCGCTGGTTACCCGGTCGATGAGCGCCCGCGCCGTCGCCGCGTCGAAGGCGCCGTCCTCGCCGGCCACCTCCTGCGCATAAGCCTCGCCGGCGGCGATCTTGCGCAGCAACGTGGCGCGGTCGGCGCCGTCGTCGCTGTCCCGGGCCCCGGCCGCGATGTCGATCAGGATGTCGCCCAGGCGGGTGTCGTCCTCCAGGCGAGCACGGATCTCCTCCCGCCAGAACGCCAGGCCGTCGGCGTCCGGAGCGCGGTTGAAGAGGTTCTGAAAGACCGCGGTGACGAAGCCGTCGATGGCAGCGGCGTCGACCGGCCCGGTCCCGGAGGTCGACAGAAAGGGAAAGCGCGTTGCCGCTTCGTCACCTAGCCGAAACGACTCGGCGACGTCGTCCAGGACCACCCCGGCCGGTTTGCCCGCGTCCAGGCCCCGTGTGTACTCCTCGGTCCAGAATGCGAGTCCCTCGGGGTCCGGCGCGCGGCCGAAGTAGGCGATGTAGACGGCGGTTACTTGTTGCGCTTCCGGAATGGATAGGAGGTCGAGTGCCACGCGGCTGTCCCCTGAAAAGCTTGACCCGCTCCGGTCCGATGCACCCCCGGTCCGGAGTCGCGAGCAACGCAGGCGACGCGGCTTGCGTTCCAAGTATTAAGAGATTACGCACCTGCGAGATGCAGGTCAAACTGTAATATGTACCAGTAAATAGTAATGGTTTCGAAAGCGCTTTACTGACGAAATAGCTTTCACCGGGGACTGGAGAAAGCTCGGTGAGCGCTATGCCCGCGCCTGCGCCAGGGCCCAATCGCGCGCCGCCCGCAGCATGTGCCGCAGCACTGGTCGCAGGCGCTCGGCCCGCTCGGGGTCGAAGCGCCAGGGCGGCGCCTCGTCCATGTAGGTCCGCTGCGCCAGCTCGAGCTGGATGGCATGCGCCCCTTCCGCCGGGCGGCCATAGCTGCGCGTGATGAATCCGCCCTTGAACCGGCCATCGACCACCGTGCCGTAACCCGCGTCCGCCCCGGCCGAGCGCGCCGTCCCGGCGACGAGGTCCAGCAACTCGCGAGCGCAGGACTCGCCGTCGCGGGTGCCGATGTTCAGATCCGGCAGGGACCCCTCGAAAAAGCGGGGCACCTGGCCGCGGATCGAGTGCGCGTCCCAGAGCACCGCCACACCGTGGCGGTCCTTCGCCCGCAACAGAAGCTGCGCGAGCGCCAGGTGGTAGGGCTGCCAGTAGTCGCGCCGGCGGGCCTCGATCGCACGCTCGTCGGGTGCCTGGCCGTCCAGGTAGATCGGCTGGTCATCGAAGGTGGTGGTGGGGCACAACTCGGTCTCGCGGGCGCCGGGATACAGCGGCGCGCTGTCCGGGGCCCGGTTCAGGTCGACGGTGTAGCGGCTGAACACGGCGGCGACGCGGGGAATGCCCAGCTCGTCCAGCACCGGCTCATAGAGCCGGTCGACGTGCCAGTCGGTGTCGGGCACCGCGCGCCCGGCCTCCGTCATGGTCTCCGCGACCTCGGCGGGCAGCAGCGTGCCGACGTGCGGCATGGAAACGATCAGCGGCCCCTCGCCCTCCACGATCCGATAGACCGACATCCTTGCCCTCCTCCTTCGCGCCCGCTGTGCTCCGCCTCGGTCTATACACGCCCCGGCGGGACGTGGTGAAGGGTCGGCGCGGTCCAAGTTCCGCCCGACTGCCACAATCCGGCCCTGGCGGTGCCACGGTCGGCCCCCTATTCTGCACCGCAAACAGGCGCGGCGGCAGGCCGTCGCGGTCCACGGAGAAGCGGCAAGAGGTGATGGACACGGGCAAGGAGGCACACGCGCCGCGGCGGCGGTCCCGCGTTCGCCGTCCGCGACCGCGCATCGCGGCCCAGACCCGGACCAAGCTGTTGCGCCGGCTGCTGAACGCGATCGACGCCCTGAAACGCCACCCCAACCGCTGGGTGCGCCGGGGCCTCGGCGTGCTGCTGATCCTCGGCGGGGTTCTGGGATTCCTGCCCATCCTGGGCGTCTGGATGATCCCGCTCGGCCTGGCCATCCTGTCGGACGAGCACCACTGGCTGCGCCGACCGCGGCGACGGCTCCAGGTGTGGCTGGGCTACCGCTTCCCGCAATGCCGGATGCCCGAGGCGTAGCCGGCCGGGCCCCATCGCCCCGGACAAGATGGAATCGCGAGCCGATTGTCGCATTCCATGTCAGGCTGAAGCCTGACCTAGGTTACCTGGGCGCGAATTTTCCCTGGCGCTGCGATGCAACAATGCGCCTGAAAGCCTGACATCCGGTGTCGCAGGCGAAGACGCAGCCCGCGGCATGGAGCGGTCGGATCGTGCTCTACCTCCCGGCGAGCGCCCAGGCGATGGCCAGGATCAGCAGGAACAGCGTCACCGCCAGACCGATGGTGCTGCCCACCCGTTTCTGCGGTTGTGCCGCGCCGCAGTGCGGGCAGCGGGCGGCGTAGCGGCTCACCGGCCGGCCGCAGGCCAGACAGCGCGCCGAGCGGGCCATCCCGCCGCCGTCCCTGCCCGCCTAGGCTTGGCCGGCGAGGTCGAGGGCGGCGCGGTAGAGCACCTCCGCCCCGGCGGCGCAGGCCTCCGGCGAGGCGTATTCGGCCTCGTTATGGCTGATGCCGTCCTTGCAGGGCACGAAGACCATCGCCGCCGGCGCCACCGTGGCCACGTAAAAGGCGTCGTGTCCGGCGCCGCTGACGATGTCCCGCCACGTCAGGCCGGCCGCCCGCGCCGCCTCGCGCACCGCCCCGACGCAGCGCGTGTCGAACACCGTGGGCGGGCAGTGCCAGATCTCCTCGACGGCGAGATCCAGCCCCGCGCGCTCGGCGAGCTGCGCGCAGGTCCGGCGCAGGGCGCCGTCCATCTCGCTCAGCACGTCCTCGTCGGGATGGCGGCAGTCGATGGTGAAGAACACCCGCCCCGGCACCACGTTGGGCGAGTTGGGATGCACCTGCAGATGGCCCACGGTGGCGCTGGCGTCGGTGCCGAAGTCCAGCCCGACCTGGTGGATCGCGTCGATCATGCGCGAGGCGCCCACCAGGGCGTCGCGCCGGCGGTCCATCGGCGTCGGCCCGGCGTGCGCCTCCTGTCCGGTCACGGTGACCTCGTACCAGCGCTGCGCCCGGCCGCCGGTGACCACCCCGATCAGCTTGTCCTCGGCCTCCAGCACCGGGCCCTGCTCGATGTGCAGCTCCAGGTAGGCGCCGATCTCGCGCGCCCCCACGGGCTCCGGCCCGGCATAGCCGATGCGCTCGATCTCCGCGCCCAGCGCGTAGCCGTCGACGTCGGTTCGGCTGGCGGCGTAGTCCACGCTGAACGCCCCGGCGAAGGCGCCGGAGCAGGTCATCGGCGGCGGGAAGCGGGTGCCCTCCTCGTTGGTCCAGTTGATGACCTCGATCGGCGCCTCGGTCGTCACGCCGCGGTCGTTGAGGCTGCGCACCACCTCCAGCCCGGCCAGCACGCCCAGCACGCCATCGAACTTGCCGCCCGTGGGCTGGCTGTCCAGGTGGCTGCCGAGCGCCACCGGCGGGCGCGAGGCGTCGCGGCCGGGCCGGCGGGCGAACATGTTGCCCAGGGCGTCGATGCCGACGGTGCAGCCAGCCTCCTCGCACCACCGGCGGAAGAGGTCGCGCCCCTGGCGGTCCAGATCGGTGCCCGTCAGGCGGCGGACGCCGCCCTTCTCGGTGGCGCCGATGCGCGCCATCTCCATCAGGCTGGCCCACAGCCGCTCGCCGTCCACGTGGGTCGCCGTCGTCGCCGTCTCGCTCATGACAGATAGGCCCTCCCGATGGCCGCGAACGCCTCGGCGCAGCGGTCGATGTTGTCAACCAGGCAGTACTCGTCGGTCTGGTGCGCCATGCGCATCGGCCCCGGCCCCATGATCAGCGTGGGCGGCCCGCCGAAGGCCGGGGTCAGCACCGAGGCGTCGGAGAAGTAGCTGGCCGTCGCCACCTCCGGCTCGAAGCCCAGGGTCGATTCCACGCAGGCGAAGACCTGCCGCATCCAGGGATCGTCGGGGTCGGTATAGACGTGGTCCATGTCGGTCAGCGTCTCGAGCGTCACCGCCTCGCCCAGGTGCGCGGCCAGCCGGCTGCGCACGCCCTCGTTGGTCTGCCCCACGACGGTGCGCAGGTCCACCCCCACCGCCGCGCGGTCGGGGACGGAGTTGACGTTCAGCCCGGCCGAGATGGTGCCGATGTTCAGCGTCGGCGCGCCCATCACCGGATGCGGGTCGGCGGCGAAGGCGAAGCCCTGAAGGTCGTCGACGACGCGGCAGGCCTTGATGATGGCGTTGTCGCCCTGCTCGGGCATGGAGCCGTGGGCGGTCACGCCGGTCACCACCAGCGACAGCCAGAGCGCGCCCTTGTGTCCGACCATGGGGCGGTTGTCGGTCGGCTCGGCGACGATCAGGGCGCCGCAGTCGCCCAGGCGCTCGGCTGGCTTCTCGGCAAGATAGCGGACGCCCTCGCAGCCGGTCTCCTCGCCGGCGCTGAGCACCAGCTTGACGTCGGCCCGGCGGCGCGGCGCCGCCGCCAGGTGCAGCGCCGCCAGCACGCTGGCGGCCACGCCGCTCTTCATGTCGCTGGCGCCGCGGCCGTAGAGCCGGCCGTCGCGGACCTCGCCATCGAAGGGGGACACGGACCAGGCCGCCTGGCCCAGCGGCACGGTGTCGACATGGCCGGAGAACACCAGCGGCGCCCGCTCGGCCCCGGTCGCCGGCAGCCGCGCCACCAGGTTCGTCCGTCCGGGCGCGTACTCGTGATAAACGGTCTCGAACCCGGCGCCGGCCAGCAGGCCCTCCAGGAACTCGATGCAGGGCCGCTCGTTGCCGGGCGGGTTGATGGTGTCGAAGGCGATCAGGCGGCGGGTCAGCTCCAGACCCGTGGGTGTCTCGGTCATGGGGTGGGTTCCGCATGCTTGGCTGGCGTCGCGAAGGCCCCGGGCGCGGGCGTGCGCAGGTGGCAGGCGACGTGGTGCCCCGGCGCGATCTCGCGCAGCGGCGGCTCAACCTCGAAGCACTCCGCCACGGCATGGGGGCAGCGGGTGTTGAAGTTGCAGCCGCGGGGCGGGTTCACCGGGCTCGGCACGTCGCCCTTGAGCACGACGCGCTGGCGCCGGCGGCGCGGGTTGGGGACCGGCACGGCGCCCAGCAGCGCCTCGGTGTAGGGATGCTGCGGGTTGGTGAACAGGCTGCGCTTGTCGGTGATCTCGACGATCTTGCCCAGGTACATCACCGCGATGCGGTGGCTGATGTGCTGCACCACGGCGAGGTCGTGGGCGATGAAGAGGTAGGACAGCCGGTACTCCTCCTGCAGGTCCATCATCAGGTTGATGACCTGCGCCTGCACCGAGACGTCGAGCGCGGAAACCGGCTCGTCGGCCACGATCAGCTCGGGATTGAGCGCCAGGGCGCGGGCGATGCCCAGGCGCTGGCGCTGCCCGCCCGAGAACTCGTGGGGATAGCGGT
>CAZLNO010000034.1:23314-32724 GCA_964561005.1 uncultured Rhodovibrionaceae bacterium | reverse complement strand
CCCTTGCCCTCCATCACCGGCTTGGAAGCCAGCGGCCCGATGTCGCCCAGGCCCAGAACGGCGGTCCCGTTGCTGACCACCGCGACCAGGTTGCCGCGGGCGGTGAGGCTTGCCGCCTCCTGCGGGTCCTCGACGATGGCCTGACATGCCGCCGCGACGCCCGGCGAATAGGCCAGGGCGAGATCGCGCTGATTGCCCAGCGGCTTGGTCGCCACGACCTCGATCTTGCCGGGGCGGGGTTCGCGGTGGTAGGCGAGCGCTTGCTCCCGCAGATCTTCGGCCATGGCAACCTCCTGGCGTATAAGGCCGTTGTCGGGCTCGCCGCATCGATGGCGCAGACAACGAAGGCCCGCAAGCGTCGGCGGGCCTTTCGCCATCGAAGCCGCGGTTGTCCTGGACCAGCGCCCTTGACCGCGCCGTCTTCCACCGGAAGATATACGGGGCAATCGCGGGTCCAAAGGCTGCCCGCCGGGGATAGCAGAATGACCATCACTTCGCAAGCCGCGCCCCCGCGCAACGCCGCGGAATCCGCCTCGCCCGAGTGGCGCGTGGCACCCCGACCGATTCCCTATCCCGAGGCCGTTGTCGAGATGGAACAACGCGTCGCCGCCATTCGCGCGGGCGCGGCGGGCGAGCTGGTCTGGCTGCTGGAGCACCCGCCGCTCTACACCGCCGGCACCAGCGCGCGCCCGGCCGACCTGCTGACGCCGGAACGCTTTCCGGTCTACCGAACGGGGCGCGGCGGACAGTACACCTACCACGGCCCCGGCCAGCGCGTGGCCTACGTCATGCTGGACCTCAAGCGCCGGGACGCCGACGTGCGGCGGTTCGTCCACGACCTGGAGGAATGGATCATCCGCGCGCTGGCCCGCTTCAACGTCGTGGGCGAGCGTCGCGAGGGCCGCGTCGGCATCTGGGTGCGCCGGCCGGGCTTCGACGACGGGCGCGAGGACAAGATCGCCGCCATCGGCGTGCGCGTGCGCAAGTGGATCACCTTCCACGGCATCGCGATCAACGTCGACCCCGACCTGGAGCACTTCAGCGGCATCGTGCCCTGCGGCATCCAGGAGCACGGCGTCACCTCGCTGCACGCCCTGGGCCTGCCGGTCGCCATGGAAGACGTCGACGTCGCCCTGCAGGCCGCCTTCGCGGAGGTGTTCGGGGCGGGGTGAACGCGAGCGAGTCTTTGCCGTTCACCGCTCCAACACCGCGACCCGCAGGCCGAGGGCGATGAGCAAGCCGCCGAACAGGCGATTGATCGCTTTCTGGCTCCGAACGAGCAGGCCCCGGACGACGCCGCTGTCCAGGGTTGGGACGAAGACCAGCCAGAAGGACGCGCTCACCAGCATCATGACCAGCACCAGGACCAGGGTGGCGCCCATCGAGGTGTCCGGGGTGATGACCGTGGTAAAGACGCCCAGGTAGAACAGCGTGCCCTTGGGGTTCAGGATGTTGTTCACGAACCCCTGGACGAACCATCGCTGCGCCAGCGCCGGCCGCGGGCTCTCGCTTGCCTCCAGGGCGTGGCCGTTCGCGAGGAAGCTGGAAAGGCCCAGATAGATCAGATAGGCGGCGCCCGCGTACTTGAGGATGCTGAACGCCAGGATGCTCTGGGAGACCAGCCAGCCGACCCCGATCGCGCAGTAGGCGATGTGCACCAGGTTGCCGGAGAGAATGCCGAGCGAGGACTTCAGTCCCGCCGCGCGGCCGCCGATGACGGTGTTGCGCATGACGATGACCATGTCCGGGCCGGGGCTGATCATCACGAGAAAGGTGATGCCGACCACAATGACGATCTGTTCCAGCACGCCCGCCCCCCGACACGGTCTCGACCGTGTCCGAAATCCGGTGAATCGGTTGAGTCAGCCGGACATCCTACGACTTCCATGCGCTCCGGGCGCCCCGCGCCTAGACCGTCGCCGTCTGACGAAAACCCCTGGCGACCGACTCGGTCCAGGGCTCGCTGCGAATGTTTGTGACCCGCGCGGCCGGCGGGCCTTCCCAGCAGGCCTCGATCATGTCGTCGACCAGGGTGTCGTCGCCGGCGAAGACGGCCTCGACCGTGCCGTCACGGCGGTTGCGCACCCAGCCGTCGAGGCCGCGGCGGCTCGCCTCGTCGACCACCCAGCCGCGATACCATACGCCCTGTACCTGACCCGAGATGATCGCGCGCACCCGCTTCATGCTTCGCTCGCGCTCCCTTGGCTCGTCCTTGGCCCGTCGCGTCCCGCCGCGCCAGGATACAGCGCCGCCATGGCCGCGGCCACCGCGCGCCGGGCGTCGCGCTCCCACTGCCGACGGTTGGTCCACTGGTCCTCGACGGTGATCGCCGGGGCCTTGGGATTCTCGTGCACCAGCAGGTTCCGGGCCCGGCGCAGCCACGCCAGCTCGGTGTCCAGCCGCGGGTCGGCGCGACTGTAGCGCGCCTGCGAATCCACGATGGTGCCCGCCAGCAGGATCGTCGCCGCCCAGGCGCCGGCGCAGAACACCGCCTGCAGGTCGATCATCAGCGCGCACCCCTGCTCGCTCAGCGCCGCCGCCGCGCCGCCCTGGCCGCGCGCCTGCTCCAGCGACTCGAACCAGCGCCGACGCTCCTCCCAGGTCTCCAGATCCGGGTAGTCCAGGTGTTCCATGATCCGTTACCCAGTGTCCTGCCCAAGGTGGCGAACAGCGGTGCAAGGCACCGGCTCATCCTTCGACAGGCTCAGGATGAGGGTTTGATATTTGTGGCGCTGACTGATTCCCTCGTTCTCGACCTGTCGAACACCTCATCCTGAGCCAGTCGAAGGATGAGCCCGCCGGACACGCGGTCGGCCGAAGCCCAAGCATGCGGCCGCGGGGCAACCCTACTCGAACTCCAGGATCGCCTGGTCCACGGCCAGGCTGTCGCCGGGTTGGGCGTGCAGCTTACCGACGGTGCCGTCGCGCTCGGCGCGCAGCACGTTCTCCATCTTCATCGCCTCCACGATGGCCAGTTCCTCGCCCGCCTTCACCGGCGTGCCTTGCTCGACCAGCAGCTTGGTCAGCAGGCCCGGCATTGGCGAGAGCAGATACTTGGAGAGGTCGGGCGGCGCCTTCTTCGGCATCAGCGCCGCCAGCTTCGCACTCCGCGGCGGCAGCACCCGGACCTCGCGCGAGGCGCCGCCGTGGGTCAGCAGCCAGCGCGCCCCGCGGCGATCCACCTGGACCGTGACCGGCCGGCCGTCGATGCGGGCGCGCAACAAGGTCTCGCCCGGCGTCCAGGCGGTCGCCACCTCGTGGTTCGCCGTCTCTCGCAACACCTGCCACACGCCCTCGCCCTGGAATCTCACGCTCACCGGCACCTGGTCGTCCTCGATGAAGACGACCCATTCGTCGCCGACACCCTTTTCGTGCCCGGCGACCTGCCCGCCGATCCGCGCGTCGCGCGCGGCGGCCACGCGCTGCAGCACGGCGGCCGCGGTCACCAGCACGTCGCGCACCCCCGGCCCCGGCTCGGTGCCGTGGAAGCCGTCGGGGTACTCCTCGGCGATGAAGCTGGTGGTCAGCCGTCCCTCGCGAAAGCGCGGCTTGCTCATGACGTCGGCCAGGAAGGCCATGTTGTGGTTGATGCCGCGGATGTAATAGGCGTCCAGTGCCGCCTGCATGCTTTCGATGGCCGCGTCGCGATCAGGACCGTGCGTGCAGAGCTTCGCGATCATCGGGTCGTAGTACATCGAGATCTCCGAGCCCTCGACGACGCCGCTGTCCACCCGCACGCCATCCAGCCCGCCCGGCTCCTGATAGTAGGCCAGCCGGCCGATCGACGGCAGGAAGCCGCGCAGCGGATCCTCGGCGTAGACCCGGCTCTCCAGCGCCCAGCCGTCGAGGCGGACGTCGTCCTGGCCCATCGGCAGTGCGTCGCCGGCCGCCACGCGGATCATCATCTCCACGAGGTCGACGCCGGTGACCAGCTCGGTCACCGGGTGCTCCACCTGCAGGCGGGTGTTCATCTCCAGGAAGTAGAAGTTGCGGTCCTTGTCGGCGATGAACTCCACCGTCCCGGCCGAGCGGTAGCCGACCGCGCGCGCCAGGGCCTTCGCCTGCTCGCCCATGCGTTCGCGCGTTTCCGGGTCGAGGAAGGGCGAGGGCGCCTCCTCGATGACCTTCTGATGGCGGCGCTGAATGGAGCACTCGCGTTCGCCGAGATGGATGACATTGCCGTGCGAGTCCGCCAGCACCTGGATCTCGATGTGGCGCGGCTCCTCGATGAACTTCTCGATGAACACGCGGTCGTCCGCGAAGCTGGACTTCGCCTCGCTGCGCGCGGCGCGGAAGCCGTCGCGCATCTCCTTGTCGTCGCGGGCGATGCGCATGCCCTTGCCGCCGCCGCCGGCGGTGGCCTTGATCATCACCGGATAGCCGATGTCGCGGGCCAGGGCCACCGCCTCTTCCGGGTCCTCGATCAGGCCCATGTGGCCGGGGACGGTGCTGACCCCCGCCTCCTTCGCCAGGCGCTTGGAGGTGATCTTGTCGCCCATCGCCGCGATGGCGTCGGCCGGGGGGCCGACGAAGGCGATGCCGGCCTCGTCCAGCGCCTGGGCGAAGCGGGTGTTCTCCGACAGGAAGCCGTAGCCGGGATGCACCGCCCGCGCGCCGGTGTCGCGGCAGGCCTGGACCACCTTGTCGATTTGCAGATAGCTCTCCGCGGAGGGCGGCGGGCCAAGAAGCACCGCCTCGTCGGCCATCTCCACGTGCAGCGCGGTGGCGTCGGCCTCGGAATACACGGCGACGGTCTTGATGCCCAGCTTGCGACAGCTCCGGATCACGCGGCAGGCGATCTCGCCGCGGTTGGCAATAAGGATCTTGTCGAACACGGTGCGCTCCGCCACCCCTTGATTGTCTCGCCGCGTTGCTCTTTGCGCACGGCAGCTTAACGGGTCAGACCCGACCCGGCCACGCCCGCCCTTTTCCGTCCCCGCCTTTTTTGTCCCGCCCTATTTCGTCTAAGCCTGTTGCAGCGCAAAATCAACCAGCGGCCCGCGCGACGGACCCCTGCCCAACGACGCCGACCGGCCGCCAGCAGCCGGCGACGACCCCGGACCCACGGTGTTTTTCCCGGCCGCATCGTGCTAGCACCCCCACGACGGCGACGATTCGTGCAGGGAGAGCGAGCCGTGACGACCTCGGCCACGGCGGCAACCGACGGCGGCCCGCGCGAGGTGTTCTTCACCTTCCTACGCCTGGGCTGCCTGTCCTTCGGCGGCCCGGTGGCGCACCTCGGCTATTTCCATGAAGCCTTCGTCAGCCGGCGTCAGTGGCTGTCGGAATCCGCCTACGCCGACCTGGTCGCGCTGGCGCAGTTCCTGCCGGGGCCCAGCAGCAGCCAGGTGGGCCTCGCGATCGGGCTGACCCGCGCCGGCCTGCCCGGGGCGCTGGCGGCCTGGCTGGGATTTACGCTGCCCTCGGCGATCCTGATGATCACCTTCGCGCTGGGTGTCGCCGCCCATGGCGCGGCCCTGGGCGGCGCCTGGCTGCACGGTCTGAAGATCGCCGCCGCGGCGGTCGTTGCGCAGGCGGTCTGGACCATGGCGCAACGCCTCTGCCCGGATCGCCGACGCGCAAGCCTGGCCGTCGCGGCCGCCGTGTTGGTCACCGCCGTGCCAGGGAGCCTCGGGCAGATCGGGGCCATCGCGCTCGCGGGCCTGGCCGGGCGGGTGCTGCTGCACGCGCAGGCCCGCCCGGGTGCCGCCCCCGATATCGCCGTCGCCGTGTCGCGAGGCACGGGAGGCGCGTGCCTGGCGGCCTTCGCCCTGCTGCTGGGGGGCCTGCCGCTGCTGGCGGCCGCCACGACCCTCCCGGCCGTGGATTACGTCGACGCTTTTTATCGCGCCGGCGCGCTCGTGTTCGGCGGCGGGCACGTGGTGCTGCCGTTGCTGGAGGCGCAGGTGGTGCCGCCGGGCTGGCTGGACCGCGACACCTTCCTGGCCGGTTACGGCGCCGCGCAGGCGCTGCCCGGGCCGCTGTTCACCCTGGCCGCCTATCTCGGCACGGCGATGAGCACGCCGCCCAATGGCGTGGCCGGCGGCCTGCTGTGCCTCATGGCCATCTTCCTGCCGAGCGCGCTGCTGGTGATCGGAGCCATGCCGTTCTGGGCCTTGTTGCGCCAGCGCAACGGTACCAAGGCCGTCCTGTCGGGCATCAACGCCGGTGTGGTCGGGCTGCTGGCGACGGCGCTCTACGACCCGGTGTGGACCAGCGCCGTTCGCGCGCCCGCCGACTTCGCGCTGGTCCTCCTGGCCTTCCTGCTGCTGGCCGGCTGGCGGGTCAGCCCGGTCCTGGTGGTGATCCTCTGCGCCGCCGCCGCGACGATCCTGGGCGCCGCCGCCTGACTTTGCCATCGCGCCGTCCTCTGCTAGGACGCGCACGCGAAGGAGCATCGGGAGGCGCAGGCGCATGCAGATGATCCTGGCGGTAGCGGCCGGCGGCGCCCTCGGCGCGGTGGCCCGCTACCTCTTCGTCAGCCGCATCGGCCACTGGCTGGGGCCGGACGGGATTGCCGGGGTGCCGGCGGGCATCCTGCTGGCGAACGTGCTGGGGTCGTTCGTCATGGGCATGCTGACCGAGGTGCTGGCGCTGGCGTGGTCGCCGCCGGCCGAAGTACGGGCGTTTCTCACCGTGGGCCTTCTGGGCGCCTTCACGACCTTCTCGACGTTCTCGCTGGAGGCCGCGGTGCTGTTCGAGCGCGGCGCGGTGCCTCAGGCCGTGGGGTATGTCCTGGCCTCCGTCGTGCTGTCGGTCTGTGGCCTCTTCGCCGGGCTGTCGGCCATGCGGTGGGCGCTGACATGAGCGCGGTGGAGACCCGGACTGTCAGTCCCGACGAGGCGGAGCTGCGCCTCGACCGCTGGTTCAAGCGCCACTATCCGGGGCTGGCCTTCGGCCATCTGGCCAAGCTGCTCCGCACCGGGCAGGTCCGCGTGGACGGCAAGCGCGCCAGGGCCGGCCAGCGCCTCCATCCGGGGCAGGAGATTCGCGTCCCGCCGCTGGCGCCGGAGCCCGTCGCGCCCTCGCCAACGCCACCGGCAGTCCCCTCGGACGGCGACCTCCGCATGCTGCGGGAGGCGGTACTGTACAAGGACGACCTCGTGCTGGCCGTCAACAAGCCGGCCGGGCTCGCCACGCAAGGCGGCACGCGGCTCACGCGCCACCTCGACGCCATGTTGGACGCCCTGCGCTTCGACGCGGCGGAGCGCCCGCGCCTGGTCCACCGCCTGGACAAGGACACCAGCGGGGTACTGCTGCTCGGCCGTAGTGCCGCCGCGGCCAGCCGCCTGAGCCGGGCCTTCCGCTCCAAGGACGCGGTGAAGCTCTACTGGGCGCTGACCGCCGGGACGCCGAAGCCGCCGGCGGGACGCATGGACCTGCCGCTGGCGAAGCTGAAGCGCGGCGGCGGCGAGAAGATGGGCCACGACCCCGAAGGGAAGCCGGCGCTGACGCTCTATCGCACGATCGCCACGGCGCCGCCGGGCGTGGCCTGGCAGGCGCTCAGCCCGAAGACCGGCCGCACGCACCAGCTTCGCGCCCACATGATGCTGCTCGGCACGCCGATCCTGGGCGACGGCAAGTACGGCGGCCGGACCGCCTTTCCGGAGTTGCTCGGCGTGGACCGTCTCCACCTGCACGCGCGCCGGATCATCCTGCCCCACCCCGGCGACGGGACCACGTTGCGCATCACCGCACCGCTGCCCGCGCACATGGCGGCGACCTTCGAGGCGCTGGGATTCGCGCCCGAGCAGGGCGAAGACGTCATGCCGGTGGACAGCGGTGCGTAGGCGTCGCGAGCCTCGATATCGCGCCGCCCCATACCTATCTGGCCGATAGTATGAGCACCGAGCACCCCTTTCGCCTGATCGTCTTCGACGTCGACGGCACGCTGGTGGACAGCCAGCACGGCATCGTCGCCGCCATGACGCGCGCCTTCGAGGCGGCCCGGCTCGACCCGCCGCCGGCTGAGGCGGTGCGCCGCGTGGTCGGGCTGTCGCTGGGCGAGGCGGTGGCGCGACTGCTGCCGGCCGAGGCGCGACCGGACCTGCTGGCTCGGGTAGACGCCGAGTTCCGCGAAAGCTACGTGGCCCTGCGCCACCAGCCCGACTATCACGAGCCGCTGTTCCCCGGCGCGCGCGAGGCCCTGCTGACGCTGGACACGCCGCAGGTCTGCCTCGGCATCGCCACCGGCAAGAGCCGCCGTGGCTTGACGGTCACGCTGGAGCGCCACGGCCTGGCGCGGCACTTCGTGACCTTGCAGACGGCCGACCACGGGCCGGGCAAGCCGCACCCGCGCATGCTGCGCGACGCCATGGCGGAGGTCGGCGCCGAGCCGGCGGAGACCATCCTGATCGGCGACACCGTCTATGACATGGAGATGGCGGCCAACGCCGGCACGGCGGCCATCGGGGTGGGCTGGGGCTACCACGACGCGCACGAACTGACCGCCGCCGGCGCGCGGTCGATCGCCGCCCACTTCGAAGAGCTGCCGGCGCTGCTGGCGGAGGCGGCGCCGGCGGCCTGAGGCTCCTTACCACGACTGCTGAACATCCGGACCCGCACAGCCATGGCAGCCAAGACCCTGCAACGCTTCTACAAGCAGGCCACCGCGGAACCGGCCGAGGACGGCGTCGCCGTGCTGCTCGACGGCCGTCCCGTGCGCACCCCGGCCCAGCGCGTCCCCCTGGTGGTGCCGACCGCGCCGCTGGCGCGCGCCATCGCTGCCGAGTGGGACAGCCAGGGCGAGGAGGTGCGTCCGGCGGAGATGCCCCTGACGGCCCTCGCCTGCACGGCGCACGACGTCGCCCGACCCCGACGGGACGAACTGGTGGACAGCCTGGCGCGCTATGCGGAAACCGATCTGGTCTGCTATCGCGTCCACGCGCCCGAGGCCCTGGCCCAGCGCCAGCAGGCGATCTGGCAGCCGCTTCTGGACTGGGTCGCGCTGGCCTACGACGCGCGGCTCAACGTCACGACCGGCATCCTGCCGGCGGAACAGCCGCCGCAGGCGCTGCAAGCCCTGCGTCGCGCGGTCGAGGCCCTCGACGACATGCATATGGCCGCGCTTTCCGCCAGCGTGCAGGCGGCCGGGTCGCTGGTGATCGGGCTGGCGCTGGTCAACCGGGAGATCGACGCCGCGCAGGCCTTTCGCGCCGCCGAACTGGAAAGCACCTATCAGATCGAGGCCTGGGGCGAGGACGCAGAGGCCACGCGCCGGCGCGAGGGGCTTCACGACGAACTGGGGGCAGCCC
Source organism: uncultured Rhodovibrionaceae bacterium (assembly GCA_964561005.1). GTDB lineage: Bacteria > Pseudomonadota > Alphaproteobacteria > Kiloniellales > Rhodovibrionaceae > CAZLNO01. Next base: position 23,470 of record CAZLNO010000034.1, on the reverse strand, counting down.
GAGCCTTTGTCGGCCTCCTGGCCTGCGACAAAAGATCCAGGGTCTAGATCAACAGGCCGCGCCTGAAGACCACCGCCCGGCGCGCGCCGGGCGCCTGGACAGCGGCCCGAGTTCTTACGATGCCTGCTCGACCGCCTCGGCGTCGGCGTCGGCGTC
>CAZLNO010000034.1:0-23214 GCA_964561005.1 uncultured Rhodovibrionaceae bacterium | reverse complement strand
TCGGCGTCGGCGTCGGCGTCAAGCGCGTGCAGGCCCTTGCGCACGGCGTCGTAAAGCGTCTGTCGCTCTTCCGGGGCCAGTTCGCCAAGCGCCTCTTCCAGACGGGAAATCGGGTCCCGCGCCAGGATGGCCCAGCCGTCGTCGGTCAGGGACAGGGGTTGCGCACGGCGGCGCTTGCCGCGCCGCAGAAGGCCGCGACGCTCCAGCGCCGTGATGGTGATCGACGCCGTGCCCAGGGTCGTCCGCTGGTGACGCGCCACGCCGCTGACCGTCCGCTCTTCTTCCGGCGCCTCCGAGAGGAACCGCAACACCTCCCACTGGGTGGGGCGCAACTTCTCACTGTAAGCGTTGTTGAGATACGCGCGTACGAACTGGGTCAGCAATTCCGACAATTGTGGGATTTCAGCGGCCATGGCCGATTTCCGATCCTGCGCTTTCACCTGTTTGATCTCCATCGTAGTTCAAAAGCCTTGCGATTGCGAGATGTGTTTGCAGTATACATTGCAGGCGTCAAGAAATTTTCAGATCATGGTCCGTGAGCGTCGTGTTCATGACAAAAACCGGCAGATCACGATCGAGATGGACACAGCCTAGTCCAGACAATGAAGCACCCCGATTTCTGAGCGCCACCTTGCAGCCCCTCACCTCAGGAACCTGTGGAATCAGCTCAACCAGCGTACCACCGCGGCTGCCGCCTGCACAACGGATTGGTGCCGCCGCCTGAATCGTTTCCCCTCTATTACACCGCTCTCGCCCATTGCAAGGCCCGCGGCGATCACGCAATCGCGAGCATTGCTGGAAGTCTTCGCGTTGCTTGCCGAGGCGCCACGGTCGCGGGGACGCGAGGGCAACGCTGTTTGGGTGAAGTTATGATGATCCCAATCAATGTAAAGCGGCATCCTCGGCTCGAATGACGGGATGCGCCCCCGCCGGGCTTTGCGTGGGCCGCGTCGCATGCTATTCGCATGCGCACAATGGCAAACGCGGGCAGAACACGGGGACGGCATGCAGGACATCATCCGTCAGCTCGAGGAAAAGCGGGCGCGGGCGCGCAGCGGCGGCGGCGAGCGCCGCGTCGCCAATCAGCACGGCAAGGGCAAGCTGACCGCGCGGGAACGAATCGAGCTTCTGCTCGACGAGAACTCCTTCGAGGAGTGGGACATGTTCGTCGAGCATCGCTGCACCGACTTCGGCATGGCCGACAACCGGGTCCCGGGCGACGGCGTCGTCACCGGCCACGGCACCATCAACGGTCGGCTGGTCTTCGTGTTCAGCCAGGACTTCACGGTCTTCGGCGGCTCGCTGTCGGAATCGCACGCCCGGAAGATTTGCAAGATCATGGACAAGGCACTCCAGGTGGGCGCGCCGGTCATCGGGCTGAACGATTCCGGCGGCGCCCGCATCCAGGAGGGTGTCGACTCCCTGGCCGGCTATGCCGAGGTCTTCCAGCGCAACGTCGACGCCTCGGGCGTCGTCCCGCAACTTTCGGTCATCATGGGCCCCTGTGCCGGGGGCGCGGTGTACTCCCCGGCGATGACGGACTTCATCTTCATGGTGAAGGACAGCTCGTACATGTTCGTCACCGGCCCCGAGGTGGTGAAGACGGTCACCCACGAGACGGTCACGCCCGAGGAACTGGGCGGCGCGATCACGCACACCAGCCGGTCCGGCGTCGCCGACCTGGCCTTCGACAACGACGTCGAGGCGCTGGAGATGACGCGGCGCTTCTTCGACTTCCTGCCCGCCTCCAACCGGGAGCAGCCGCCGGTCCGGCCCTGCTATGACTCTCCGAACCGCGAGGAGCCGTCGCTGGACACCCTGGTGCCGCCCAGCCCGAACAAGCCCTACGACATGAAGGAGCTGATCGAGAAGGTCGTCGACGAGAAGGACTTCTTCGAGATCCAGCCCGACTACGCCAAGAATATCATCATCGGCCTGGCGCGCATGGAAGGGCGCACCGTCGGCATTGTCGCCAACCAGCCGATGGTGCTGGCCGGCTGCCTCGACATCGATTCCGCGCGCAAGGCCGCGCGCTTCGTGCGCTTCTGCGATTGCTTCAACATCCCCATCCTGACCTTCGTGGACGTGCCCGGCTTCCTGCCCGGCACCAGCCAGGAGTACGGCGGCATCATCAAGCACGGCGCCAAGCTGCTCTACGCCTTCGCCGAGGCGACGGTGCCCAAGGTCACGGTGATCACGCGCAAGGCCTATGGCGGCGCCTACGACGTCATGAGCTCGAAGCACCTGCGCGGCGACCTCAATTACGCCTGGCCGACGGCCGAGATCGCGGTGATGGGGCCGAAGGGCGCGGTGGAGATCATCTTCCGCCAGGAGGCCAAGGACCCGGAGAAGCTGGAGGAGCGAACCGAGGAGTACCGGCGGAAGTTCGCCAATCCCTTCGTCGCCGCCTCCCGCGGGTTTCTGGACGACGTCATCATGCCGCACGGCACGCGCCGGCGCATCTGCGGCGCGCTGGCGATGCTGCGCGACAAGAAGCTGTCAAACCCCTGGAAGAAACACTCGAATATCCCGCTTTAGCGGGCTTGCCGCGCACAAGTCCTAGGCGGCGTGGCCCTGGGCCGCCTCGTCGCTGCCGGTGCCGATCTCGCCGTTCCGGGTCTGACCGGTGAGCCAGCCCAGGCATTCGTCCACCGACATCAGGTGGACGCCCACGCGCGCCAGCTCGCGCTGGGCGTCGTCGGTCAGCGCCGCGGCCGCGTCGGGAACCAGGACCGGACGGAAGTCGCGCTCGCTCGCCTCCAGCACCGTCGCCCGCCCGGAGGTGGTGAAGTTGCCGCCGCAGATAATCAGGGTGTCCACGCCCAGATCGCACAGCCGCGCCTCCAGCGCCGTGGCGTAGAACGCCCCCCAGCGCGGCTTGTAGATCGCCTCCTCCCGCGCGCCGAGGTGTTGCACGCCGCCGTCGAGCAGCAGGTGCGGATCCAGGCGCGGCGCGTCCTCGGGCGCCACTTCAGGCACCAGTTCCGCGCCCAGGCTGCCGGGCATCAGCACGCGCATGCCTTCCTCGACCATCCGGCGGCGGCAAAGATCCACGTTGCTGCCGTCGGGCCGGTAGAAGCGAACCATGTGGAAAATCGGCAGCCCTTGCCCGCGCGCGCCGGACACCAGCCGCGCCAGCGGCCGCAGCACCCGCGCGTGGTCCGCCGTCTTCACCGGCGATTCGCCGCAGAAGTAGTCCCGCTGCGCGTCGATCGTCAGCAGCGCGGCCTTCGCACGGTTCGGCATCGTGTAATCCAGCATGCGTGTTCCGAACCTCCTTACCCCAAGCCCACACGACGAATTGTCTGCGTACAAAGCACGGCCGGCGCGCTGGAAACAACAGGCGCTGATTCATGCCAGGGTCACGCCGCCTGCAGGGCTTGCCGTCGCGCCGGGCCAGGCTGGCGGCGCGCCACGGTCGAGCGGGACCCGGCATCGCGGCGCCGCGGTGGCATGCCCTGGCAAGCAAGCGTCCATCCCGATTGACGGCGTTAACCAAAAGCTGCCAAGCCTCAATCCGCCAATCCGTGCCGCATTTGATGTATTTTTCCGTCAATCATGGAGGCGTTATTTACAATAAATCCTTAAAATTGCCGACACGCAAAAATTGTGATTAGACTCGTCTACACAGGCGGACGCCCCCGAAAAGGAAGGCGCGGCGACGCCCATCATGGCAACCCAGGTAGGAGACTCGGCCATGCTTGACACCCCTCGAGAGCAGATCACCGCCATCTACGTCGGCTATTTCGGCCGCGCGCCCGACCCCGCCGGCCTGGACTTCTGGCTCGACCAGCTCGAGCGGGACCTGGCCGGCACGAACGGCGGGCGGACGCTGGCGGACATCGCCAGCAGCTTCGCCCTGTCCGAGGAGGCGCAGGCGCTCTTCCCCTTCCTGCAGCGCGCCAACGAGGCCAGCGACGCCGAGATCCGGGACTTCGTCGCCAGCGTCTTCGAAAACCTGTTCGACCGCGCGCCCGACGCTGGCGGCCTCGATTTCTGGACGGCGGAGATCCGGGCGCGGATCGACCGCGGCGAGTTCGTCGGCACCGCCATCATGGACATCATCTCCGGCGCCCGCGACGGCGTGGCGGACGACGAAGACACCCAGGATGGCGAAATCAACGACGCGACCACGCTCGCCAACAAAGTGAGCGCCGGGGCCAGCTTCCTGCGCCAGGTCGTCGACCGGCAGGACGTCTTCGATCCCTCCCTGGCCCGCGAAGCGGTCGAGCGCAGCGGCGAGGACATCGCTCCGGACGAGATCGAGCGGCTGGCCAGCGACCTTCTCGAAGGACGGCTGGTCATCGCGCGCGACGACGTCGCCTCCCCATCCGAGGATCGGGTCGCCTCCGGCGAGGGGTTGACCATCGACGTCCTGGCCAACGACAACCTGCCCGCCGAGGGCCCGGTCGACGTCGCCATCGAGATCGGACCGCGACAGGGCACCGCCACCGTGCTGGACGACGGTCGTATCGTCTATCGTCCCGACCCTGGTTTCAACACGGTCCAGAAGCTCGCCTACTCTATCACCAGCGAGACCGGCCAGAGCGATGTCGGCCTCCTCACCATCCGACCGGACCGCAGTCCGCCGGAGCTTACGGTGAACGACACCGTGGTCGGGTTTAACGGCGACGAAACTCAGTCCTTGCGCTTCCTGGCATCCCTCGACCGTCCGGCCGCCGCCCCCGTGGCCTTCACCTACGAGCTGCGCCTGCGATCGCCAGAGTCGGAGGGCCCGCGACTCCTCCAGGAGGGACGAGCGGAGATCGCGGCCGGAGATACCTTCACCTTGCTGAACTTGACGGATGTCGAGGTCGACCCGCGGCTGCTCCAGGACGATGCCGCCTTCGTCCTGGAAGTGACCGGCGTGCAGGGCGGCGCGGTCGCCGACGGCACCGCGATCGGCACGATCGTCGACGACGACACGAGCGACGATGAATCCGACGACGCGCCGGCGGACGATATGGGCGGCCAGGATTCCGAGTCGGCGCTGCCGGCGCTGTCGGTGCGCGACGGCGAGGTGGCCGAGGTCACGGACGACGCTGTCCAGATGGTGTTCGAGGTGGTGCTGGACAGCGTCCCGGAGGACACGGTGCTGTTCAGCTTCCTGGCGCACACCCAGGGCGCCTTGGAAGACGATGTCGTGCCGCTGCGCGAAGACACCGAAGACCTGCCGGCCGGAATGCAGGGCGGCGAGATTTTCGTGACCGTGCCGATCGCGGATGTCCCGGATGGCGCTGACACGGTGCGCTTCGACATCACCACGGTCGAGGGCGCCACGGTCGCCGACGGCGAGGGGCGGGGCGCCATCTTGCCGAGCGATTCCGCCGCGGCCGAGCTGTTCGGCTGATCGCCAGGAAAGCCGGGCGGCGGGGATCAGTCCTCGCCGCCCTCTTCGTCCCGTCGCCGCTGCTCGCGCAGGCGCGCCCAGTAGTCCAGGCGCTTCTTGACCTCGCGCTCGAAGCCACGCTCGACCGGGCGGTAGAACTGCCGACGCTCCAGGTCGTCGGGAAAGTAGTCCTGGCCCGAGAAGGCCTCCGGCGCGTCGTGGTCGTAGGCATAGCCCTTGGCGTAGCCCAGCTCGCGCATCAGCTTGGTCGGCGCGTTCAGGATGTGCTTGGGCGGCATCAGCGAGCCGGTCTCCCTGGCCGCGCGATAGGCCGCGTTGATCGCCTTGTAGGCGGCGTTGGACTTCGGCGCGGTCGCCAGGTAGATCACCGCCTGCGCCAGCGCCAGCTCCCCCTCGGGGCTGCCCAGCCGATCATAGGCATCCCAGGCCGCGAGCGCCTGGTGCGTGGCCTGCGGGTCGGCCAGGCCGACGTCCTCGTTGGCGAAGCGGGTCAGGCGCCGGGCGATATAGCTGGGGTCCTCGCCGGCGGTCACCATGCGCGCGAACCAGTACAGCGCCGCGTCCGCGTCCGAGCCGCGCAGCGACTTGTGCAGCGCCGAGATCAGGTTGTAGTGCCCCTCCTGCGCCTTGTCGTAGACCGGCGCGCGCTGCTGCACGACGCGCGTCAGCGCCTCGGTGTCCAGCTCCTCGTCCCGCGGCAGCTCGAACAGCGCCTCGGCCAGGTTCAGCACGTAGCGCCCGTCGCCGTCGGCCATGGCGATCAGGGCCTGGCGCGCCTCCCCGGACAGCGGCAGGGTTCGGCCCTCCTCGCGCTCGGCGCGGTGCAGCAGCGCTTCCAGCGCCGCCTCGTCCAGCCGCTTCAGGACCAGCACCTGGCAGCGCGACAGCAGCGCGGCGTTCAACTCGAAGGAGGGGTTCTCCGTGGTGGCGCCCACCAGGATGACGGTGCCGTCCTCGACATAGGGCAGGAAGGCGTCCTGCTGCGCCCGGTTGAAGCGGTGCACCTCGTCCACGAACAGCAGCGTCCCCCGCCCCTGCGCGCGGCGCTGCCGGGCCCGGTCGAACACCTTGCGCAGATCGGCCACGCCGGAGAACACCGCCGACAGGGGCTCGAAGGCCAGGTCGCTGACGTCGGCCAGCAGGCGGGCGATCGTCGTCTTGCCGCAGCCGGCCGGCCCCCAGAGGATCATCGACGCCAGCCGCCGCTGCGCCACCATCCGCGCCAGCGGGCCCTCGTCGGCCAGCAGGTGGTCCTGGCCCAGCACCTCGTCCAGCGCGCGCGGGCGCAGGCGGTCGGCCAGCGGCCGCGGCGCCTGGCTTTCGAACAGCGTGTCCATGCCGCGTAAGTGGCCTTCGTTGCCGGCGGGCGCCAGCCCCTAGCGCCGGATGCCGATGGAGCGCACCTTGCCGTCGCGGCGAAACCTGATCCGCCAGATGTCGCCGGCGTCCGCGAGCGCGCGCCGCAGCTCCCGGACGCGGGCCACCTCGTCGTCGTTGACCGCCAGAATCTGGTCCCCCGACTGAAAGCCGAAGCGCTGGGCCAGGCTGCCGCCACCCACCTTCAGGATCACCACGCCGGACCACGCACCCGGTCGGTCCAGCTCCTCGGCCAGCGCGGGCGAGAGATTGGCCACCGTGGCGCCCTGCAGCGGCGTGCGATCGCGCAGCGTCGTCTCGTTGCGCGGCGGGGTCTCCGGTGGCGGCTCCAGCGGCAGCGCGACCCGCACCCGACCCGCGCCTGACCGCACCACCGTCAGGGCGACACTGTCGCCGGGCGGACGCGTGGCGACGCGGAAGCGCAATGCCTCGACGTCCTCCACCGGCTTGCCGGCCGCCTCGCGCACCACGTCACCCCGTTCCAGCCCGGCCCGGTCGGCGGGCCCGCCCGGATAGATCTCGCGCACGATGGCGCCGCCGGGCCGGTCGAGGCCCAGGCCCTCGGCCAGGTCGGCGCCCACCGTCTGCCCGGTGAAGCCGAGCCAGGGCCGGACGATCTCTCCGCCCGTCTTCACGCTCTCGACAACGGTGCGCACCATGTTGGCCGGGATGGCGAAGCCGATCCCCACCGATCCCCCGGACCTGGAGAAGATCGCCGTGTTGATGCCGACCAGCTTGCCGTCCAGGGTCACCAGCGCGCCCCCGGAGTTGCCGGGATTGATGGCGGCGTCGGTCTGGATAAAGAAGCTGTAGTCGCTGATTCCGACGGTCGTGCGCGCCAGGCCGGAGACGATGCCGCTGGTGACCGTCTGTCCAACCCCGAAGGGGTTGCCGATCGCCAGCACGAGATCGCCCACCTTGAGGCTGTCGGAATCCCCCAGCGCCAGCGCCGGCAGCGCCCCGCCGCCGGGATCGATGCGCAACACCGCCAGGTCCGTGCGGTCGTCGGTCAGCGCGACCTCGGCCTCGAACTCCCGCCGGTCCGCCAGCACCACCGTGATTTCCTGCGCGCCCTTGATGACGTGCTCGTTGGTGACGATCAGGCCGTCCGGGTCGAGGATCACGCCCGAGCCCAGGGATCGCTGTTCGCGCCGGCGCTTGCGCCCGAAGCCGAATTCCTCGCCGAAGAAGCGCCGGAAGAAGGGGTCGTTGAACAACGGCGAACCGACCCGCTCTTCCACGATCCGCTTGGCGTAGATATTCACGACCGCGGGCGCCGTCGCCTCCACCACCGGGGCGAACGACAGGCGGATCTCGGCCTCGGTCCGGGGAAGCTGACGCTCCTGCGCCCCGACGGGCATCGCCGTCGTCAGCACCGCGATGGCGAGCATGAGCACAAGCGCGCGGATCATGCGACGCCCCACATTTGCGAAACGCCCGGCCGGCCGTGCGCCGGCCGGGCAACGGGACCGCTCTTTCGCCACAATGGCGGCGGGCCGGACCGCCCAAAGTAATACGGCCCCGCTTCGGGGGCCGCAATGACTGTCGCAAAGGATGCCGGGCAAGTTATTCCTCTTCCTCTTCGCCCTCTTCCTGTTCGGCCGTCGGCCCGGAGTCGGTCCCCTTGGCCGAAGGATCGCGGTCCACCAGCTCGATGACCGCCATCGGCGCCATGTCGCCATAGCGGAAGCCGGCCTTGAGGACGCGGGTGTAGCCGCCGTTGCGGTTCTGGTAGCGCGGTCCGAGGACGTCGAAGAGCTTCTTCGCCATCCGCTCGTCGCGGAGCTGCGCGGCCGCCCGGCGGCGCGAGGCCAGGTCGCCCTTCTTGCCCAGCGTGATCAGCTTGTCGGCCACCCGGCGCAGTTCCTTCGCCTTGGGCAGCGTGGTGACGATCTGCTCGTGCTTGATCAACGAGCTCGCCATGTTGGCGAACATGGCCTTGCGGTGGCTGCTGGTCCGGTTCAGCTTGCGACCGGCGTGGGCGTGGCGCATGACTTTAGCTCCTCGATGTACCGGGTCCGCGCGGACCCGCCGGGGTTCCCGTGTTCGTCCTCCGTGTGTGCCCCGATCTCGCGCGCGAGACCGATCGCGATTCCCGACGCCGCGGACGCGTCTGTCGTGGCGCGTCCAGGTACGCCGGGTGGGGGCGCTCTCCGCCCCGTCCGTCGATGGGCGCCGACCCTGGGGTCAGCCGCCCGAAGCCCGCATCAGTAGGGCTCTTCCAGCTTCTTGGCCAGTTCTTCGATGTTGTCGGGCGGCCAGCCCGGTACGTCCATGCCCAGCGACAGCCCCATCTGGGAGAGCACTTCCTTGATCTCGTTCAGCGACTTGCGGCCGAAATTCGGCGTGCGGAGCATGTCCGCCTCGGTCTTCTGCACCAGGTCGCCGATGTAGACGATGTTGTCGTTCTTCAGGCAGTTCGCCGAGCGCACCGACAGCTCCAGCTCGTCCACCTTGCGCAGGAGGTTGCGGTTGAACGGCAACTCGCTGCCGGCCTCCTCCTCGCGGCGGAGCTGCGGCTCCTCGAAGTTGATGAAGAGCTGAAGCTGGTCCTGCAGGATGCGCGCCGCCAGCGCCACGGCATCGTCCGGCTTCACGGTGCCGTTGGTCTCGACCTCCATGGTCAGCTTGTCATAGTCGGTCACCTGGCCGACACGGGAGTTCTCCACCCGGTAGGCGACGTTGCGCACCGGGGAGAACACGGCGTCCACCGGGATCAGCCCGATGGGCGCGTCCTCGGGCCGGTTCTGCGAGCCCGGCACGTAGCCCTTGCCGGTCTCCACGGTCATTTCCATGTCAAAGCGGGCACCGTCGTCCAGGGTGCAGATCACCAGCTTCGGATTCATCACCTCGATGTCGTGCCCGGTTTCGATCTGCCCCGCCTTGACCTCGCCGGGGCCTTCGGCCCGCAGGCGCATGCGCTTCGGTCCCTCGCCGCCCATGCGCAGGGCCAGGGCCTTCACGTTGAGGACGATGTCGGTGACGTCCTCGCGCACGCCCGGGATCGACGAGAACTCGTGCAGGACTCCGTCGATCTGGATGGACGTGACAGCGGCCCCCTGAAGCGAACTGAGCAGCACGCGCCGCAGGGAGTTGCCTAGCGTGAGTCCGAAGCCGCGCTCCAGCGGCTCCGCCACCACCCTGGCGGAGCGCTTCGGGTCGGCGCCGGCACGGATGTCCAGCTTGTTCGGCTTGATGAGTTCGGTCCAGTTCTTCTGAAGCACGGCTGCGCCTCGCACTTTCTGTCGTCAAGGATCCGTCGGCATCGAGGGCGTTGGTCCCGCCCCCGTCGGCGCTCGCGCACCGGCGCCGCCCGCGGATCGGGCAACGCCGCCGACGGCTCTGCAATCCCGTCTCGGGGCTAGACGCGCCGCCGCTTGGGCGGCCGGCAGCCATTGTGCGGGATCGGCGTCACGTCCCGGATCGCCGTGATCGAAAATCCGCAGGCCTGCAGCGCCCGCAGCGCGGACTCCCGGCCGGACCCGGGGCCCTTCACGTTCACCTCCAGGGTCTTCATGCCGTGCTCCTGGGCCTTGCGGCCGGCGTTGTCGGCCGCGACCTGGGCGGCGTAGGGCGTCGACTTGCGCGACCCCTTGAAGCCCATCATGCCGGACGTCGCCCAGGAGATCGCGTTGCCCTGGACATCGGTGATCATCACCATCGTGTTGTTGAACGTGGCGCTCACGTGCGCGATGCCCGAGGTGATGTTCTTCTTCTCGCGCTTGCGCAGTCGCCCTTGCGTTGCCTTCGCCATGCCGTTCGTCGCCGCCTTTCGCTTGCGTTCCGCCCGCCGACGGGCGGGCCGATCGTCCTAAAAGAGGGAGTCTACTTCCTGCCGGGCTTCTTCTTGCCGGCGATCGCCTTCGCCGGCCCCTTGCGGGTCCGGGCGTTGGTGTGGGTGCGCTGGCCGCGCACCGGCAGCCCCTTGCGATGGCGCAAGCCGCGATAGCACCCCAGATCCATCAGGCGCTTGATGTTCATCGCGGTCTCGCGCCGCAGGTCGCCCTCGACGGTATAGTCCTGGTCGATGGTCTCGCGGATGCGAACCACCTCGTCCTCGGTCAGGTCGTTCACGCGACGCGAAACCGGGATGCCCAGCTTGTCGCAGATCTTGTTCGCCTGCGTGTGACCGATCCCGTGGATGTAGGTCAACGCGATCGGCACCCGCTTCTGGGTCGGGATGTTGACGCCCGCAATACGTGCCACGTGGCGGTCTCCTTAATCTCTCTCGCCCGTTCATTGCCTGATTGTCTGGACAAACACGACGGGTCCGGTCGCGCCGGCACCGGGGAACCTGCAATATAAATGCGGTCGTTCCGGTGTCAACCCGGCGTCAGCCGGTCTGTCGTATGCCCTCGACGATCGTCTTGAGTTGTTTCGTCACCTCGTCGATGTCGGCCATGCCGTCGACCTGCTTCAGGATGCCCTTCTTCTCGTAATAGGGCAGGATCGGCGCGGTCTGCTGCCGGTAGGCTTCGAGGCGGGCCCGGACGGTCGCCTCGTTATCGTCGTCGCGCCGCTTGAACTCCGTGCCGCCGCAGGAGTCGCAGACGCCGGCCACCTTGGGGGTCTGGAACCTGTCGTGATAGCCGGCCCCGCAGTTGGCACAGGAATAGCGTCCGGTGATCCGCTCGACCAGCGCCTCCTCGTCCACCTTCAGCTCGATCACCGCGTCGAGCTGCGTGCCGAGGCGCGCCAGCATGTCGTCCAGGGCCTCCGCCTGCGCCACGGTGCGCGGAAAGCCGTCGAGGATGAAGCCCTCGGCGCAGTCCGGCTGCTGGATCCGCTCCTCGATCATCTGGACCATCAGGTCGTCGGGCATCAGCTCGCCGGCGTCCATCACCTTCTTGGCCTTCTGGCCCAGCTCGCTGCCCGACTTGACCGCCGCGCGCAGCATGTCGCCGGTCGAAAGCTGCGGAATCCCGAAGGCGTCCTCCAGCCGCTTCGCCTGGGTCCCCTTCCCGGCGCCCGGCGGTCCAAGCAGAATGATGTTCATCCGCGCCTCCCCTTCAGCCGCGATTTCCGAATCAGGCCCTCGTACTGGTGCGCCAGCAAGTGGGAATGGATCTGCGCCACGGTGTCCATCGTGACCGAGACGACGATCAGCAGGCTCGTCCCGCCGAAGTAGAACGGCACGTTGTATTGCGCGATCAGGATCTCCGGCAGCATGGCGACCAGCGCCAGATAGACCGCTCCCACGGCCGTCAGCCGCATCAGAATGTAGTGAATGTAGGTCGCGGTGTTCTTGCCGGGCCGGATACCCGGGATGAAGCCCCCGTGCTTCTTCAGGTTGTCGGCCGTGTCCTCCGGATTGAACACGATCGAGGTATAGAAGAACGCGAAGAAGATGATCAGCGAGACATAGAGCACGTAGTACAGCGGCTGCCCGCGGCCCAGGAGCGCCGTGATCGAGGTCAGCCACTCCGGTCCGCCCGCGCCGGAAAAGCCGGCCATGGTCAGCGGCATCAGCAGCAGCGACGAGGCGAAGATCAGCGGAATCACTCCGGCCGAGTTCAGCTTGATCGGCAGGTGCGACTGCTCGCCCCCGAACATCTTGTTGCCGGCCTGGCGCTTGGGATACTGCACCACCAGCCGCCGCTGCGCCCGCTCGACGAACACGATGAAGGCGATGACCACGACCGCCATCACCAGGACGAACATGATGACGCCACTCGATAGCGCCCCGGTCCGGCCCAGCTCCAGCGTGCTGGCGATGGCGCTGGGCAGGTTCGCCACGATGCCCGAGAAGATGATCAGCGAAATGCCGTTGCCCACGCCCCGCTGGGTGATCTGCTCGCCCAGCCACATCAGGAAGATGGTGCCGCCGGTGAGGGTGATGACGGTGGTGACCCGGAAGAACAGCCCCGGATCGATCACCGCCGACTCGCCCGCCGGGCCGCGCATGCCCTCCAGGCCCACGGCAATGCCGTAGGCCTGCACGGCCGCCAGCAGCACCGTGCCGTAGCGGGTGTACTGGTTGATCCTCTTGCGGCCGGTCTCGCCTTCCTTCTTGAGCTGCTCCAGCGTCGGCGACACTGCCGTCAGGAGCTGCATGATGATCGCCGCCGAGATGTAGGGCATGATGCTGAGGGCGAAGATCGTCATGCGCCCCAGCGAGCCGCCGGCGAACATGTCGAACATGCCCAGCATGCCCTGCGCCTGCTGCTGGAAGATCTGCTCCAGCGCGGCGGGATCGATGCCGGGCACCGGGATGTAGGTGCCCAGCCGGTAGATCACGAGCGCGCCCAACGTGAACCAAAGGCGCTTCTTCAGGTCCGTCGCCTTGGCGAAGGCCCCGAGGTTCATGTTGGCGGCGAGTTGTTCGGCGGCGGATGCCATCTGCGCTTCCCGTTCCTCGGACGCTGTTGACGACGACGGCCCGGCGCCACGACGACGCCGGGCCCGACGATCAGTCCGCGGTGTCCGGCGTGGCCTTGCGGCGCTTGGTCTTGCGGGCTTCCGCCGCAGCCAGCTTCTCGGCGTTCTCGATCGTGACCGAGCCGCCCTGCGCCTCGATCGCCGCCCTGGCCGGCTTCGAGGCGCCGGCGACCACCAGATCCAGCTTCGTTTTCAGCTCGCCGCGGCCGAGCACACGCACCCCGTCGCGGGTCCGCTTGACGATTCCCGCCTCGCGCACCTTCGCGGCGTCCACGGGCCGGCCGGGGTCGAGGCGCCCGGCATCGACCGCTTTCTGGAGCTGGTCCAGGTTCACCTCGGCGAACTCCTTGGCCCAGATGTTGTTGAAGCCGCGCTTCGGCACGCGGCGGTGCAGCGGCATCTGGCCGCCCTCGAAGGCGTGCAGCGCCACGCCGCGCCGCGCCTTCTGACCCTTATGGCCTTTGCCCGAGGTCTTGCCCAGCCCCGAGCCGATGCCGCGCCCGCGGCGTTTGGGCGCGTGTCGGGCGCCCTCGTTGTCGCGAATCTCGTTGAGCTTCATCGCCTCGCCATCCTGTGAACAGATCGGCCGGCCGCTTGCGCCGTGCAAGGCCGGCTTCGCCTCGTGACTCCGCGGGCGCGGTCGCGCCCGCTGCGGCGTTCGCCCACAACCGGGCGTTTCAGTCCGCCTCCTCGACGCGGACGAGGTGGCTGACCTTGTTGATCATGCCGCGCACGGCGGGCGTATCCTCAAGCACCCGCGTGCGGCCCATCCGGGTCAGCCCCAGACCCCGCAGCGTTGCCCGTTGCTTCGGCAGCCGGTGGGCGCCGGAGCGGATCTGGGTGACCTTGATCGTCTTCTTCTGCTCGGCCATCGGTTACTCCCCGCTGGTCTGGGCGCCCTCGCGGCGACCCACGATCTCGGAGACCTTCTTGCCCCGACGCTGGGCGACCTGACGCGGGCTGCGGCAGCGGCGCAGGCCCTCCATCGCCGCCTTGATCATGTTGTGCGGGTTCTGCGTCCCGTTCGACTTCGCCACGACGTCGTGCACGCCCAGCGCCTCGAAGATCGCGCGCATGGGACCGCCAGCGATGATTCCCGTGCCCGCCGGCGCCGCGCGCATGATCACCTGCCCGGCGCCGAAATGGCCGGGGATGTCGTGATGCAGCGTCCGGCCCTCGCGCAGCGGCACGCGGATCATGGTGCGCTTGGCCTGCTCCGTCGCCTTGCGGATCGCCTCCGGCACCTCGCGCGCCTTGCCGTTGCCGTACCCCACGCGGCCCTTGCCGTCGCCCACCACGACCAGCGCCGCAAAGCCGAAGCGGCGGCCGCCCTTGACGACCTTGGCGACGCGGTTGATATGAACGAGCTTCTCGATCAGCTCGCTCTCTTCGCGGCGATCCTGTCTGTCGCTGCGTGCCATCGAATCCTCACTCTCCTAGAACGAAAGGCCGCCTTCGCGCGCGCCGTCGGCCAGGGCCTGCACGCGGCCATGATAGATGTAGCCGCCGCGGTCGAAGACGACCTCGTCGACGCCGGCCTTGCGGGCGCGCTCGGCGATCAGCTTGCCGACGGCCGACGCCGCCGCCGTGTCGGCGCCGGTGCGGAGCTGCGCGCGCAGGTCGGGATCGACCGTCGAGGCGTGCGCCAGCGTGGCGCCCTTGGCGTCGTCGATGACCTGCGCGTAGATGTGCTTGTTGGACCGGAAGACCGACAGCCGCGGCCTGGCCCCGCTGTTCTTCCGGATGCTGGAGCGGACGCGAATCTTGCGCCGCTCCCTCAGGTCCCGTGCACTCAGCATGGCTCTACTTCTTCTTGCCTTCTTTCCGCAGGATCTGCTCGTTGGCGTACTTGACGCCCTTGCCCTTGTAGGGCTCCGGCGGCCGGAATGCGCGGATCTCCGCGGCGATCTGGCCCACCTGCTGCTTGTCCGCCCCGGAAATGGTGATCTGGGTCGGCCGCGCGCAGGCGATCGAGATTCCCTCCGGGATCGGGTAGAGAATGTCGTGGCTGAAGCCCAGCTCCAGCTTCAGGTTGCTGCCCTGCACCTGGGCGCGATAGCCGACGCCCACCAGTTCCAGCTCCTTCTTGAAGCCCTGGGAGACTCCGGTGACCATGTTCTGGACGTTCGCGCGCGTCGTCCCCCACATGGCGCGGGCCTTGTTGGAGTCGTTGACCGGCTCCACGGTGAACTCGCCGTCCGTCAGCTTCGTCTTCACCAGGTCGTTCACCGGAGCCGAGAGCTCGCCCAGCTTGCCCTTCGCGACGATACGGTCGGCCTCGACCTTCAACTCGACGCCCTCGGGCACCTTGACCGGGTTCTTGCCTACGCGGGACATGATCGACTGCCTCTTTGCCTTAGAACACGCGGCAGAGCACTTCGCCGCCGACATTCGCCGCGCGCGCCTCGGCGTCCGAGAGCACGCCCTGCGGCGTCGACAGGATGGTGATGCCAAGGCCGTTGTAGACGCGCGGCAGCTCCCTGATCTTGGAGTACACGCGCCGGCCCGGCCGGGACACGCGGGCGATCTCCTGGATGACCGGCTCGCCCTCGTTGTACTTCAGCTCGATGCGGACCTCCCGCACGCCCTTGCGCTGATCCTCGAGCTCGTAGCCGCGGATGTAGCCCTCGCGCTTGAGGACCTCCAGCACGTTGCAGTGCAGACGCGAGCCGGGGGCCTTGATCGTGCCCTTGTTGGCCTGCTGCCCATTGCGGATCCGGGTCAGCAGATCCCCGAGCGGGTCGCTCATTGCCATGATGCGGCGCTCCTCTCCCTTACCAGCTCGACTTCACCATGCCGGGGATCTGCCCGACTGACGCCAGCTCGCGCAGCGCGATCCGGGACAGCCGGAACTTCCGGTAGTACGCCCGCGGCCGGCCGGTCAGCTCGCAGCGGTTCACCACCCGGCTGGGGGCCGAGTTGCGCGGCAGCTTGGCCAGATCGAGCGTCGCCTGGAAGCGTTCCTCCGGCGGCAGGGAGGTGTCGCGCACCTGGGCCTTCAGCCGTTCCCGCTTCGCCGCATAGCGCTTGGCCATGCGCGCGCGCCTCTTGTTGGTCTCGATGGAGCTCTTCTTCGCCATCTTCGAAACTCTCCTCGTTGCCGCTCAGCTCTGGAACGGCATGTCGAAGCCCTTGAGGAGCGCACGCGCCTCCTCGTCGGTCTTCGCCGTCGTGCAGATCACGATGTCCATGCCCCGAATGTCGTCCACCTGATCGTACTCGATCTCCGGAAAGACGATCTGTTCCTTCAGGCCCATCGCATAGTTGCCCCGGCCGTCGAAGCTCTTGGGCGACACCCCGCGGAAGTCCCGCACCCGCGGCAGCGCGATGGTGACCAGCCGGTCCAGGAACTCGTACATGCGCTCGCGCCGTAGCGTCACCTTGCAGCCGATCGGCATCCCCTGGCGCACCTTGAAGCCGGCGATCGACTTCTTGGCCCGGGTCACCACGGCCTTCTGGCCGGTGATCCGGCTCAGCTCCTGAGCCGCCGCGTTGACCTTCTTCTGGTCGCCGACCGCCTCGCCAACGCCCATGTTGACCACGACCTTCTCCAGCCGCGGGACCTGCATGGGGTTTTCGTAGCCGAACTGCTCGCTGAGCTGCTTGCGCAGCGTCGTTTCATAATGCTCTTTCAGTCGCGCCGCCATGGCTCCTGCTCCATCCATCAGCGGTCGATCGTCTCACCCGAGCGCCGGGCGACGCGCACCTTGCGGCCGTCGTCCAGCCGGGTGAACCCGACCCGGGTGGGCTTGCCGTCCTTGGGATCGGCCATCGCGACGTTGGAGACGTGGATCGGCGCCTCCTTCTCCTCGATGCCGCCCTGGCTGCGCATCGAAGGCCGCTGATGGCGCTTGACGACGTTCACGCCCTGCACGATCAGCCGGTCCTCCTTGGGCAGGACCTTCAGGACCTCGCCGCTCTTGCCCCGGTCGCGGCCGGTCCGGACGACCACCTTGTCGCCTTTCTTGATCTTGCTCGCCATCACAGCACCTCGGGCGCCAGGGAGATGATCTTCATGAACTTCTTGGCGCGCAGCTCGCGCGTGACCGGACCGAAGATGCGCGTGCCGATCGGATCGTTCTGGCGATTGAGCAGCACGGCCGCGTTGCGGTCGAAGCGGATCGCGGTCCCGTCGGGCCGCTTGATCTCCTTCGCCGTCCGCACGATCACGGCACGATGGACGTCGCCCTTCTTGACGCGACCGCGGGGAATGGCCTCCTTCACGGACACGACAATGATATCGCCGATGCTGGCCGACGTGCGCTTCGAGCCACCGAGCACCTTGATGCACTGCACGCGGCGGGCCCCGGAGTTGTCAGCGACGTCCAGCTGGGTCTGCATCTGGATCATCGGATTACGTCCCTTCCTGGTCTGGAGCGCCTAGCTCGCGCTCTCGTTGTCCGGAATGACTTCCCACCGCTTGCGCTTGGAATAAGGAGCACATTCCCGGATGCGGACGAAGTCGCCCACCTTGAAACGGTTCTCCGCGTCGTGCGCGGCATACCGCTTCGAGTTCTTGATGAACTTCTTGTAGAGCGGATGCTTGACCCGGCGCTCGACCAGCACCTGAATGGTCTTGTCCGCCTTGTCAGAGACCACCCGGCCCTGCAGAATTCGCCGCGGCATGCCTTAAGTCTCCTGCTCTGCCACTGTCCGTTTCTCCGCCAGCAGCGTCCTGATGCGCGCGATGTCGCGCCGCACCTGGCGCACGCGGGCGGTGTTCTCAAGCTGACCGCTCGCCTTCTGAAAGCGCAGGTTGAACTGCTCCTTCTTGAGCTGCAGGAGCTGCTCCTTCAGCTCGTCCACGGTCTTCGCACGCAGATCGGCGGCCTTCATCGCCTCAGCCCTCCAAACGCGTGATGAACTTCGTCTTCACCGGCAGCTTGGCCGAGGCCAGGCGGAAGGCTTCCTCCGCCACCTCCTGCGGCACGCCGTCCAGCTCGAACAGCACGCGCCCCGGATGCACCCGCGCGGCCCACCATTCAACGGTGCCCTTGCCCTTGCCCTGGCGCACCTCGGCCGGCTTCTCCGTCACCGGCACGTCCGGGAAGACGCGGATCCAGAGCTTCCCGACACGCCGCATGTGGCGCGTGACGGCGCGGCGCGCCGCCTCGATCTGGCGCGCCGACACCCGCGAGCCGGTCTCGGCCTTCAGGCCGTACTTGCCGAAGTTGAGCTGCGTGCCGCCCTTGGCCACGCCGCGGAGCTTCGACTTGTCCTTTTGCTGCTTGCGATACTTCGTTCGTTTCGGCTGTTGCATGGCGGCCGATTCCTCGACTCCCGCGTTTCACTCTTGTCCGCCCTCAGCGGCTCGGCTGGCTCTCCTGCAGGCGCTTGTCCTGCGCCATCGGGTCGTGCGCCAGGATCTCGCCCTTGAAGACCCAGACCTTCACGCCACAGGTGCCATAGGCCGTCTTCGCCGTCGCCTCGCCGAAATCGATGTCGGCGCGCAGCGTGTGCAGCGGCACGCGGCCTTCGTGGTACCATTCCGTGCGCGCGATCTCGGCTCCGCCCAGACGACCGGAACAGGTGATCCGGATGCCCTGGGCGCCCAGGCGCAGCGCCGATTGCACCGCCCGCTTCATGGCCCGGCGAAAGGCAACCCGTCGCTCAAGCTGCCCGGCGATGTTCTCGGCCACCAGGATCGCCTCGGTCTCCGGCTTGCGGATCTCGACGATGTTAAGCTGCACGTCGCTGCCCGTGCGCTTCTGCAGGTCCTGGCGCAGCTTCTCGATGTCCGCGCCCTTCTTGCCGATGATCACGCCGGGCCGCGCCGTGTGGATCGTGATCCGGGCCTTCTTCGCCGGCCGCTCGATGATGATGCGCGCCACGCCGGCCTGCTTCAGCCGGTTCTTCAGGTAGCGCCGCAGCTCCAGGTCCTCGTGCAGGAGGTTGCCGTACTGCTTGCGCGCCGCGAACCAGCGCGAATCCCAGGTCCGGTTGATCCCGAGGCGGAATCCGGTCGGATTGATTTTCTGGCCCATTACTCAGCGTGCTCCTTGCGCTCGCGCACCACCACCGTCAGTCGGCTGAACGGCTTGTCGATCCGTCCCACGCGACCGCGGGCGCGCGGGCGCATCCGCTTCATCGTTAGCGACTTCCCGACCGAGGCCTCCGAGACATACAGCCGGTCGACATCGAGCTGATGGTTGTTCTCGGCGTTGGCGATCGCCGATTGCAGCACCTTCTTCACCTCGCCGGCGATACGCCGCTTGGAGAACGACAGCTCGGCCAACGCGCGCTCCGCGTCCTTGCCCCGGATCAGGCCGCAGACGAGGTTGAGCTTGCGCGGCGAGATCCGCAGCGTGCGCGCCATCGCCTGCGCTTCGGTCTCGGCGACCGGGCGAGCGGCCTTGGGCTTGCCCATGGCTTATCTCCTCTTCGCCTTCTTGTCCGCCGCGTGCCCGTGGAAGGTCCGCGTCGGCGCGAACTCGCCGAACTTGTGCCCAACCATGTGCTCGGTGACCAGCACGGGCAGGAACTTCTTGCCGTTGTGGACGCCGAAGGTCAGGCCCACGAACTGGGGCATGATCGTCGAGCGCCGCGACCAGGTCTTGATGATCTCGTTGCGGCCCTTCGCCCGCGCGGCCTCCGCCTTTTTCAGCAGATAGCCGTCGACGAACGGACCCTTCCAAACCGAGCGCGCCAAGATCGCCCTCCGTTAACTGCGTTTCTTCTGTCGACGGCGCACGATCAACGCGTCCGTCTTCTTGTTCTTCCGCGTCTTCGCACCCTTGGTCGGCTTGCCCCAAGGCGTGACCGGGTGTCGGCCGCCGGAGGTGCGGCCCTCGCCGCCGCCGTGCGGGTGGTCGATGGGGTTCATGGCCACGCCGCGCACCGCCGGGCGCCGGCCGAGCCACCGGTTGCGGCCGGCCTTGCCCTTGTTGATGTTGGCGTGGTCCGGGTTCGACACCGCGCCGATCGTGGCCATGCACTCGCCGCGCACCATGCGGACCTCGCCGGAGGCCATGCGCAGCAGGGCGAAGCCGCCGTCGCGCCCGACCAACTGCACGTAGCTGCCCGCCGCCCGCGCGAACTGGCCGCCCTTGCCGGGCTTCATCTCGATGTTGTGCACGATCGTGCCGACGGGCACCGACCTCAGCGGCATGGCGTTGCCGGGCTTCACGTCGGTCTTCTCGCCCGCCACCACCTTGTCGCCGACCCGCAGCCGCTGCGGCGCCAGGATGTAGGCCTGCTCGCCGTCCTCATAGTCCAGCAGCGCGATGAAGGCCGTGCGGTTCGGGTCGTACTCGATCCGCGACACCGTGGCCGGCACGTCGAACTTGCGCCGCTTGAAGTCGATCAGGCGGTAGGTCCGCTTGTGCCCGCCGCCGCGCCGGCGCGCGGTGATCCGGCCGGCGTTGTTGCGCCCGCCCGACTTGGTCAGCCCCTCGGTCAGGCGCTTGACCGGCGCGCCTTTCCAAAGATTCTTGCGGTCGACCGTGACCAGCTGGCGCTGGCTGGGCGTGACCGGATTATAGGTCTTCAGCGCCATGGCTTAAATCCCCGTCGTCACATCGATGCTGTGGCCTTCCTCCAGCGTGACGAAGGCCTTCTTGTAGTCGGAGCGCCGGCCGGTGATCCCGCGGAAGCGCTTGACCTTGCCCTTCTGCCGCAGCGTGTTCACGTTCTTCACCTTCACGCCGAACAGCGTCTCCACGGCGACCTTGATCTCCGGCTTCGACGCCGCCAGCGGCACCTTGAAGGTGACCTGGTTGTGCTCGCCACCCAGGGTCGACTTCTCGGTGATTACCGGCGCGCGGATGATGTCGTACATCTGCGCCCGCGAGAGTTTCACCTGGCTCGGCTTGTAGATGCGGCCGCTGCTCATGTCAGTCGCGCCTCCAGCGCTTGCACGGCTTCCTTGGTCAGCACGAGATGGTCGTGGCGCAGGATGTCGTGGACGTTCGTCCCGATCTGCGGCAGCACGTCGATCCCCACGAGGTTGCGCGCCGCGAGCGAGAAGTTGTCGTCCAGCGACTCGCCGGCGACGATCAGCGCGGAGGACAGGCCGAGCTCGTCCAAGCGCTTCTTCAGCTCCTTCGTTCGGGGACTCTCGGCCTTGGCCTCCTCCAGCACGATCAGCCTACCCTCGGCGGCCTTGGCCGACAGCGCCGTCTTCAGGCCCAGGCGACGGACCTTTTTCGGCAGGTCGAAGGCGTGGCTGCGCGGTCGCGGGCCGTGCGCCACGCCGCCGCCGCGGAAGATGTTGGCGCGGATCGAGCCGTGACGGGCACGGCCGGTCCCCTTCTGTCGGTAGATCTTGCGAGTCGAGCCTTGCACCTCGCCGCGGGTCTTGGTCGATGCGGTGCCGCGCCGCCGCCTGGCGAGCTGCCATTTCACCACGCGAGCCAGGATGTCGTCGCGCACCGGCAATCCGAAGACCGCGTCGCTGAGCTCGATCTCCCCATTCGGCCTGTTGTCGAGCGTCGTGACCGGGCACTTCATGACTTATGCGTCCTTCTGTTCTTCGCCCTGGCCGGCGTCGTCGCCTCCGGCGGCCGCGGCCTCGCGCAGCGCGGCCGGATAAGGCGCGCCCTCGGGCAGCGGCCGCTTGACGGCGTCGCTGAGCCGCAGCCAGCCGCCCTCGTGGCCGGGCACGTGCCCCTTGACCAGGATCAGGTTCTTCTCCGGATCGACGCGCAGCACTTCCAGGTTCTGCGTCGTGACGTTCCGCGCGCCCATGTGGCCCGGCATCTTCTTGCCCTTGAAGACCTTGCCGGGGTCCTGCATCTGGCCGGTCGAACCCATCGAGCGGTGCACCGCGGACACGCCGTGGCTGGCGCGCAGGCCCGCGAAGTTGTGCCGCTTCATCGCGCCCTGGAAGCCGCGGCCGATGGTCACGCCGCGCGCATCGACCCGCTGTCCGGGCACGAAGTGCGCCGCGCTGATCTCCTGCCCAGGCTCCAGCAGGGCGTCGGCCGAGACGCGGAACTCCGCAAGCTTCGCCTTCGGCGTCACCTTGGCCTTGGCGAAATGCCCGCGCAGGGGCTTGGACACGTTTTTCGCCTTGGCCTTGCCCGCGCCGAGCTGCACGGCATTGTAGCCGTCCTTCTCCTCGGTGCGCACGGCTACGACCTGACAATCGTCCACCTTCAGCACGGTCACCGGGACGTGCTCCCCGGCGTCGGTGAAGATGCGGGTCATGCCGACCTTCTGTGCAAGGATGCCGGTCCGCATCGCCCTACCCCTTCAGCTTGATCTCGACGTCCACGCCGGCCGCCAGGTCGAGCTTCATCAGCGCGTCCACGGTCTGCGGCGTGGGATCGACGATGTCCAGCAGCCGCTTGTGCGTGCGAATCTCGAACTGTTCGCGGCTCTTCTTGTCGATGTGCGGCGAGCGCAGCACGGTGTAGCGCTCGATCCGCGTGGGCAGCGGTATCGGCCCACGCACCCGCGCACCCGTCCGCTTGGCGGTGTTCACGATCTCCGACGTCGACTGATCGAGCACCCGGTGTTCGAACGCCTTCAAGCGGATGCGAATATTTTGGCTTTCCATTGATCGCCACCCGTTTGCGAAAACAGCGCCGCGGCGCCCCTGTCAGGCGCCGCGGCGCCAGTTCGCGTCATGTGTCTACTCGATGATCTTGGAGACGACGCCGGCGCCGACGGTGCGGCCGCCCTCGCGGATGGCGAAGCGCAGGCCCTCGTCCATGGCGATCGGCGCGATCAGCTCCACGTTCATGTTCACGTTGTCGCCCGGCATCACCATCTCCGTGCCCTCCGGCAGCGTCACCACACCGGTGACGTCCGTCGTCCGGAAGTAGAACTGCGGGCGGTAGTTCGTGAAGAACGGCGTGTGCCGGCCACCCTCGTCCTTCGTCAAGATGTACGCCTCGCAGGAAAACTTCGTGTGCGGCGTGATCGTCCCCGGCTTCGCCAGAACCTGGCCGCGCTCCACCTCGTCGCGCGCCACGCCGCGCAGCAGCGCACCGATGTTGTCGCCCGCCTCGCCGCGGTCCAGCAGCTTGCGGAACATCTCCACGCCGGTCACAACCGTCTTGCGCGTCTTCTTCAGACCGACGATCTCGACCTCCTCGCCGGTCTTGATCGTCCCCTGCTCCACGCGGCCCGTCACAACCGTCCCGCGCCCCGAAATCGAGAACACG
>CAZLNO010000033.1:0-32807 GCA_964561005.1 uncultured Rhodovibrionaceae bacterium | reverse complement strand
AGGGCCAGGCCGGATCGGGCGGGAACCGGCCGGCCGACACGGGGGCCGCGCCGCCAACCGCCACGGCCTCCCGCAACGCCGCCGGCGAGGACACGCCGCCGTCGCGGCCGTCGGGCCAGGCGGCGGCGCAACTCAGCCGGCCGGCCGACATCCGGGCGTTTCCCGATCGCCGGGCCAGCCTGCGCATGCCCGCGCGCGGGGACATCGTGACCCGCTATGGCGAGCGAATCACGTTGGCCGGCGGCACCAGCAACGCCAAGGGGATCGTGATCGCCACCCGCCCCGAGGCCCAGGTGGTTGCACCCTACGACGGACAGGTGGTCTATGCCGGCCCCTTCAAGGGCTACGGGCGTATCTTGATCATCGAACACGGCAGCCGATATCATACTTTGCTTGCCGGGCTTGAACGCATAGATGCGATCGTGGGCCAATGGGTGCTGGCCGGCGAACCCGTGGGTGTCATGGGAAACGCCCCGACGCGGACTCCGGAACTCTACGTGGAACTCAGGCGCACGGGGCGGCCGATCAATCCGCTGCCGTGGCTGGCACAAATCGGCGACAAGGTGCGAGGCTAATGCGTAAATTGCGACTGGCGGCGCTTGCGGCCGCCGCTTTCCTCGCCTTCACGCCGGCTGCGATACAGGCAGCCGACGATGAGGGCAACCGCTCGGATACCTACCGGCAGTTGAAGCTCTTCGGCGACGTCTTCGAGCGCGTGCGCGCCGACTACGTGGAAAAGGTCGGTGATCAAAAGCTTGTCGAATCGGCCATCCGCGGCATGCTCAGTTCGCTGGACCCGCATTCCAGCTACCTCAGCCGGGACAACTTCAAGGACATGCAGGTCCAGACCAAGGGCGAATTCGGCGGTCTGGGCATCGAGGTCACGATGGAGAACGGCCTGGTCAAGGTGGTCTCGCCGATCGACGACACGCCGGCCGCTCGGGCGGGGATCCAGGCCGGCGACCTGATCATCGCGCTGGACGGCGAGTCGGTCATGGGGCTGACCCTGTCCGAGGCCGTGGACAAGATGCGCGGCAAGGTCGGCACCGACATCGATCTGACCGTGAAGCGGGGCGACAAGGAGCCCTTCGACGTCTCGATCACGCGCGACAAGATCACGATCGAGTCGGTGCGGGCGAAGACCTTCGGCAATGTCGGCTATCTGCGCATCACCACCTTCAACGAGCAGACCCAGCCGGGGCTGGAGGCGAAGATCCAGGAGATTGGCAAGAACCTGGGCGACGACCTGCAAGGCTTCGTGCTGGACCTGCGCAACAACCCCGGCGGCCTGCTGGAACAGGCGATCTCGGTGACCGACACCTTCCTCGACCAGGGGGAGATCGTCTCCACCCGCGGGCGCGACGCCGAGGACAGCCAACGCTACAACGCCGACGCCGGCGACCTCACCAAGGGGACGCCGCTGGTCGTGCTGATCAACGGCGGCTCCGCCTCGGCCTCGGAGATCGTCGCCGGCGCCTTGCAGGACCATCGGCGCGCTATCGTCCTGGGCACCCGCAGCTTCGGCAAGGGCTCGGTGCAGACCATCATCCCGCTGCCCGGCCACGGCGCCATGCGGCTGACGACCGCCCGCTACTACACGCCCTCGGGACGGTCGATCCAGGCGAAGGGCATCGCCCCGGACATCGAGGTCAAGCAGGCCACCGTCGAGCTGCGTGAACAGAGCGACGTCCGGCGCGAAGCCGATCTCCGCGGCGCACTGGAGAACGGGCAGGGCGAGGATCCGGCCGGCGAGACGGAGTCAGCGGAGCCGCAGACGGAAGAGAAGGCCGAGGCGGCCCAGCTTCGCGAGGACTATCAGCTTTCCCGCGCCGTCGACCTGCTGCGTGGTCTGCAGCTCTTCACCAGCCGCATGACCAACTGATCCGGGACGATCGCCCGGCGGGCCGGAGGAAGGGAGCAGCGCGTGCGTGACGACGACCCCCCGCCCGAGAACGAGGCATCGGGCCGCGGGCGCCTCGTGGTGGCGTGGTCCGCTCTGCTGGCCCTTCTGGTCGGCGCGTTCGTCTATATCTTCTTCCTCGCGCCGGCCGGGGAGGCGCTCGACCGCTATGGCGCCGTTACGGTCGAACTCGGACCGCCGCCGCCGGCTTCGCCGGAACCAACGGAACCCTCGGGGCGGGACGAGTCCGCGCCGCCGCCCGCGGACGAGCCCGACGCGGTGGCAACATCGCAGCCGGCCGGCGGGAAGCCGGACACCTCCGGACCCGAGACCGGCGGCGAGGTGCCGGCCGCCGGGCGCGCCGACGAACCCGACAGCGAGGCGGCGACCGGCACGGCGCCTGTCGCGCAGGCCCCCGCCACGTCGCCCTCGCCACCACAACAAACCGCCCGCGCACCCGCAACGGAGCAGCCGCCGGGTGCAGCACCGGATACGGCGGGCACGGCGGAGTCGCCGGAGCCAGGCCCCGACCCTGAGCCTGCCAGACCGGCCTGGCGACGCCACGCGCATGGCATCACCCCGCCGCCCCAGGGCATCCCCCGGATCGCCGTCGTGGTGCGCGGGCTGGGACTGTCGCAGGCGGCCACGCAGGCGGCGATCGACCGCCTGCCGGCGGCGATCTCGCTGTCTTTCACACCCTATGCCAGAGAGGCCGCGGACTGGACGGTGCGCGCCCGGAGCCAGCGCCACGAGGTGCTGATCGACCTGCCGATGGAGCCGGAATCGTTTCCGGCCCGCGATCCGGGTCCCAAGGCGCTGATGACGACGCTGCCCACGCCGGTGAACATCGACCGGCTGCAGTGGGCGGTCGACAAGGGTCATGGCGTGGTGGGGGTGGTCGCGCAAATGGGCTCGCGCTTTCTGGCAACCCCCGAGGTCGTTGCGCCGGTCATGCAGCGCCTGAAGCAGCTCGGCCTGATGTATGTCGACAACGGCGAGCTGCGGGACAGCGCGGCGCTGGCCATCGCCCGGCGCATCGGGCTGCCGCATGTCGCCAACGACCGGACGCTGGATGGCGGACAGGTCAGCCGGCCCGCCATCGAGGCCCGCCTGGTCGAAGCCGAACGCATCGCCCAGCAGGACGGGCTTGCGGTGGTCATGGCGCATCCCTTCCCCGTCACCATCGACCTGCTGGCCGAGTGGACGCGCGACCTGGGCGACCGTGGTTTTGTGCTGGTACCGATCACCGCCGCCGTGTCAGGCTCGGCCAAGAAGGAAGCTGCCAGCCTGCGCTGAAATCCGCGCGCGGCCGACGACGCGAAGCGCGAAGGACGAAAATGCCGGAGCCCTCAGAACAGCCGCCCAGCCGCGAGGAGATCGAGCGCCTTCCCTACCGTCCCTGTGTTGGTCTCATGCTGCTGAACGACCGCGGGCAGGTCTTCGTGGCGCAGCGGGTGGACGTGCGCGGGGCGGCCTGGCAGATGCCCCAGGGCGGCATCGACCCCGGCGAATCCCCGCGCGAAGCCGCGCTGCGCGAGCTGAAGGAGGAGATCGGGACGGACGCGGCCGAGATTCTCGCCGAGAGCCGGCACTGGCATGCCTACGACCTGCCGCCCCACCTCATCCCCAGGGTCTGGGGCGGGAAGTACCGCGGCCAGCGGCAGCGGTGGTTCGCCCTGCGCTTCCTCGGCAGCGACTCGGACATCGACCTTGAGGCGCATCATCCCGAGTTCCACACCTGGTGCTGGGCCGATTTCGAGCGTCTGCCCGAGCTGATCGTGCCGTTCAAGCGCGACGTTTACGCCAAGGTCATGGCGGAGTTCCGGCCGGTGGTCTCTCGACTGCGCGAGGGCAAGTGTTGACGCCGCTCGCGCAGAGCGGGCTTTGCAAGCAAGGCGTGCTCTGCTTGAATTTGGTCTGAAACACGGCGGCGGGGGCAACCGTCGTGGCGGGATGAAAGACCCCGGGGGCGCCGCTTGCCAGTCGAGATTCGCGACATCGTTTTTTCGCCGCGGGAGCTTCGCGACGCGCTCTACGCCTACGGGCAGATTCAGGAACGCGAGATGGATGGGCCCGCGCTGGACGTGCGCCTGTCGGACGGCACGGATGTCGGCGCCAGGCTGGTCTTTCAGTCCGGCACCGTCTCCTTTACCTCGACCGAGATCACCGCCGCCCTCATCATGTACGCCAAGCGCGAGAGCATTCCCATTCCGCGCCGCGCGCAGAAAGAGCTTCGCATCCACAACGGCCAGCTCGGTTTGCGGCTCAGGATGACCTGACGCGGACGGGCCGACGGACCGTCGGGCCCGGGCCGCGTCAGATCGCGTCGCCGCCGCCTTGCATCCACCACACCTTATGGATGCCGCACTCCGTCTTGTCCTCGCCGGCCCAGCGGCCGTCGCGCTCGCTCTCGCCCTCGGCGGGGCGACGGGTGCAGGGCAGGCAGCCGATCGAGGGGTAGCCCTCGGCAACCAGAGGATGGCGCGGCAGGCCCGTCTCGTCGAAGAGGCGGTGGATGTCGTCCCTGGTCCAGTCGTAGAGCGGATTCACCTTGATCCGCCGGCCCTCGCGCTCGATCGCCGGCAACTTGGCGCGGGTGCGGCCCTGGAAGCGCTTGCGTCCGTTGAACCAGGCGTCGAAGCCGTCCAGCGCTCGCTCCAGCGGGCGTACCTTGCGCAGGTCGCAACAGGCGTCGGTGTTGCGCGCCCACAGCCGCCCGTCCGGGTCCTCCTTCGCGGCCTCCGCCTTGTCCGGCCGCACCGACCGAACGTCCTTGAGCCCCAGCCGGCCGACCAGGCGGTCGCGGTACATCAGCGTCTCGGGGAAGTGCTTGCCGGTCTCCAGGAAGATCACCGGCGTCGAGGGGTCGACCTCCGCCACCAGATACAGCAGCGCCGCGCTCTCCGCGCCGAAGGACGACACCACGGCGATGCGCGTGCCGTAGACGTCCAGCGCCGCGGCGATGAGGTCCTGGCCGGACAGCCCGCCCTGGGCCGAGGCCACCTGCGCCCGAAGCTCGTGATATCGGGTGTCGAAAGCGATTCTGTGGCCACCGTCCATGATCGTGCCTTCCAAGACTTCCGTGCCGACTTGCGGAACGCCGCGACGGGCGAGCTCATCCTTCGACAGGCCCCGCTGGGGCCTCATCCTTCGACAGGCTCAGGATGAGGGGAGCGGTGAGGATGAAGGGGGGCGGCCGTTCCCGTCACCATGCCAGGCCCGTCGACCCCCCTCATGCTGAGCCCGTCGAAGCATGAGGGCGCCGGCGGCTACTCGGCGGCCTGGCGGCGGCGGCGCAGCCAGGGTGCCGGAACGCTGCCGTCGGCGGCGGGCTGATAGATCACGCGGATGCGCGCCAGGGCGTCGGCCCAGGCGTCCGCCGTGGCCTGGTCCGCCACCTCGAAGGCATCGAAGCCGCAGCGCACCATGAACAGCGCCTGGTCGCGCAGCACCTGGCCCACCGCGCGCAGCTCGCCCGTGAAGCCATAACGCTGGCGCAGCAGGCGGGCGTGGGAATAGGCGCGGCCGTCGGTGAACTTCGGGAAATTCAGGGCCACCACGTCGAAGCGCCGCAGGTCGTCGGCGATCTCCGCCGGCGGCTGGTCGCTGTTCAGCCGGATGCCCAGCGGCGCGTTGCGCTTCAGCAGCGCCTCGCGGTGCGCCCGCCAGACCTCCAGCGGCACGATCACCGGCTCGCCGTCGTTCACCTCCTCGATGGCCTCGACGGTCGTCCAGGTGTCGGCGACCTGCTTCCCGTCCTTAAGCAGCGGCATAGAGGTCCTCCTTGAAGGCCTGCGCGCCCAGGCGCCGATAGGTGTCCAGGAAGCTCTCGCCAGGCAGCCGACGGGCCAGATAGATCTCGACGATGCGCTCCACGGCGTCGACCACCTCGTCGTAGCCGAAGCCGCGGCCGACGATCTCGCCCAGCGCGGCGTTCTCGTCGCCGCTGCCGCCGACGGTGATCTGGTAGAATTCCTGCCCCTTCTTGTCGACGCCCAGGATGCCGATGTGGCCCACGTGGTGGTGGCCGCAGGCGTTGATGCAGCCGGACATCTTGATCTTCAGTTCGCCGATGTCGTGCTGGCGCCGCAGGTCGGCGAAGCGCTCCTGCAGCCGCTGCGCCACCGGGATCGAGCGGGCGTTGGCCAGGTTGCAGTAATCCAGGCCGGGGCAGCAGATGATGTCGCTGATCAGGCCCAGGTTGGCCGTGGCCAGCCCCGCCGCCTTCAGCGCGCGCCAGAGGTCGTAGAGGTCCTCCTGGCGCACGTCGGGCAGCACCAGGTTCTGCTCGTGCGTCACCCGCGCCTCGCCGAAGCCGTAGCGCTCGCTGAGATCGGCCGCCGCCTCCATCTGCTCGGCGGTGATGTCGCCCGGCGTGCCGCCGGTCGGCTTCAGCGAGATGTTGGCGATGGCGTAGCCGGGCTGCTTGTGCGCGGCCACGTTGGTGCGCGCCCAGTCCGCGAAGGCCGGGT
Source organism: uncultured Rhodovibrionaceae bacterium (assembly GCA_964561005.1). Classification (GTDB taxonomy): domain Bacteria; phylum Pseudomonadota; class Alphaproteobacteria; order Kiloniellales; family Rhodovibrionaceae; genus CAZLNO01. The sequence continues at coordinate 26,435 of CAZLNO010000033.1, read as the reverse complement.
CGGTCAGCCGACGGGCCGCGTAGGCCGGCGGATCGTCCGGCAGGTCGGCGTAGGGCGGCGGCGCGAAGTGCGCCTGGATGCGCTCGACCTCCTCCGGCGGCAGGTCGACCGAGGTCTCCTGCCGCATGGCCTGCCACTCCGCCTCGACCCTGCGGGCGAATTCCTCGGCGCCCACCGCGTTGACCAGGATCTTGATGCGCGCCTTGAACAGGTTGTCGCGCCGGCCGAGCTGGTTGTAGACGCGCAGGATCGCCTCCAGGTAGCTCAGCAGATAGGCCTTGGGCAGGAACTCGCGGATCACCTGGCCGATCATCGGCGTGCGACCCAGCCCGCCGCCGACCAGCACCTGGAAGCCGACCTCGCCGGCGTCGTTGCGCACCATCTTCAGGCCGATGTCGTGCACCGCCACGGCGGCCCGGTCGGCGGGCGCGCCGGTGATGGCGATCTTGAACTTGCGCGGCAGGAAGGAGAACTCCGGGTGCAGCGTCGACCACTGACGGATGATCTCGGCATGGACGCGCGGGTCCTCGATCTCGTCGGCGGCGACGCCGGCGTACTGGTCGGCGGTGGTGTTGCGGATGCAGTTGCCCGAGGTCTGGATGCAGTGCATCTCCACCTCGGCCAGCTCCGCCAGGATGTCGGGAATATCCTTCAGCGCCGGCCAGTGGAACTGCAGGTTCTGGCGCGTGGTAACGTGGCCGTAGCCCTTGTCGTAGACGCGCGCGATGTGGCCCAGCTTGCGAAGCTGCGCGGCGGAGAGCGTGCCGTAGGGGATGGCGATGCGCAGCATGTAGGCGTGGAGCTGGAGGTAGACGCCGTTCATCAGCCGCAGCGGCTTGAACTCGTCCTCGCTCAGCTCCCCTGAGAGCCGACGGGCCACCTGCTCGCGGAACTGCTCGACGCGGTCGCGCACCAGCGCGTGGTCGAAGTCGTCGTAGCGGTACATGACTAGCCCTCCAGCTCGGCCTGCTTGCCGAGGTCGGTGCGGATGCTGGGTCCGTGGCTGCGGATGATCTCGCGGTTACTGGTCGCGTAGGGGCGGCCCCGGTCGTCCAGGTCCACCGCGAAGGCGTAGGGGCCGACCACCCGCCCGTCGCCTTCCGCCTGCGCGAGCAGGCCCTGCTGCCCCGTCTTCTCGCTGGACCAGGCCGCGTCGGCCACGCACTCCGACCAGTCGCCGCTCGGGGTCAGGTAGACCACCACGCCGTCGGTCAGGCGATTGGCCGTCACCGCCTGGGCGCTGCCGCCGTAGGTCGCCTTCGCGCCGCCGGTGTATCCGGGTTTCTTGCCCGCCATCGTCGCTCTCCTCCCTGCGCAGCCTGCTCAGACCGCCAGCGCCAGCTCGGCCGGCAGCGACGCGCCGGTGCGCGCCCGCGCGGCCAGCTCGCCGATGATCAAAAGCGCCGGCGCGCCGATGTCCTCTTCGCGGATCGTGGCGGCCATCCCGGCGAGCGTGGTGGCGACGACGCGCTGCTGGGGCGTCGTGCCCTTCTCCACGATGGCCACCGGCGTCGTCCCCGCCAGGCCCGCCGCCATCAGCCGCTCGGCCGTCTCGCCGGCGGTGGCCAGGCCCATGTAGACCACGAGGGTGTGGTTCCCCCGCGCCAGGGCCGCCCAGTCGGGCCCAACGCCGCCAGCGCGGCCGTGGCCGGTGACGAAGGTGACCGCCTGGGCGTGGTCGCGATGCGTCAGCGGCACCCCCGCCGCCGCCGCGCAGCCGGTCGCGGCGGTAATCCCCGGCACGACGGCGACTTCGATGCCGCGCGCCTCCAGGTAAGCCTGCTCCTCGCCGCCGCGGCCGAAGACGAAGGGGTCGCCGCCCTTCAGCCGCACCACGCGGCGCCCGGCCTCGGCCAGTTCGGCCAGCAGGGCGTTGATCTCGTCCTGCGTGCGCGCGTGCGCGCCGGGCGCCTTGCCGACATAGATGCGCTCGGCCGCCGGGTTCGCGTGCGCCAGGATCGCCTGGGGCACCAGGCGGTCGTGCACCACCACCTCGGCCTCGGCCAGCAAGCGCGCGGCCTTGAGCGTCAGCAGTTCGGGATCGCCGGGCCCGGCGCCGACGATGGCGACGGCGCCGCGCGTCCCGACGTCCGGGTCCGCCGCCCGCCGCCGCCGACGGCGGCCCGCCAGATGCAGGACATTGGGGATACCGCGCATGAAACACACCCTCCGCGCCGTCGTTTCGAGTCCATTCCCTCCGGCCGATGGACTCCGATGCCTGAGAGGGATAAAACTACACCGAGGACGACGGCGTCAAGAGATTATACGAGCTTCAAGCGGAGAACATGCAAAAAACACATTTATAGAGCGTATAATACCGGCCGACGAATGAAATCGTACATTTAGGGTGGCCTCATGCTTCGACAGGCTCAGCATGAGGACCTCGTCCTGAGCTTGTCGAAGGACGAGTCCCCTCAAACGCCGGGTGATATAATATCAGCGGCAATTGAATTTGACTCGTCATCCCGGATGCGATGCAGCACGAAGTGCTGCTTCACAGACACGGGACGACGGTTCCGTATTTATTGCCGCTGGTATAATACGTAGAGCAGGCTTCAGCCTGCCATCGGCGGGGGGGAACATGGCACGCTCAAGCGTGCCCTACGAAACTGCGTGAGGCGCGCGGCACGCTGAAGCGTGGCCCGCGGGCTCGCCGGAAATTCTACCCGGCGACGTCGAGGCCCATCTGCCAGAAGTCGCGCTCCAGGCGCGTGGCGGTGCGGAAGATGTCGCGAAGCGAGTCCCAGCGGCCGGAGGTCTCGGGCGCCGGAGCGATGCGGCGGGCGGCCACGCGGTCGAGCTGCGCCACCGCGTTGCGGGTGACGTCCTGGAACTCGCTGCCGCCGTAGAGCTCGATCCAGGCACGGTAGGGGTTGCCCTCCAGCCGGGTTGCGGGATCGGCGATCAGTCGTGCGCCGATCTCGCCATAGCCGCAGACGCAGGGGGCGAGCGCCACCAGCAGGTCCAGCAGGTCGCCGGCCATGCCGGTGTCCAGGACATAGCGCGTGTATGCCAGGTTCGCCCGCGCTTCCGGCGCCGCCGCCATCTCGTTCTCGTCGAGCCCCCACTGGCGGCAGTAGTCGACATGCAACTGCATCTCGGTGTTCAGCAGCGCGTTCAAGGTGTCGGCCGCCTCGCGCATGTCGTCGAGGTCCGCGCTCTTGTACACCGCCAGCGCATAGGCGCGCGCGAAGTTGAGCAGGAAGAGGTAGTCCTGGATCAGGAAGTGGCGAAAGCTCGCCTCCGGCAGCGAGCCGTCGGCCAGCGCGCGGACGAAGGCGTGCCCGGTGAAGTCGCGCCAGTCCTCCGGGCAGGCGGCCTTCAGCCTGCCGGCCAGGCTCCCGGGCGGAATGGGTGTTTCGGCCATCTCGGGCTGGTCCCCCGTCAGCCCATCCAGTTGACGACCTGCTCGGGCAGCTTGACCACGAGGCCGTCCAGCTCCTCGGTCATCACGATCTGGCACCCCAGGCGCGAGGTCCTGGTCAGGCCGAAGGCGAGATCCAGCATGTCCTCCTCGTCCTCGGAGGGCTCTTCGAGCTTCTTGTACCACTTCTTGTCGACGATGACGTGGCAGGTCGAGCAGGCCAGCGAGCCTTCGCAGGCGCCTTCCATGTCGATGCCGTTGCGGTGGGCGATCTCCAGGATCGACAGGCCCACCGGGGCCTCGACTTCCTTGTGGCTGCCATCCTTCTGAATGAAGGTCATCTTCGGCATCGGCTCGTCGTCCTCGTCTTGCTGGTTGTCCTCGTTCCGGTGCTGGCGCGCGGGGCCGCGTTGTACCGCCGTCAAGCGGTCGCCTCCGAAGCCACCGCGTCCGGCCGGCCTATCCCTTCGGCCCGGAGGCGCTCGGCCGTCTCCGCGATTTCCGCCACGGCATGGTCGATCTCCGCCGTGGAGGTAAACCGGCCGAGCCCGATGCGCAAGCTGGCCGCCGCCGCCTGATCCGACAGGCCCAGGGCGGTCAGCACATAGGACGGCTCGACCGAGGCGGAGGAGCAGGCGGAGGCCGTGGAAACCGCGATGCCCGGCATGTGCTCGATGAGCGTCTCCGCCGCCAGGTTCGGGATGGTGATGTTCAGGTTGCCGGGAATGCGCGCCTCGAGATCGCCGTTGACGGCCAGATCGGGAATGCGCGCCGCCAAGCCCTGGCGCAGCCGCGCCTGCAGCTCGCCGAGGCGCGCGCGCTCCTCCGTCATCTCGCCCAACGCGACGGCGCAGGCCTCGCCCAGCCCCGCCACCAGGGGCGTCGGCACCGTGCCCGAGCGCAGCGCCCGCTCCTGCCCGCCGCCGTCCAGCAGCGGCTCCAGGCGCACGCGCGGCCGGCGGCGCACGTAGAGCGCGCCGACGCCCTTGGGTCCGTAGAGCTTGTGCCCGGAGATCGACAGCAGGTCGATGTTCATCGCGCGCACGTCGAGGTCGATCTTCCCCGCCGCCTGGGCGGCGTCGGTGTGGAAATAGACGCCGCGCTCGCGGCAGAGGGCGCCGATTTCCGCCAGGGGCTGAACCACGCCGATCTCGTTGTTGACCGCCATGACCGAGACCAGCACGGTGTCCTCGCGGATCGCCTTCGCCAAGGCGTCGAGGTCGACCAGACCGTTGCGGCGCACCGGCAGATAGGTGACCTCGAAGCCCTCGCTCTCCAGGCGCTTGCAGCTTTCCAGCACGCACTTGTGCTCGGTGCGCGCGGTGACGATGTGCCGCTTGCCGAGCGCCCCGTGAAAGCGGGCCGCGCCCTTGACGGCCGTGTTGTTGGCCTCCGTCGCGCCGGAGGTGAAGACGATCTCCCGACGCTCGGCGTTGATCAGATCGGCCACCTGCCAGCGCGCCCGCTCCACGGCTTCCTCGGCCTCGCGGCCATAGACGTGGTGGACGCTGTGCGGGTTGCCGAAGTTCTCCTTCAGATAGGGCAGCATGACCTCCAGCACCCGCGGATCGAGCGGCGTGGTCGCCTGGTAGTCCAGGTAGATCGGACGCTCGGGCGCGTTGGACCGGACGGTGTCGCGCATCTCGCTCATCGTCGTTCAGACAGTTCCCGGTTCGCGTGGATCATGCCGCGCTGCTGGCGGTCTCGGCGGTCCGGCCGCGCTGCGCGAGGCGGCTCCAGGCCGCCAGAAAGCGATCGATGTCGCCCGCCCGCGTGCCCCAGCCCAGGCTGACCCGGATGGCCGCCCCCGCCTGCGACTGCGGCACGCCCATCGCGGCGAGCACATGCGAGGGACGGACCTTGCCGGAGGAGCAGGCGGACCCGGACGAGACCGCCACCCCAGCCAGGTCCAGGGACATCACCTGGGTCTCGGCGCTCATCCCCGGAAGCCCGATGCAGCTCGTGTTCGGCAGGCGCCGCGCCGCCGCGCCGTGGATGACCGCCTGCGGCGCCAGCTCCCGCACCTCATGCTCCAGCCGATCGCGCCATTGGGCCAGCCCCGCCACTTGTTTCAGTTCCGAAACGGCCACCTCGGCCGCGGCGCCGAAGCCGGCGATGCCGACCACGTTCTCGGTGCCCGCGCGATAGCCGCGCTCCTGTCCGCCGCCCAGCAGCAGCGCCTCCAGCGGCGCGTCCTCCGCCAGCACCAGCGCGCCCACGCCCTGCGGCCCGCCGAGCTTGTGCGCCGAGAGGGTGAGGAGATCCACGCCGAGCGCCTGGATGTCGACGGGAATCTTTCCCGCGGCCTGTACCGCATCGCAGTGCACCCGCGCGCCGAAATCCTTCGCCAGCGCGGCCACCTCGGCGACGGGCTGGATCACGCCCGTCTCGTTGTTCGCCAGCATGACCGAGACCAGGGCCGGGCGCGGATCGTCGGCCAGCATGGTCGCCAGCGCGGTCAGGTCGATGCGACCGTCGCGCGTCAGCGGCACGCGCTCCGCCTCCGGCACGGCGCGCAGCACGGAGTCGTGCTCGCCCGCCGAGACCAGGACCCGCGGCCGGCCATGACCGCGCAGCGCCTGGTTGTTTGCCTCGGTCCCGCCCGAGGTGAAGACGACGCCGGACGGCCGTCCGTTGACCAGCGCGGCCACCTGCTCGCGCGCCGCCTCGACGCGGCGGCGGGCCGCGCGCCCGAAGCGATGCACGGAGGAGGCGTTGCCCACCTCCCGCAGGGCCGCCGCCACGGCCTCCGCGGCTTCCCGCCGCGTCGGCGCGCTCGCGTTATAGTCCAGGTAAACCGGCTCGGTCATGGTCTTCGCCCGATCGTGCACCTGGTCCGCCTCGCCTTTTGCCTACTGCGCGGCCATCGAGCCATCGGTCTCCTCGTCCCGCGACGCGGCCACGCCGCCGCCGGAGGTGACGATCCGATGCTCGATCACGTCGGCCAGGTTGACCGACGAGAGATAGAGGTAGATCTGGTTGCCCAGTTCCTCCCAGAGGTCGTGGGTCAGGCAGCGCGCCTTGTTCTCGCGACAGCCATGGGGTTGGGCTGGGGTGCAGCGGGTGGCGCGGATCGGCTCGTCGACCGCCAGGATGATGTCGGCGATCGCCGTGTCCTCCGGCGCCCGCGCCAGCAGATAGCCGCCGCCGGGACCGCGAACGCTCTTGACCAGCCCGCCTCGGCGCAGCTTGGCAAAGAGCTGCTCCAGATAGGACAGGGAGATTGACTGCCGCTCGGCGATGTCCGCCAGGGCGATCGGCCGGCCGGACCGCTGGCTGGCCAGATCGCAAAGCGCCATCACGGCGTATCGGCCCTTCGCGCTCAGCTTCATGCTCCGGCAGCCTCCTTTCCGCGCGGTGCGACGGCATGGCGCGCCCCCGCGCCAGCCAAGTAGGTCAGCACGTACCCTCGGTCGACCCCTGCGCCGTGTCGGGCTTCTCGCTCTCTTCCTCGCGACCCGGCGGCTGCAGGGTGCCCTGCGACTCCAGCCGGCCCTCCAGCTCGTTCACACGGGCGCGCAGCCCGTGGACCTCGTCCAGCAGCCCCTCCAGGGCGCGGGCGACCGGGTCCGGCAGATCGCCCGTCGGCGTGCCGTAGGCGATGAACGGCGGCTCCTCCCGCGCCGGCCTGGCCTGGGCGCCGCCGAGCTGCACCTGCTTGGCGGGAATCCCGACCAACGTCGCATGCGCCGGCACGTCCTTGGTCACCACGGCGTTGGCGCCGATGCGCGCGCACTCGTGCACTGTCAGCGGCCCCAGCACCTGCGCCCCGGAACCCACGATGACACCGCGCTCCAGCGTGGGGTGCCGCTTCGTGTTGCGTTGCGATTCGCTATCCTCGCTGGGCGAGACGCCGCCCAGGGTGACACCGTGGTAGAGGGTCACGTCGTCGGCGATCTCGCTGGTCTCGCCGATCACCACGCCCATGCCGTGGTCGATGAAAAGCCGCTTGCCGATGCGCGCGCCGGGATGAATCTCGATGCCGGTCAGCACCCGCCCCAGATGCGACACGAAACGGCCCGCCAGCCACAACCGCCGTCGCCACAGCCAACTCGACACGCGGTAGAAGAGCAAGGCCTGGAATCCCGGGTAGCAAAGCACTACCTCGAAGCGGGATCGCGCGGCCGGGTCGCGTGCCATCATGCCGTCGATTTCGTCGCGCAGGCTCTTGAACATATTCAGCCCCGTCGTGGTAGCTTGCCTCGCTTGGCGTTGCCACGCGCCTATGTCGGCGGGCCCACGGCTGACCGCGCTCCTCAGGCAACTATCTTGCGATATAGTATGCCTGACTAAATCGATCAAGTTTCCGCCGGTCGGCGTTGTCGCAGTGACGGCGCCGCGGCGGCCATGCCGCCGAACCGGATTCGGACGGCCAGGCAGGACAAGGTGACGGAAACCTGAAGAACAAGGCCATGCCCGAAGTGATTTTCGCCGGACCGGAAGGCCGGCTCGAGGGACGCTATCAACACGGCCGCGGCACCAAGCCGCCGATCGCCCTGATGCTGCACCCCAATCCCCAGCAGGGCGGCACGATGAACAACAAGGTGGTGTTCACCTTGTACCAGACCTTCGCCCGACGGGGATTCTCCGTGCTGCGCTTCAACTTCCGCGGCGTCGGCCGCTCACAAGGGGAGTTCGATCGCGGCGAGGGCGAGCTGTCGGACGCGGCGGCGGCGCTGGACTGGCTGCAGCTTTACAACGAGGGCGCGGCGAGCTGCTGGATCGCCGGCTTCTCCTTCGGCGCCTGGATCGGCATGCAGTTGCTGATGCGCCGCCCGGAGATCGACGGCTTCATCTCCCTGGCGCCGCCGGCCAACATCTACGACTTCTCCTTCCTGGCGCCCTGCCCCTCCTCCGGGCTGGTGCTGCAGGGCAACCGCGACGACATCGTCAACGAGGGCTCGGTGGCGAAGCTGGTGAACAAGCTGTCGCAGCAGCGGGACATCGCCATCGACTACCGTGTCATCGACGGCGCCAACCACTTCTTCACGCAGCGCGAGGACGAGCTGGGCCGCCACGTCGACGACTACCTGCAGCGCCACGCCGTCACCAGCGCGACCGCCGAGGCCGGCAGCTAACCCCGCGCATCCCGCACGGCGGGATGGTGCTGGCCGCCGGGCATCGGCGCCGGCACGCCGGTCGTCGCGGGAAGCGACAGCGGCAGGCCGCGAAGGGACCGGAGCGCCAGATAGGCGAAGGCCTCGGCCTCGATGGCGTCGCCGTTCCAGCCCACCGCCTCCACCGGCTCGACCGGCACCTCAAGCGCCTGTCGGAGCTTGTCCAGGAGCACCGGATTGCGGCGTCCGCCACCGGCCACCAGCCAGCGCCGGGGCGGCGCCGGCAGATGAGGCACCGCCCGCGCCACCGCGTGTGCCGTGAAGGCCGCCAGCGTGGCCGCCGCATCCTCGGTCGCCAGCCGCGCCACCGGCGCCGGGTCGAAGGCGTCGCGGTCCAGGGACTTCGGCGGCGGCAGATCAAAGAAGGGATGGTTGAGCAGCTCCGCCAGGACGTCGGGCGCCACCCGGCCGGCCGCCGCCAGGGCGCCATCTTCGTCGAAGGACCGACCCGTGCGCCGCAATACCAGGTCATCCAGCAGCGCGTTGCCCGGTCCGGTGTCGAAGGCGAGGATGTCCTGCGCTTCCGGCCCCAGCCAGGTGACGTTGCCGACGCCGCCCAGGTTCAGCACCGCCAGCGGCCGCTCCAGGCCCGCCGTGCGGGCGGCGTGGTAAAGCGGGGCCAGCGGCGCCCCCTGGCCGCCGGCCTGGACGTCGGCGGCGCGGAAGTCGTTCACCGTGTCGATGCCGGTGAGTCGGGCCGACAGCGCGCCGTCGCCGATCTGCCAGGTGCGGCGCCGGGCCGGGTCGTGGTGCAGCGTGTGGCCGTGGAAGCCCACGACACGGACCGCCTCGCGCCGCACGCCGTGATGCGCCAGCAGCGCCTCGACGGCGGCGGCGTGGCGCTCCGTCAGGGCACGCTCGACTTCGGCCGCGTCCGCCGCCCCCGTCGCCGCATCGGCCAGTCGTGCCCGAAAATCCGGATCGTAGGGGATGCCGAGAAAGGCGACGGGCTCGACCACGGCCTCGCCGTCGCTGCGCAGGAGGGCGGCGTCGATGCCATCGCGCGAGGTGCCGCTCATCAGGCCGACGGCCAGGGGAAGCTCGGACATGGCGGACTCGGAGGCTCCTTCGCGGCGATCCGACGGCGGCGGGGCTCGATTGGCAAGTTCGCGGCAGTGTGCTATCTGCGCGCCGCGACGACAAGCAGGACCGAACAGTGGCATGAGCGAAGCGAAATCGGAGTTCCTCCGCGAGGCCCAGGCCCGCGGCTTCATCCACCAGGTGACCGACCTGGCGGGACTGGACGCCCTGCTCTCCCGCCAGGCGCCGGTGCCGACCTATGTCGGCTACGACTGCACCGGCGACTCGCTGCACGTCGGCCACCTGCTGTCGGTCATGCTGCTGCGGCTGCTGCAGCGCCACGGCCACAAGCCGATCGTGCTGATGGGCGGCGGCACGACCAAGGTGGGCGACCCCTCGGGCAAGGACGAGCAGCGCCAGCTTCTCGACGACGCCCGCATCCAGGGGAACATGGCCGGCATCAAGTCGATCTTCCGGCAGTTCCTGACCTTCGGCGACGGCCCCGCCGACGCCGTCATGGTGAACAACGACGACTGGCTGAGCGGCCTGTCCTACATCGGCTTCCTGCGGGACTATGGCCGGCACTTCTCGGTCAACCGCATGCTGTCCTTCGAATCCGTCAAGCGCCGGCTGGACCGCGAGCAGCCACTGTCCTTCCTGGAGTTCAACTACATGGTGCTCCAGGCCTACGACTTCCTGGAGCTGTACCGCCGTTACGGCTGCCGGCTGCAGATGGGCGGCTCGGACCAGTGGGGCAACATCGTGGGCGGCATCGAGCTGACCCGCCGGATCGAGGGGATGGAGCTGTACGGCCTGACCTGCCCGCTCTTGATGACCGCCTCCGGCCAGAAGATGGGCAAGACGGCGCAGGGCGCGGTCTGGCTGAACGAGAAGAACCTCTCCGCCTACGACTACTACCAGTACTGGCGCAACGTCGAGGACGCCGACGTCGGCCGCTTCCTGCGGCTGTTCACCGAGCTGCCGCTGGACGAGATCGCCCGCCTGGAAGCCCTGGAAGGCGCGGAGATCAACGAGGCCAAGAAGGTCCTGGCCTACGAGGCGACCAAGCTGTGCCGCGGGGAAGAGGCCGCGCGCAACGCCGCGGAGACCGCGCGCCAGGTGTTCGAGCAGCACGCGCTGGGCGAGGAGCTGCCGCGCATCGAGCTGGCGCAAGACCGCCTGGCCGACGGCGTCGCCGTCTTCGAGCTGTTGCGCGAGGCGGGGCTGGCCGCCACCAACGGCGAGGCCCGGCGGCTGATCAAGGGCGGCGGCGCGCGCGTCAACGACCAGAAGGTCGCCGACCCCTACGCCAAGCTGGACGCAAGCAACGTCACGGAAGAGGGCGTCATCAAGCTGTCCGCCGGCAAGAAGCGCCACGCCCTGGTGCAGGTGGTGTAGCCTGGACGGCGCGCCGGCACCTCCACCTCACGCGCCGTCGGCGGCCTGCCAGCTCTGGCGTTTGCGGTAGATTGTCGACGGCGAGATCTCCAGCAGCGAGGCCGCCCTCGGGATGTTGCCGTCGCACTGGGCGATGGCCGCCTCGATCGCCTGCTTCTCCACCTGCCACAGTGGCTTGATCGCCGCGGCGCCGTCCGGCCCCGAGCCGTTCTCGCCGGGCGGGTGATCGTCCGCGCCCCGCATCGGCAGGCTGGCGGGACCAGAACCCGTCTTGCCGGCCGGCCCCCGGCTCAAGGGCGGCGGCAGCATCTCCGCCGTCAGCGCCTCGCCGTCGTTCAGCACGACGGCGTTGCGCAGCACGTTCTGGAGCTGGCGGACGTTGCCCGGCCAGTCGTAGGCCTTCAGACGGGCCTCGGCCTCCGGCGTGAAGCGCTTGAAGCGCTTGCCCTCCTCGCGGGCGCTTTCCGCCAGGAGGACCCTGGCGATCTCCACCACGTCGTCGTCGCGCTCGCGCAACGGCGGCAGGTGGATCGGGATGACATGCAGGCGGTAGTAGAGGTCCTCGCGGAAGCGGCCCGCCTCCACCTCGGCCCAGGGATCGCGGTTCGTTGCGCAAATGAAACGGACGTCCACCTTCTCGGCGCGGGCGCTGCCCACCGGCTGCACCATGCCGGTCTGGACAAAGCGCAGCAGCTTGGTCTGGAAATCCGGGCTGGTCTCGCAGATCTCGTCGAGGAACAGCGTGCCGCCGGCGGCCTCGCGGGCGGCGCCCTCGCGGTTGGTGACGGCGCCGGTGAAGGCGCCCTTGACGTGGCCGAAGATCTCCGACTCGATCAGGTTCTCCGGGATGGCGCCGCAGTTCAGCGGCACGAAATGCCGGTCGCGCCGCGCGCTCAGGCGGTGAATGGCCTCGGCGCAGACCTCCTTGCCGGTGCCGCTCTCGCCGGTGATGAAGACCGTGGCGCTGGAGGCCGCCGCCGCCTCGACGATGCGATAGACCGCCTGCATCGCCAGGGAGGAGCCCACGAAGCCCTGGAAGCCCTGGCGCGTCACCTGGTCGTGGGCGTGGACCAGGGCGTTCTGCAATTTGTTGTGCTCGATGGCGTTGCGGGCGGTGGTGACCAGGCGCTGCTCGGGAAACGGCTTGACGATGAAGTCGTAGGCGCCCTCGCGCATCCCCTCGACGGCGGTGTCGATGGAGCCGTCGCCGGTGATGATGACCACGGTGGTCGGCAACTCGGCCGCGCGGACGTGGCGCAGCAGGTCGAAGCCATCGCCGTCGGGCAGCGTGAGGTCGAGCAGCGCCAGCGGAAAGCGTCCGCTGTCCACCTTCCCCAGGCCGGCGGCCAGGGTGTCCGCCCATTCGACCTCGAACCCGGCGTCTTCCAGGAAGCTGCGATAGACGCTGGCCAGAGGCTCCATGTCCTCGATCAAGAGAACGGGACCGAGCTTCGACGAAGTCACGGCCGAAGTCCCTCCGCAGTGATGGTTCTCGCGTCGCGCTTGGCCGCGGCGCGGTGCGGCGCGCCGATCCGCGACGGCAACGGCTTGTCGTGTGCCAGTTCCGGTTGTTCTTTGTCCAGTCCCGGACCCCGCCTATTTAATATCCATTCACGTTCACAGCCCGTAAACGCCGCCACCGGAGCCCACGCGCCGGCATGCCGGGGAACGCGGAGTCGCGGCTGTGCACGCGCACGGGTGGAACCCTTACGCCTGATAACACCTGATACTTGACCCCCACGGTCGTGTGTCGGACGCTGGGCTTGGGAGTCGGAAGCGGTTCCCGGGGGTCTGGCAGCCCCCAGGTCTGCCAGGTCGTCGTCGGCCCGCTTGGGTCGGCGGCGACTGGGTGGTACACACCCATCTGCGCCACGGCCTTGCGAAAGTGTGCGGGCCGGGAGCCGGCGGCGCATGTCCAGGGCGTGCGCGGCTAAAGGCCGTCGGAACTGTTCTCGGTAGATCTCAGGTTGTCAGCTCCCGGCCGTCGCGCGGGGTGCCGCGCGGCGGCTGTTCCTTCGGAACCGACAGGGAGGACAGCCATGACCCGCGCGGGCCCGCACGTCAGCCGGCGAGACGCAGCAATTCCTTCGCCAGGGCCTGGACTTCGCGGGCGGCCCGGCCCGTGGGCTGGACCTCCGCCACCGCGCGCCCCTCGGCCAATGCGCCGGCGAAGACCACGCGGTTGCCCAGCACACTCTCCGCGATGGTGACGCCGAAACCGGCCAGTTCCTCGCGCATGGCATCGCTCAGGTTGGCGCGCGGCGGCACGCGGTTCAGCACCACGGCCACCGGCCGCCTTTCCTCCGCGGCCAGGTCCAGCGTCGGCCGGGTGGCCCAGACGTCCATCGGCGAGGGCTGCACCGGCACGATCACCAGGTCGCTGGCCCGGATGGCGACTCGGGCCTCGGTCTCGGCGTGCGGCGGGCTGTCGATCACGACGACGTCGTGTTCGCGTGCCAGGCGCTCGACCTCCCCGCGCACCCGCCAGCCCTGGATCTGGTTGACCAGCAGGCCGGCGCCGGCGTCGCCCTGGCGCGTCTCGCGCAGGCGATACCACATCGTCAGCGACTGCTGCGGATCGATGTCGACGACCGCCACCGACTTGCCGGCGGCGGTCCAGGTGACGGCCAGATGGGCCGCCAGGGTGGTCTTGCCGGCGCCGCCCTTCTGCTGGGCCACGGTGAACACCGTCGCGGGCATCGCCCCCTCCCACGTATTGCGGCATCAGACTGCACCACCCCATCATCTTGTGCAAGCCGTGCGACGTGGCGGAAGGACGCCGCCACCCCTGGCCACAGCCGAGCGGGCGGCTAGACTGCCCGGCATGAGCGACTCCGTCCGCATCCGTTGCGCCGATGAAACAGATGCCGTCGACGAGGCTGCCCGCGTTCTGCGGGGCGGTGGCCTGGTGGCCTTTCCGACGGAGACGGTCTACGGCCTGGGCGCCGACGCCACCAACGGCGAGGCCGTGGCCCGCGTCTTCGAGGCCAAGGGCCGACCCCGCTTCAACCCGCTGATCGTGCATCTGCCCGAGGCCGGGGCCGCGGCGCGGCTGACGCGATTCGATGTCCGGGCGGCGCGCCTGGCCGAACGCTTCTGGCCCGGACCGTTGACGCTGGTGCTGCCGCGCGCCTCCGACTGCCCGGTCGCCCCGCTGGCCAGCGCCGGGCTGGACACCCTGGCGGTGCGGGTGCCCGACCATCCGGTGGCCCGGCGGTTGCTGCGCGCGACGGCCCGGCCGGTGGTGGCGCCGAGCGCCAACGCTTCCGGCCAGATCAGCCCGACCACGGCGGCGCACGTCGCCCGGTCCCTGGGCGATCGGGTCGACCTGATCCTCGACGGCGGCCCCTGCCGCGTGGGCGTGGAGAGCACGGTTGTCGACCTGACCGGACAGCCCGCCGTGATCCTGCGACCCGGCGGCCTCACGCGGGCGGAACTGGAGGCGGTGATCGGCCCTCTGGGCGACCGCGCCGGCCCGGCCGAAAGGCCCAGCGCGCCGGGTCAACTCGCCAGCCACTACGCGCCGCGCCTGCCGCTGCGTTTGAACGCCACCTCGGTGGCGGCCGACGAGGCCCTGCTGGCCTTCGGACCGGAGCCTTTGCCGGGCGCGGCCGTGGTGCGCAATCTGAGCCCGACCGGCGACCTCCGGGAAGCCGCGGCCAACCTCTTCGCTTGCCTGCACGATCTGGACCAGCCGGGGCTGTCCGCCATCGCGGTCATGCCGGTGCCGGAGGACGGGCTTGGCGTCGCCATCAACGACCGGCTGCGCCGCGCCGCCGCGCCGCGCGACACGGAAAAGGGTTAACCAACATCGCAAGCATGGTTAAGCTCGTTCTCGGCATGAAACCTTCTGCCGGGGCTATTATTGCGCGATCGCAACTTTCTCGATGCAGGCGATTTCGCGATAAAAATTGTCGCGTCAGCGACAGTCGTCACGCGGCACGGACCCTCAGGCTCGCGCCGCCTTTCGCCGGAACCGGGACGGCGCCGTCCCCTAACACAACGCGTGAGGGATAGCTCGTGGAGACGATCCAGTTCATCGTGGACAATCTGGATCTCATCGGGGACCGCACGCTGGAGCACCTGTCGGTGGTCTGCGTGGCCGTCGGCGTCGCCATCGCGACCGGCGTGCCCCTGGGCATCGCGATCACCCAGAACCGGCGCATCGCCGACGCCGTTCTCTACGTCGCGGGGATCATCATGACGATCCCCTCGATCGCGCTGTTCGGCCTGATGATCCCCATCCTCTCGCTGGTCGGCCAGGGGATCGGCTGGCTGCCGGCGGTGGTCGCGGTGTTCCTGTACTCGCAGTTGCCGATCATCCGGAACACCTACACGGCGATCGACAACGTCGACCCGGCCCTGCGCGAGGCGGCGCGCGGCATGGGCATGACCGCCTTCGGCCGGCTGCGCGACGTCGAGATCCCCCTGGCGATCCCGGTGATCCTGGCGGGCGTGCGCACCGCCGTGGTGATCAACATCGGCATCACGGCGATCGCCGCCTACATCGGCGCCGGCGGGCTGGGCACCTTCATCGCCCGCGGCATCTCGCAATCCGACCCGCGCCAGCTCATCACCGGGGCGCTGGCTGTCTCGATCCTGGCGGTGATCGCGGACTATGGCCTGCTGTGGGCGCAGAACCGCCTGACGCCAGCCGGCCTCAAGTAACCCCGAACGGCAGGGACTGGGCAGATGATTCGTCTGGAGAATGTCGGCAAGACCTTTCGGACCGAGCGCGGCGAGGTGCACGCGGTGAAGGAGGTGGACCTCGACCTGCCGCAGGGCGAGCTCTGCGTCCTGCTCGGCCCCTCGGGCTGCGGCAAGACGACCACGCTGAAGATGGTCAACCGCCTGATCCCCCGCACCTCGGGCAAGATCTACATCGACGACAAGGACACCGACGAGTACGACGTGGTCGAGCTGCGCCGGCACATCGGCTACGTGATCCAGCAGATCGGCCTGTTCCCGAACATGACGGTCGAGGAGAACATCGCCGTCGTGCCGCGCATGCTGGGCTGGTCGCGCCAGCAGCAGCGCGAGCGGGCCGAGGAACTCATGGACATGGTCGCCCTCGACCGCGGCCTGCTCGACCGCTACCCCAAGGAACTGTCGGGCGGCCAGCAGCAGCGCGTGGGCCTGGCGCGCGGGCTGGCGGGCGATCCGCCGGTGATGCTGATGGACGAGCCCTTCGGCGCGGTCGACCCCATCAACCGCGAGATCATTCAGGACGAGTTCCTGAAGATGCAGGCGAAGCTGAAGAAGACCATCCTCTTCGTCAGCCACGACATCGACGAGGCGGTCAAGATGGGCGACAAGATCGCCATCTTCCGCGAGGGCAGCATCGAGCAGTTCGGCACCCCCGACGACCTCCTGGCGCGCCCGGTGAACGACTTCGTCGCGGATTTCGTGGGCGGCGACCGCGAGCTCAAGCGCATGCGCCTGATCAAGGTCGGCGAGGCGCTGGACCGCGAGGCGCCGACGGTGGCACCGGAGGACAGCCTGTCCACGGCGGCGGACAAGATGAAGCAGGGCGGGCAGAGCTTCATCGTCGTGGTCGACGAGGACGGCCGTCCGGCCGGCTATCTGGGCGAGGCCGACGTGGGCCGCGAAGGGACCTGCGCCGACGAGATGCACCCCCTGGCCGCGCCGGTGCAGACCGTCAAGGACCTGCGCACGGCGGTCTCGCGCATGTTCACCGATGACACCACCTGGCTGGCCTGCATCGACGACCGCGGCCGGTTCCAGGGCGTGGTGACCCAGCGCGGCATCGCCCGCCGGCTGCACCGATCCCGCAAGGACAAGCCGGAGGGGCGCGCGTAATGGCGGCGGAGGCGGCAAGCCAGCGCACCGGCCGGCTGGTCCTCTATGCCGGCATCTTCGCCCTCGGCGCCCTGGCGCAGGGCAGCGGGTTGCTGTCCGAGATCGTCTTCTACTGGCCGGACATCTCCTTCCTGGGGCGCCAGCATCTTTTCCTGGTCGCGGTCTCCGGCGGCCTGGCCATTGCGGTCGGCGTGCCGCTGGGGGTTCTGCTGACCCGTCCCTTCATGCGCGGAACGGCGGAGAGCGCGATCCAGGTGGTCAACCTGGGCCAGACCATCCCGACCCTGGCGGTGCTGGCCCTGTCGATGAGCGTGCTGGGCATCGGCACGGTGCCGGCGATCTTCGCGCTGTGGGTCTATTCGCTGCTGCCGATCGTGCGCAACACCTATGCCGGCATCCTCAACGTCGCGCCGGCGACGCTGGAGGCGGCGCGCGGCATGGGCATGACCAATCGCCAGATCCTCTGGCAGGTGGAGTTGCCGAATGCCCTCTACGTGATGATCGCCGGCATCCGCACGGCGATCGTCATCAACATCGGCACCGCCCCGCTGGCCTTCCTGATCGGCGGCGGCGGACTGGGCCAGCTCATCTTCACCGGCATCGACCTGTTCAACACCGGGATGCTGCTGGCCGGCGCGATCCCCACCGCCCTGATGGCGGTGGTCGCGGACTTCATCCTGGGCCTGATCGCCTTCTACTTCGTCCCGCGCGGCGTCAATCCGCTGCGCTAGAACCGCCGTCGGCTCCATACCGTTAACCTCTTAAAGGCAGAGGCCGACACAGAGACAAACAAGGGAGGACCAAACCATGTGGACACGCAAGCTCCTGGGCCTGGCCGCGGCGGCGGCCCTGGCCCTCGGCGTCGCCACCGGCGCCGCCAAGGCCGAGATCACGGTCGGCGGCAAGAACTTCACCGAGCAGCTTCTGCTCGCCGAGATGACGACGCTCTACCTGGAAGACAACGGCTTCGAGGTGAACAAGCGCGACGGCATGGGCTCCACCGTGCTGCGCCGGGCGCAACTCAACGGCCAGGTGGACCTCTACTGGGAGTATGTCGGCACCTCGCTGATCGTCTACAACAAGGTCGAGGGCGGGGCGAAAATGTCGCCCGAAAAGGCCTACCAGAAGGTCAAGGAGCTGGACGCCGAAAAGGGCCTCGTCTGGCTGCAGCCTTCGGACGCCAACAACACCTACGCCCTTGCGATGCGCGAGCAGCAGGCCAAGGAGATGGGCATCGACACCCTCAGCGGCCTCGTCGAGCGGGTGAAGGATGACGACGGTCTCGACCTCGCGGTGAACAGCGAATGGGCCGGCCGACCCGACGGGCTGCCGGGCTTCCAGCAGCACTACGACGTCCGCTGGCCCCGGCGGAACCTGAAGCGCATGCAGACCGGCCTGGTCTACACCGCCTTGAAGGAAGGGCAGGTCGACGTCGGCCTGGTCTTCGCCACCGACGGTCGGATCGCCGCCTTCGACTTCAAGGTCCTGAAGGACGACAAGAACTTCTTCCCCAACTACGCGCTGACGCCCGTCGTGCGCAAGGAGACCCTGGAGGCCAACCCCAAGCTGCGCGATCTCCTGAACACGATGTCGGCGAAGCTGGACGACGAGACCATGCGGACGCTCAACCAGCGCGTCGACGTCAAGAAGCAGACCATCGAGGCGGTGGCCAAGGACTTCCTGAAGAGCGCGGGCCTGCTCTGAACCGGGCAGCCACCGCGGGCACGGCGAAACGGGAGGGTCGTGACGGCCCTCCCACCTTGGACGCAAAGCCGCCATTCGGACCAACCCGAGTGCTCAGGCCGCAGGCCGTTACACTTTTTTCAGACATTTCGGTTATTTCGCTTGCCCAGCCGCTGTTGCGAACCTACGTCTGCGGAGAGCCCTGATAATACGTTGAGGAGCAGGAAAATGGGCAAGGCAGCAGCGGACCTGACGCGGCGTCTGCCAACGCAGGACGAGGTGGCCAGCGCGGCGGAGGCGACGACGGCCCTGGCCGGCGCGCGAAATGAAAACGGCGCGCTGGTGATTGCGGGTGCGGACGGCAAGCCCGTGCAGCTTGCCCCCGCCATTTCCGATCTCCTCGTCGACCTCCTGAGCCATGTCGCGCGCGGCGACATGGTCGCCATCGTCCCGACGGGGGCCATGCTGACAACCCAGCAGGCCGCCGACATTCTCAATGTCTCGCGGCCCCATCTGAGCAAGCTTCTCAAGGAAGGCGAAATTCCGTATGTCGCGGTCGGCACGCACCGCCGCGTCCGGCACCACGACCTGATGGCCTACAAGCAAAGGCGTGATGCGGCCCGCAAAGAAGCGCTCGACGAACTGGCGCGGCTCGGGCAGGAGTTCGATGCCTCGTGAACCATGTCGCCGACCGTTCGGTCGTCATTCTGGATGCGAATGTCCTGTACCCCTTCCGCGTACGAGATATTCTTCTTCAGCTTTATGACTCCGGGCTATATCGCGCCCGGTGGACCGAACCGATCCTGGACGAATGGGGCCGCAGCCTTCTGAAGAGGAAGCCGCATCTCGAAGCCAGCATTCGCCGCCAACAACAGGTCTTGCGCGAGCGGTTTCCGGAAGCACTTGTGACCGGGTACGAAACACTCATGTCCAGCCTGACATTGCCCGACCCGGACGATCGGCACGTGCTCGCCGCGGCTATCCGATGCGGAGCGCAGCACATCGTGACCGAGAATCTGTCAGATTTTCCCGCCGAGATGCTTGACAGCTTCGGCATCAAGCCCTTTGGGGCCGACGCCTTCCTCTCCCGCACGTTCGATCTTTACTTGACGGAAGCGCTTGCCGCGCTGCGCACCGTACGTCTGAGGTACACGAACCCGCCCTTTTCCGCGCCGGCGTTCATCATGGACCTGACCGCGAAGGGATTGCCCACGCTGGCCGCGCGAGCCAGGGAGCATATGGATGTGTTGTAATCTGGCCATGTCGCCTCAACAGGTGTTGGTGGTCCCATCGGCCCTGCTATTGTCTTGCTTCAGGAGCTGAAACTCCGCGGCCGGAGCGCACGGCAGGCATCGTTCCGGCCTCCCCCAACGAAAGTTCCCTGATGGCGAACGCTCCCTCCCCGACCCCACTTCAGCCGCCTGAGCCCCTGACCGCCGACGGCGTGCCACGGCGCGTCGGCGTGGAGATCGAGTTCGCCGGGCTGGAGTGCGACGCCGCCGCGCGCATCCTCGCCGAGCAGTTCGGCGGCGTGGCCGAGGAGATCGACCGCTATCGCTATGTGGTGGAGGCCAGCGGCCACGGTCCCTTCAAGGTCGAGCTGGACACCCAGTTCGTCCACCCCAGCGAGGACGGCAGTCCCGAGGACCGCGTCGAACTGGAGTCCGAGCGGCTGAAGCGCGCGCTGGAAGAGGGCCTGCGCGTGGCCATCGGCGAGGTCACGCGCATCTACCTGCCCGTCGAGGTGGTGGCGCCACCGCTGGCGATCGACACGCTGCCGATCCTGGACGAGCTGGCGGCGCGGCTGCGCGCGGCCGGCGCGCGGGGCAGCCGGGATTCCCTGGTCTACGCCTTTGGGCTGCAGCTCAACATCGAGTTGCCGGGGCTGGACGCCGACACCGTGCTCCGGTACCTGCGCGCCTATCTGGTGTCGGCGGACTGGCTGCGGCGCGAGATCGGGATCGATCTGACCCGTCGCGTCCTGCCTTTCATCCAGCCGTTTCCCAAGGGCTATCCGCGCCGCGTGCTGGCGGCGGACTACCGGCCGGACATTCACACGCTGATCGAGGATTATCTGCTCGACAATCCGACCCGCAACCGCGACCTCGACATGCTGCCGCTGTTCACCTGGCTGTCGCCCGACCAGGTGCATGCGGTGGTCGACGACCCGCGGCTGAAGGCTCGCCCCGCCCTGCACTACCGCCTGCCCGACAGCCGCATCGACGAGCCGGGCTGGACCATCGTGGGGGAGTGGAACCGCTGGGCGGACTGCGTCGAACGCCTGGCCGCCGATCCCGAGCGCCTGGACGGCGCCTGCGCCGCCTATCTGCGGCACCTGAACGAGGCCTGGTTCGGCGACTGGGCGGAGGCGGCGGAGTCCTGGCTGCGTCCATGACCAGGCACCGTCCGCTCATCGGCGTCACCACCTCGGCGCGCGGCGGCTGGCGGCTGTGGTGGTTCAACCGCTGCGCGATCCATCGCGCCGGCGGGCGGGCGGTGCGCCTGACCGCTGACCGCGAGTCGCCGGAGGCGCCGCTGGACGGCCTGGTCATCGGCGGCGGCGACGACATCGACGCCCGGCTCTACGGCGGCGACCTGCGCATGGGCGTGCGCATCGACCCCGAGCGCGACGGCCTGGAGTACCGCTGGCTGGAGACCGCGACGCGCCGGGAGATGCCGGTGCTGGGGATCTGCCGGGGCGCGCAGATCCTGAACGTCTTCCGCGGCGGCACGCTGCACGCCGACATCTACGAGGCCTATGACGGCCTGCCGCGCCAGCGCGCCGTCCTGCCGCTGAAGTCGGTGGACGTCGTGCCGGGCACGCGGCTGCACGAAATCCTGGGGCTGACCCGCTGCCGGGTGAACTCGCTGCACCACCAGTCGGTGGACCGCCTGGGCAACGACCTGAAGGTGGCGGCGCGCGATCGCCACGGCATCGTGCAGGGCCTGGACTGTGAGACCGGCACCTTCGTCGTCGGCGTGCAGTGGCACCCGGAGTTCCTGGTGTTCGACCGGCGCCAGCAGAACCTCTTCCGCGCCCTGGTCCGCGCGGCCGGCGCGCAGGCGTTGGACAGCCCACGCGCGGCAAGTTATGTAGGCTGAGTGAGCCCGTCCGGCCGTGGCACGGCGGCAAGCAGGAGGAGGAGACCCGGCATGGCGGACTACCGCGCGCCGATCGGCGAGATGCGCTTCGCGCTGCGCGAAATCGCGGATCTTCAAGGGCTAGCGCAGCTTCCCGGCTACGAGGAGGCCGAGCCGGAGCTGGTCGACCACATCCTGGAGGAGGCCGGCAAGCTGGCCGGCGAGGTGCTGGCGCCGCTGAACTGGCCCGGCGACCGCGCGGGCGCGCGGCTGGAGAACGGCGTGGTGCGGCCGCCCCGCGGCTTCGCCGAGGCCTACCGCGGCTATGTCGAGGCCGGCTGGAACGCCCTGCCCTTCGACCCCGAGCATGGCGGCCAGGGGCTGCCCTGGACGGTGGCGCTGGCGCTGGGGGAGATGTGGAACAGCGCCAACATGTCCTGGGCGCTCTGCCCCATCCTGACCGTGGGCGCGGTGGAGCTTCTGCAAAGCCACGGCAGCCCCTGGCAGAAGGAGACCTACCTGCCGAAGCTGATCTCCGGCGAGTGGACCGGGACGATGAACCTGACCGAGCCGCAGGCGGGCTCCGACGTCGGGGCGCTGAAGACCCGCGCGGTCCGGGAAGGCGACCACTACCGCATCACCGGGCAGAAGATCTACATCACCTGGGGCGAGCACGACATGACGGAGAACATCGTGCACATGGTGCTCGCCCGCACCCCGGACGCGCCGGCCGGCACCAAGGGCATCTCGCTGTTCATCGTGCCCAAGTTCCTGCCCAATGCCGACGGCTCGCCCGGGGCGCGCAACGATCTGCGCTGCGTGTCGATCGAGCACAAGCTGGGCATCCACGCCTCGCCCACCTGCACCATGGCCTTCGGCGACAACGAGGGCGCCATCGGCTATCTGGTGGGCGAGGAGAACAAAGGCATGGCGGCGATGTTCACCATGATGAACAACGCCCGCCTGAACGTCGGCGTGCAGGGCGTCGCGATCGCCGAGCGCGCCTATCAGGACGCCCGCGCGCACGCCCTGGAGCGCGTGCAGTCGCGCCCCGTGGAGGGCGGCGACGCGCCGGTGCCCATCGTGCGGCACCCCGACGTGCGGCGCATGCTGCTGACCATGAAGGCACAGGTGGCCGCCATGCGCGCGCTGGCCTACTACACCGGCGGCGCGCTGGACCGGGCCAAGCGCCACCCCGATCCCGAGGCGCGCAAGGCGCAGCAGGCGCGCGTGGACCTGCTGACGCCGGTGGTGAAGGCCTGGTGCACCGACCTGGGCGTCGAGGTCTGCTCCACCGCCGTGCAGGTGCACGGCGGCATGGGCTTCGTCGAGGAGACCGGCGTGGCGCAGCACTACCGCGACGCCCGCATCGCGCCGATCTACGAGGGCACCAACGGCATCCAGGCGATGGACCTGGTGATGCGCAAGGTGCTGCGCGACGGCGGCCAGGCCGTTGGAGACTTCGAAGCGGAGCTGCGGGCGATGCGCGATACTGTCCCCGCAACGCTCGCGGGGGATGCCGGGGCCACCCGACAGGCGCTCGCCACGGCCCTGGACACCCTGGAGGCCGCGACGACGCGCATTCTGGAGGCCGGCCGGGCCGGGCCGGCGCAGGCCGCGGCGCTGGCCACGCCCTACCTGAATCTGCTCGGCACGGTGGCCGGCGGCGCCTTGCTGGCCCGCGCGGCCGGGCAAGCCGGCGACGGCACGGAGGCCGACCGCGCCCGGGCGCATCTGGCGCGCTTCTACGCGGAAACCATGCTGCCGCGCGCCGAGGCCTATGCCCGGCAGATCGCCGCCGGCTCGGCGGCGACGCTGGAGGCGGACCCGTCCTGGCTGTAGTCGGACTGACAGTCCTCGGCCGACGAATAGAGTGACGACATCGCAAAGATCGCGGGGCGTGGGCTTGCCCGCGCCCCGAACGTTTTGTGCCACGCTTGTTGTTAAACCTTCCGGTCGGGGGCAAGCCCCCGACCGGCTGTCTGGCGACAGTTGCTTGCAATTTCAAAGGCTCGTGGGCCTCAGTCCCCGAAAAGGCCCTTCAGCTTGTCCAGGGGCTTCTCCTGCTTCGGCGCTTGCGTTTCGCCGGTGGCGCCGCCTTCCTGAGTGGCCTCGCCCTCGGTGGCCGGCGCCTCCTGGCTGCCGGTCAGGCCTTCCAGCAGTTTCTTGACCTCGCCCGCCGGTGAGCCCTCGCCGGACGGCGCGGCCTCGGTGCCTTCCGGCGCGGCGGCGCCGCCCGTAAGGCCCTGGAGGACCTTGCCGAGGCCCTCGGTGCCCTCGAGCTTACCGCCCAGGTCGCCCAGGCCCTCGCGGAACTCCTGGGGCATCTGCTTGAACTGCTCCGGATTCTCCATCGCGCTGCGCATGACGTTGGCCCATTCCACCTTGTAGCCGGGGGCGGACAACGGCCCGGTGATGCGGATCGGGATGGGAATGCCCTTGAGCTGCTCGGCGCCGCCCTGCCCCTTCAGGGTGCCGACCAGCTTGGCCTCGGCGGTGTAGTCGATCTGCCGGGGCGGCAGGGCCACGGTGCCCTTGCCGCTGAGCCGCACCAGCGGGGCCAGCATCTTCAGGTCGTCGTTGCGCAGCACGCCGTTGTCGATGACGAAGCTGCCGCTCAGTTCCGCGAAGTCGGTCTTGCGCTCCTCCGCCGCCTCCGCCTTGAGACCGAGAGTGCGGGCCTGGCGCAGCGTGGCGGCGAGGTTGATGCCGTGAATGGCGCCGTTCAGGAAGGTGAACGCGCCCTGACCGTTCAAACTTTCCACCAGGGCCTTCTGGCTGCGACCCGTGGCCTGGCCCTCGGCCGTGAAATTCGTGGTGCCGCTCAGGCGGTCGCTGCCCGCCAGAGCGTGCAGCACCGGCCGGGCCTGCACGCCGGCCACGTCGACCTTGTAGGACAGCCGGGCGGCCTCGCCGCTGCCGTCGATGGTGGCGTTCGCCGCCACCGTGCCCTCGGAGAGCTGGGTGTCGGTGAGCGCGGTCTCCAGCACGCCGCCCTCGAGGTCCGCGCGCCAGGTCGCCTTGTCCACCGTCATCTCGCGATAGGCCACCTGGGCCAGGCGCACCACCGCCGTGCCCTCGGCCATGTGCAGCGGCACGAGGTCGATGGGCTCCTCGCTCCAGCCCGCCTCGGCCGCCGGCGCCGGCTCGGCAGGCTCGCCCGTTTCCGCCGGCGCGGCCTCGCCATCTTCCTCGGCTTCGGGACGCGGCGGCAGGTAGGCGTTAAGGTCCGCCTTGGCCACGTCGACCTCCAGGCCGAACTTCATCGGCGCGCTGGCGGTCTCCAGGTGGCCGCTGGCGCTCGCCTGCACGGCCTTGCCGGTGATCTCCGCCTGGGTGAGCGCGATGCGATCCTCGGACCCCTCGACCGTGGCGGCGACCTTCAGGCCGCCGGGGTCCTGCTCCTGCTCCGGCAGCGGCAGCTCCAGCCAGGTGGCCAGCGCCGCGATGGACGGCACGTCGAGGTCCAGGCTGCCGTCGAGCCCCGGCTGCCGTGGCCGGATTCGGCCGTCGAAGGCGAAACGCACGGGGTCCGCCTCCAGGCTGGCCTTGGCGGTGAAGGGCGCGCGCGCCAGCACCTCGCCGAGTGGGCCGACGATCGCCTGCGCCTTGACCGGCTTGCCGTTGTAGGTGGCGTCGACACTGGCCTCCGCCGGCTGGTCGACCGCCGGCAGGGCCAACTTGGCCTGGAGAGCCGACAGCATTCCCGGCCCGGCGGCGACGCGGCCGTCCGCCAGGCTCAGCGCGGCGTTGCCGGTGAGCGCGCCGGCCAGCGCCCGCGGATTGGCGCCGCGGCCGGAGGCCTCGATATCGGCGTCGATCGTGCCCGTGGCCTGAAGCCCGGCGGCGCCGGGAAGCTGTTCGGCGTCGAGGCCGCTGGCCTGGAACTTGGCCTGCACGGCCAGGGCGTCGCCGCTGCCGTCGGCCTCGGCGCTGCCGGTTACGCGGCCGGCGAAGATGCCCAGCTCGTTCAGGTTCAGCTTCGCCACGCCGTCGGCGACCGTCGCCTTCAACGCCGTGCGGCCGATCTCATAGGGCAAGCCCCGCACGCCGGCGATCTCGACGTTCACCTCGGCCTGCATCCGGCGCAGCGGCTGAAGGTTGAAGGGCTCGGTGGGCAGCGCTTCCAGCGGGTTTCCGGCCGGCGCGGGCGCGGGCGCGGCGGCCTGTTCCGGCTGCGCCGCCGGCCTCGGCAGATAGCGGCCCAGCTCCAGCACGCCGGTGCGCAGCGCCAATTGCATGCGGTGGGTGTCCCCGCCGCGCTCCATGAACCCGCTCAACTCGGCGTCGAGGCCTTCGCCCTTCACGCTCGCCTGCTCGATGGTGAAGCGCTGGCCCTCGGCGGCGAAGCGCGCGTCGAGCGCCAGCGCGCCCGGCGCGGGCTGGCCCTCCGGCAGCGGCTGGCCGGCCCAGGCAAGCAGCTTCCCGAACGCCGGCGAGCGCACCGCCAGCGTCCCGTCCAGGCCGGGCGCCGGCAGGCGCTGCACCGCGCCCTCATAACTCGCCGTCAGGTGCTTGGACTGCACGTTCACCTCGGCGGCGAAGCGCTCGCCGGACAGCACCTCTCGTAGCGGATCGAGGCCGACGCTCACGTCCACCGGCTCGTTGTTGTACACGACGCGCGCGTCCAGCGTCGGCCGCGCGTCGCCGCTGGGCAGCGCGACATCCAGCGACAGCCCCGAGACCTTGGCCGCGGCGGCGCTCTGCGCGTCCACCTCCGCCAGATCCAAGTCGACCTGGCCGGCCAGGCTTTGCGCCAGGGCGCGCGGGCTGCGTCCGCTGCCGGACAGCACGACGGCGCCCGTGGCGACGCCGGCCACCGGCGGCTGTTCGCGCATGGCCGCGCGCGCCAGCGCCCCGACGTCGATGCCGTCGAGCCCCAGATCCGCGTTGACGGACAGCGCCTCGCCGGCGGCGTCCAGCTTCACCTCGCCCGAGGCCTCGCCGCCATA
>CAZLNO010000032.1:0-32903 GCA_964561005.1 uncultured Rhodovibrionaceae bacterium | reverse complement strand
CTCAGACATGGCGTATCGCTCCTTTCCGGGAGGCGTGGTTGGTTTGGTCGCCACCACACGATACGCCACCTCCTTCTCATCCCGTCACCCAGTTTCGGTCATAGCTCCGTGGGGGGCCTCCATGTCCTCCACGAGACGGACGATGTCGGTCTTGTCGATCTCGCACACCGGCTTGTCGCCGACCACAGCTTCCAGGCGCTCGAAGGCCTTGCGATAGGACGCCCGCGTCTTGCCCGTCAGGCCCTTGGCGTCCATGAAGGCGTGCTTGAGATGGTGGACCGGCCGATCGTGGCCGGGGCTCAGTTCCACGGGCGGGACGGCCCCGGCGAGGGCAAGCTGGCCGACCGCGGCGTTGAGCGCGTCGGCCTGACGGGCGGCCCGGGCGGCCTCGCGCTCGGCGGCCTCGCGGGCCTGCTGCGCGGTCTCCGCCTCCTGCCGGAGCCGGGCCTGCTCGGCCTTGCCGGCGGCGATTTCCGCACGGAGCTTCAAGGCCAGCGCGTGCACGTAACCGCGCAGCTGCCCGGTGTCCCGCACCTGCTCGAGGGCCTTCTGCTGCTCGATCACGAACATCGGGTCGTCGACCGCCCGGGCCAGCAGGTGCTGGAAGAGGTCCTGCCGTGCCTCGGGGCTGAGACCCGTGTCGCCGTGGACTTCCTGCATGATCCCGAACCCTGCCTGGATCCCGGCGACCGTCAGCGCCGCCCGCCGACGTGCCACCGCGGGGTCGCTCGTCCCGAGGGACCGGCTGAATTCGGTCATCGGGAGCGCCTCACGCAGGCGATATGGGATCCGGATCCGGAGGAAGTGCCGCGCGCCGCGGCGACGCAGGTACGGACAGAGCGACATGCCGGACTCCTGGCCACACAGGTGTACCACACGAGCGGTCGCGCCGGTGGGCAGGAGCTGGCTAACCAGTTGATTTCCGGGAGTTTCGCGAAACTGGCGTCCCCTAGGGGATTCGAACCCCTGTTACTGCCGTGAGAGGGCAGCGTCCTAGGCCACTAGACGAAGGGGACGCAGCAGTCGCTGAGATGGCTGATACATAACGAAAGCCGGCCGATGGTTCAAGAGGGGATGCGCACGCAAAACGCTTGCCTGGCAATCAAATCGCCGCACCGGCTGTCGCGCGGCGGGCGGCGGCCACCAGGGCGTCGACCGACGACGGATCGGTGTCGAACGAGGCCACCAGCCGCACCGCCGCCGGATCGCCCGCCCCCCAGCGGTAGAACAGGAAACCCTCGGCCTCCAGCGCGTCCGCCAGCGCCGCCGGCACCTCGACGAAGACCTCGTTGGCCTGCACCGGGTGCAGCAGCCGGCAGCCGCGAATCGCCGCCAGCCCCTCGGCGAGCCGCGCGGCCATCGCGTTGGCATGGCCCGCCAGGCGCAACCACAGGTCGTCGCGCAGACAGGCGTCGAGCTGCGCGGAGACGAAGCGCATCTTGCAAAAGAGCTGCCCGGCCCGCTTGCGCCGATAGGCCAGCGTCTCGGCCAGCCCGGCGTCGAACAGCACGATCGCCTCCGCCGCCAGCGCCCCGTTCTTCGTCGCGCCGAACGCCAGGGCGTCGACCCCGGCCTTCCAGGTCAGCTCCGCGGGCGCGCAGCCCAGCGAGGCCACGGCATTGGCGAAGCGCGCGCCGTCCATGTGCACCTTCAACCCGTGGCGATGGGCCAGCTCCGTCAGCGCCGCCACCTCGTCCGGGGTATAAACCGTGCCGGCCTCGCTCGCGTTGGTCAGGCTCAACACGGCCGGCTGCACCGCGTGGACGAAGCCGGGACTGGCACGCGAAAGCGCGTCCGCCACGACATCGGGCGTCAGCTTGCCGTCGGCGCCCTCCAGCGGGACCAGCTTGGCGCCGCCGCTGAACATCTCCGGCGCGCCACACTCGTCGGTGTTGATGTGCGATTCGGCATGGCAGTAGACCGCGCCCCAGGGCGGGGTCATCGCGGCCAGGCAGAGCGCATTGGCCGCCGTCCCCGTGCCGACGGGAAACACCGCCGCCTCGCACGCGAACGCGGCCCGCAGCCGCGCAATCGCCCCCTCGGTGATCGCGTCGCCGCCATAGGGGACGGCGCCGCCCTCGTTGGCCGCGGCCACGGCCGCCAGGATCTCCGGCGCGGCGCCGCTGGCATTGTCGCTCATGAAGTTCATGGACTCGCCTCCCCCGACTCCGGAACCCGCGGCGCCGCGCCCGGCGCGATCCGGCCGATCACTTTCCCCGCGGCGGGATCGACGACGATCACCTCGCCGCAGCCGTCCTTCGCCGGCCCCGCCAGGCGCAACACCAGATGATCCTGGAGCGGGCGGACGGCGGCGATGCGACAGCTTCCGGGAAGACCCAGATGCAACGTGCCGAAGCCGGCCCGCGCGCCCTCGCCGCCATCGCCCATCCGGGCGACGATCGCGGCGATGACCACGGCGAGGCCGAGCAGGATCAGGATTCCCATGCCGATGACGAGAGCCTTGAGCGCTTTCATGCCGGGTTGCTGTATCGCGGTTGCTGGGTCGCGGCTGCTATATCGCGAAGGTCGACGTTGAATGAAGATGACGGGAATGGCCCCAGGAGACACGCGAACGATCCGGATCATTGCGGACGCGGCCGCCGCCGGCGAGCGCGTGGACCGGCTGCTGGCCGGCGCGCTGCCCGATATCTCGCGCAGTCGCCTGAAAGCCCTGATCGCCGATGGCCGGCTGACCATGGACGGCGCGACGATAACCGAGCCCGCCCACCGCGTAAAGGCTGGCCAGAGCTTCGTCCTCACGCTCCCGCCGGCCGCGCCGGCCCGGCCCGAGGCGCAGCCCATGGCCCTGGACGTCGTCCACGAGGATTCGCAGGTCATCGTCGTGAACAAGCCCGCCGGCCTCGCGGTGCATCCGGCCCCCGGCACCCCCGACCGCACCCTGGTGAACGCGCTGATCGCCCACTGCGGCGACAGTCTGCAAGGCATCGGCGGGGAGCGCCGGCCCGGCATCGTGCACCGGCTGGACAAGGACACCAGCGGGCTGATGGTCGCCGCCAAGACCGCGGCGGCGCACCAGGCCCTGGTGGCGCAGTTCGCCGCGCGCACGATCGAACGGCGCTATGTCGCCGTGGTCTGGGGCGTGCCGGCGCCGGCGGCCGGCGAACTGACCGGCAACATCGGGCGCAGCCCGCACAACCGCAAAAAGATGGCCGTGCTGCGCGACGGCGGCCGGCCGGCCGTCACGCGCTATCGCACCCGCGGGGTCCTGGCCGGCGGCGCGGCGGCGGTGCTGGAGTGCCGGCTGCTGACCGGCCGGACGCATCAGATCCGGGTGCATCTGGCGCACGCCGGCCATCCCCTGATCGGCGACCCGCTTTACGGCCGCGCGCCCGGCCGCCGGCTGCGCCGACTGGCCGAGCCCGCAAGGGCGGCGGCGAGCGCCCTGGAGCGTCAGGCCCTGCACGCCGCCACGCTGGGCTTTCGCCATCCCCTTGGCGGCGAATGGATGGCGTTCGAGTGCCCCTGCCCCGGCGACATCGAGGCCCTGATCGCGGCCCTCGGGTCCGGGGTCCGGGGTTGCGAAAGATGACGAAATCGGTCATATTTGAATCGTTCCAAACGGAAATCATCCAGGCAAGGGCTTCCCCCACCTGCCGCGCCGGGATGTGATCGCGCGCACAGGCAGCCCCGCGGGAAGCCGCTAGGGATGGCTTTCGAGCCGACTGCACCGCAATTCATCGCTTCCGGAGATGTGACACCGATGGCGCAGCCCCAGCTTCCCACTGTCGCAAGCGAAGGCAACCTCACCAACTACCTCCAGGAAATCCGCAAGTTCCCGATGCTGGAGGCGGACGAGGAGTACATGCTGGCCAAGCGCTGGCGCGAGGCCGGCGACGTCGAGGCCGCGCACAAGCTGGTGACCAGCCACCTGCGCCTGGTGGCCAAGATCGCCATGGGCTACCGCGGCTATGGGCTGCCCCTGTCCGAGCTGATTTCCGAAGGCAACGTCGGCATGATGCAGGCGGTCAAGCGCTTCGACCCGGACCGCGGATTCCGCCTGGCCACCTACGCGATGTGGTGGATCCGCGCGGCGATCCAGGAATACATCCTGCACTCCTGGTCGCTGGTGAAGATGGGCACCACGGCGGCGCAGAAGAAGCTGTTCTTCAACCTGCGCAAGCTGAAGGGCCAGATGCAGGCGATCGACGAAGGCGACCTCGATCCCGACCAGGTCAGCGAGATCTCCACCCAGCTCAGCGTGCCGGAACTGGACGTCATCAACATGAACCGCCGCCTGGGCAGCCCGGACCATTCCCTGAACGCGCCGCTGCGCGTGGACGGCGACGGCGAGTGGCAGGACTGGCTGGTGGACGAGGAGGAGAACCAGGAGACCGAGCTGGCGGAGCGCCAGGAGCTGACCAAGCGCCGGCACCTGCTGGCCTCGGCGATGGAGACGCTGAACGACCGCGAGCGCCACATCCTGGAAGAGCGGCGCCTGAAGGAAGAGCCCACCACGCTGGAGGAACTGAGCCAGCAATACGGCATCAGCCGCGAGCGCGTGCGCCAGATCGAGGTCCGGGCATTCGAGAAGCTCCAGAAGGCGATTCGCAACGCCGCGAAGGAAGAACGGCTGGCCCAGCACCCGGAGGCGTAGCGCCGTTCCGGGTGCCGTTCAGCCCGCTGTCGTTCCCGTGGTCAGGTCCTCGGCCGCGGTCTCGATCTTGGCCTCGGCGGATGGCTCGGGAGCGCCGGCGGTGTTGCCGGTGACCGCCTCGCCCCAGAGCTCGCGCAGCTTATCCTGCCGCTTTTGCAGCACGGCCACGCGGCCTTGGCTGACAACGCCGTAATAGCGCCGCATGATCGGCGGCAGCATCAGGAAGATGCTCCAGCCGAGGGCCGCCGCCAGATAGGCCAACATCCAGAACAGCGGGTTGCCCAGCACCAGTTCCGCCGCGCGCAGGTTGTGCCCCAGGGACCAGACCTGGATCACGGCCGGCATGCTGCCGGCAGCGTTCAGCATGCCCACCGTCACGGTGAAGGCCTTGCCGGGCACGCGGTCCACCGTTCGCGCGACGATCGACGGCAGCATGGTGACGGCCAGGACGATGGCCGTGGGCAGGAGGACGGCCGAGGCCGGCAGCAGAAAAACGACGATGGCCAGCCGCGACCAGATCGCCCGGCCGCGATCCTGCGCGTCGGGGGGTTGCTCCGCCGGTTGCCTCGACTGGCTCATGCCTGATCCTTCGTTCTGCCAGGGGCGCGCTCAACTCACGTAGAAGACAGTGATCAGCATCAGGATGATTCCCGAAAGCAGGCCGGAAACGGCGGTCGCCCAGGTCCGCGTCGCGCGCGCGATATTCTCCTGGGACGTCAGGCCACCATTTTCCAGCCAGGAGATCTCGCGCAGATTGCGCGCATATTCTTCCTGTGCCGCGTGGAAGCCGCTCGCGTCCTCCTTGCGCACCACCGGATCGTCGACGTTGGTCAGCAGGTCGATCAGCGTCCCGGCCTCGACCGCGCGATCGAGCTGCTTGTGCATGCGCTCGCGCGTCTTCACGTTGTGCAGCGCATCCACGATGTCGCGGGCGTAGCCCGCCATCCACCTGGTGAGCGCGGGGACCTTCTTCGGGCCATAGCGCTTTTGCACACGGGCCAGCAGGTGCAGGATGGCGCGCTGGCGCGTCAGATTATCGCGGGCGCGGGCCAGGCCCTGCAGGACCTTGTCCGGGGCGTTCTGCATGCGCGCGGCGCAGAACGCGACGATGTGGCGGTCCACGGGCTCCTGGTCGGGCGGCCCCTTTTCGGCACAGCGCTCCAGCGCCGGCAGCAGTTCCTCCATGCCCACCACGTAGGCGCCGCGCACCAGGGGCGAGAGGCAGGGCCAGTCGGGATTGAACTCATAGAGGCAGCGCTCGATCCCGTTGCCGAGCTGTCGGCGTTCCAGATAGAAGCTGATGCGATCGAACGGCGGCAGGGGCTGCGGCGGCTCGGGCGCGTTCTCCGGCTGCAGCTCCAGCCAGCGCTGCGGCAGCTTGCCGAGAACCGCCTCGACCAGGACGGCACGCTTGGCCTCCTCGTTGTAGGCCAGCGCCAGGGCCTGGGGCAGCGCCTCGATCTTGAAGGACATGTTGCGCAGGCGGATGGGCGCGGCAGGGTCCAGCGCGATCAGCAGGCGCGCCAGCGCCCGGTCGCCGCCGGACCCGCCCTGGGCCGCCTGGGAACTGGCCACGGTGGAGACGATGGCCTGCGCCTGTCTCTCGTTGGGCAGGCTGCGCTGCGCCCAGCGCTCGACCTCCCCGGTCGCGGCCACCTGCAGGGCGCTTTGCCACTCGTTGGCCAGGGCGTGTGCCAGCGACTTGCAGTTCCAGTATTCCTTGCCGTTGAAATGGAAAGCGCGACGGGCCTTCTCCGGCAGGCTCGCCTGCTTGGGACTGAGCTGGCGGCCGTTGAGCCACATTTCCAGATCGTGGAGGCGCCAGCGTTCGGTCGGCTCGTCGCAGAGGAGGCCGCGCAGCGGCTCCATCAGCTTGAGCGAGACGCGCGTCCGCCCGAGCAGGGCGGCGTAGCTGCCCCGCTCGATCTTCTGCGCCACGATGTCATAGTCCGACCAGCCCGCCATCGGGTTGCCGCCGCGAATGAGCAGCGTGACGAGGACGCCGAGCGCATAGAGATCGTCCTCGATGCCGCCGGCGCCGCGGCCGATCGGGTCGGTCTGCGCGCCGGAAATGGTCTCGAAGACCGTCGGCAGGAACATGGCGGGCGGACCACTGACGCACTCTCCCAGGACCAGTTCGCGGCTGGCCGCGCCGCTGGTGAAGACGTTGTTGATCGCGATGGCGCGGTGGGTCGTCGCCCGCGCGTAGAGTTCGTTCAGCACGCGGTAAATCGGCTGGAGCACGCCCTCGATGACCACGTCCTCGCGCATCGGGTCGATCCGCGCGCCGGGATCGCTTGCCAACAGATTGCCGGTGGGGCGCTGGTAGGCGATCGCGAAGCGACGGTCGTCCGGCCCGTTCCAGGAGACGGGGCCCCAGTCCATCGGCATGATCGCCGGCAGGCCATCGAGGCGCGAGAGCGCTGACAAGGCATTCAGCCGCGGCGGCACGTCCTCGCCGCAGATCAGGACGTACATCGGCTGGCCCGGCACGCGGCTGTCGCTGGCGGCGTAGGCCTGCGCGCTCGGCCGGTCCAGCTCCGGCAGCCGCTGCGACAGGTCGATGCGGATGTACTTGCCAAGCGCAATGTCGTTGCCCTGGCGCCGCCCGCCCTTGGGCTCCTGGTTCGACTCCTGGGACTGGCCGGCTTGTTCGCTCATCCGCACCCCTCCGGTGCCCATTGACAGGGATCGTTTGTAGTGAATCGGAAGACAGAAAACATTGCGTTAACGGAAGGTGAGGAGACGGCGCGGAACAGGGCGCGGAGCAGCCTTAACCCTCCGCTGCCGCGGCGGCCGGCGGCGCCACGCGCGCGGCCGGGAAGCGCACCGACACGACGGTGCCCTGCCCCGGCGCGGTGTCGATGATCAGGCGCGCGCCGTGCAGCTCGGCCAGACGCTCGCACAGCGGCAGTCCGAGGCCGGTGCCCTGATGCTTGCGCTGGAGTCCGCTGTCGAGCTGGTGGAACGGCATCAAGGCGCGGTCCACGTCTTCCGGCGCCATGCCCACGCCGTCGTCGGCGACGCGCAGGCTGAGGCCGTCGCCGTCGTAGGCGGCCTCCACGCGGACCGTGCCGTTGGGCGCGAATTTGACCGCATTGGACAGGAGGTTGAGCAGGATCTGCTTCAATCTCTGGACATCCACGCGGATGCGCGGCAGGTCATCCGACACGTCGTTGCGCAGCACCACCTTGGCGCGCGCCGCGCGCTCGCGCATCAGGCGCAGGGTGGCGGCGACGACATCGCCGACGTCAACCCAGTCCTCGTCCAGCTCGATCCGCCCGGCCTCCACCTTCGAGATGTCCAGGATGTCGGTGATCACGTCGAGCAGGTGCCGACCGCTTTCCCGGATGTCGCGGGCATACTCCTGGTAGGGCCCGGGCAGCGGCCCGGCGATGCTGGCCTCCATCACCTCCGCGAAGCCGATGATCGCGTTCAGCGGCGTGCGCAGCTCGTGGCTCATGGCGGCCAGGAACTCGCTCTTGGCCCGGTTGGCGATCTCCGCCGCCTCCTTGGCCTCGGTCAGCGCCGCCTGCGCCTCGCGGGCCTGGGTGATGTCGCGGATGAACAGGGGAAACATCATCCGGCCGTTCTGCTCGGCCACCGCCACCGCGACCTCGACGGGCAGCCGCAACCCGCCGGCCAGCTCCAACTCGGTCTCGTGGCGCCGGGGCGCCAGCTCCGGGTCGTCGGAGAAGGCCTCCTCCCGGGCCGCCGCCAGCCACGAGGCGAGCGCTTCCGGCGCGCCCAGGATCGCCACCACGGGCTGGCCCTCGGCCTTGCGATCATGCAGGCCGAACAGCTCGTCGGCCTCCAGGTTCCAGTCGGTGATCCGATAGGCCTCGTCGACCAGCACCACCGCGTCCGGCGCGGCCTCGATGACCGCCCGCGCCCGGTTTTCGGCGACGCGCGCCGCCTCCTGCGCCTGCACCGCGCTGGTGATGTCGCTGCTCGTTCCGCGGTAGCCGAGAAAAGCCCCGGCGTGGTCGAAGATCGGCTTGCCGGTGGCGCTGAACCAGCGCTGCCGGCCGGCGTCGTCGGTCAGGGTGAAGATGAAGCGGTGGAACGGCCGGCGGGCACCGAGATCCCGCAGATGCTGGCGCCAGCGCGGATCGTCCGGCCGCGCGTCGGCGACCTCCCAGCGGGTCCGGCCGATGAAGGCCTCCGGCGCGAAGCCGCCGATGCGGCGCACGTTGTCCGAGACGTAGGAATACGTGTGATTCGCGTCGGTCTCCCAGACCCAGTCGTCGCCGACGTCGGCCACGTCCTGAAAGCGCTGCTCCGCCTGCTCGATCTTGGCGCGCTGCTCGCTCAGCATGCGGTACAACGCGAAGGCCAGCACGCACACCGCCGCAAAGCACACCGCCAGCAGCAAGGCCGTTCCCGTCAGCGCCGCGCGGTAGGCCATCAGCGTGTGCGCCAACCCCGCCGCGTCACCGGTCATTTCGCTGCTCCCGACACGTGCAAAGTCAAACCGGGGGCAAAACAATAGCCCACAGAGGAGCGACCCTTGTCGCCAGGGTTTATGCCAGAAAGATTTCGATTCTGTTGATGAGCCGAAACGGACAGAGTCCGTCGTCGCGGAGGTCTTATGCCGCCCGGCGTTTGAGGAGACTCGTCCTTAGACAAGCTCGGCATGAGGAAAAAACCGAAAACACTCCCCTCACCCTGAGCTTGTCGGACACGAAGTCGACGCCCTTGGGCGTCAAGGGTGAGGCCCGCGAGTCAGCTTCAATGGCCTTTGGTATCAGTCGCTGAGGAAGGGGTCGTGGACGAGGATGGTGTCGTCGCGCTCCGGACTGGTCGACAGCAGCGCCACCGGCGCGTCGATCAACTCCTCGATTCGCCGGATGTACTTCACCGCCGTCGCCGGGAGGTCCGCCCACGAACGCGCGCCCTGGGTCGATTCCCCCCAGCCCTCCAGGGTCTCGTAGACCGGCTGCGCCCGGCTCTGCAGGTAGGGTGCGGCGGGCAGGTGGTCGTAATAGGCGCCGTCGATGGTATAGCCGGTGCAGACCTTCAGGGCCTCCATGCCATCGAGCACGTCCAGCTTGGTCAGGGCGATGCCGTCGATGCCGCCCACCTTGATCGCCTGGCGGACCATCGCCGCGTCGAACCAGCCGCAGCGCCGGGCCCGGCCGGTCACCGTGCCGAACTCGTTGCCGCGCTCGCCCAGGCGCCGGCCGCAGTCGTCGTCCAGCTCGGTGGGAAAGGGACCGCTGCCGACGCGTGTCGTGTAGGCCTTGGTCAGGCCCAGCACGAAATCGACCTTGCCGCCGAAGCCGCTGCCGGCCAGCGCCTGCCCGGCGATGGTGTTGGAGCTGGTGACGAAGGGATAGGTGCCGTGGTCGACGTCCAGCATGGCGCCCTGCGCGCCCTCGAACAGGATGCGCTTGTCCGAGCGGCGGGCCTGGTCGAGCACGTCCCACACCCGCGCCGCGTAGGGCAGCAGCCGCGGCGCGATGGCCAGGAGCTGGTCGATCAGCGCCTTCTTGTCCACCGGCTCGCCGCCCAGCCCGCGCAGCAGCGCGTTGTGGTGCAGGAGGAGGGAGTCCACGCGCTCGCCGAGGCGGTCCGGGTCGGCCAGGTCGCAGACGCGGATGGCCCGGCGGCCCACCTTGTCCTCGTAGGCCGGGCCGATGCCGCGGCCGGTGGTGCCGATGCGGTCGGCGCCGCGCGCCGCCTCGCGCATGCGATCCACCGCCCCGTGCAGCGGCAGGATCAGGCAGGCGTTGTCCGCGACCTTCAGCCGCTCCGGAGTCAGGCAAACGCCCTGCGCGGCCAGACGCTCGATCTCCTCGGCCAGCGCCCAGGGGTCCACCACCACGCCGTTGCCGATGACCGAGACCTTGTCGGGCCGCACCACGCCGGCGGGCAGCAGCGACAGCTTGTAGGTCACGCCGCCGACCACCAGGGTGTGCCCGGCGTTGTGGCCGCCCTGGAAGCGCACGATGACATCGGCGCGCTCGGACAGCCAGTCGACGATCTTCCCCTTGCCTTCGTCGCCCCATTGGGCGCCGACAACAGCCACATTCGCCATGACTTACTCGTCCGTGGTGGTTTCGGGCGTGGCGGCTTCACAGTCCGCGTCCGGCACCGGGCGGACCCGGCCGTCGAGCAGCGCGTGCGCGCAGCGCAGCCGCCGCGCCGCGGCCAGGACATCGGATTCCGGGTCCAGACCGGCCACGGTAACCCAGCCGTCCGCGCGCAGGGCGGCGGCGGCCGCAGGCTCGGTCCCGAACGGCAGATAGATCCGGGCGGGCGCGGGCGCCGGCGGCAGGGCGCGCATCACGGTGTCCATGAACAGCGTGAAGCCGGTCGCCCGTTCGGCGCCGCCGTTGCCGGCATCCGCCGTGTAGCGTCCGCCGCGCCCCAGTTCGCCGTGGACCCCGCGGGCATAAAGGGCGAAGGAGATGCCGCTCTGGTACTCGAAGCCGCGATGCTCCACCGGGTCGACGGTGAGCGTGAGCTGCGGCAGCGCCGCCCGCACCGACGCGACAACCTCTTCCAGGCGCGCCACCTCGCCGACCACCGCCTGGGGGAGGTCCAGGGCGCGCAGCCGGGCCATCGCCTCCGCCGCCGGTCCGGCCGCGCGCAGCAGGCCGCGGAACAGCGGCGCCAGGGTCCCGGCCAGATCCTCCACGGCCGCGGCATCCTTGCGATCCAGCGCCGCGCGCAGCGCCGCCACCTTGTCCGCCGGCAGGCCCAGCGCCTCGGCCACCTGGCCGGCCAGCGGCGGCAGGTTGAGGTCCAGCGAAAGCCGCGTCACCCCGACGCTCTGCAGCGCCTCGACGGCCATGATCGCCACCTCGGCATCGCCGGCGGCGGACTCGCTGCCGATCAGCTCGGCGCCCGCCTGGGCGAACTGCCGCTCCGGGCGCATCTGCGTGCCCTTCACCCGCAGCACCTGTCCCGCATAGCAAAGGCGCAGCGGCCGCGGGGAACGGGTCAGGCGCGAGGTGGCGATGCGCGCCACCTGCGTCGTCATGTCGGCGCGCACGCCCAGCATGCGCTGGCTGACCGGGTCCATCAGGCGAAAGGTCTGCGGGCCCAGCATCGCGCCCGGCCCGGCCAGCAGCGCGTCCTCGAACTCGATCAGCGGCGGCTTGACGCGCTCGTAGCCGCGCGCGGCGAAGACGCCGATCAGCCGCTCGACGGTGTCCGCCTCGTAGGCGGCCGTCGGCGGCAGCACGTCCTTCAGCCCGGCGGGCAGCAGGGCCTTGTCGGCGCTCTGGACCATCGACCTCGACGCTCGTATCCCGATAGGGCACGCACCAAACGACCCGCCGCCGCGCAGGCGGCCGGCCGGCCCCGGTTCCTAGCGCGATCCCGCCCCCGAGGGCAAACGGAAATCCGGCCGCTCGCGTCGCCGCCGCGCTTGCGGCCGTCGCGCGGCCTGCGTAAGCACGGGGGCGGCATGTTCCGGCTCACCCATCCAGAGGCGCTGGCGGCGCGGGCGCGCGGCCCGGACCGGCTGATCGGCCCGGCGATCCTGCTGGCGCTCGGGCTGTTGGTGGCCGGCTGGACGCTGCCGCTGATGACGGTCAGCAAGCTGGTGCTGCTGGAAAGCCGGGTGTCGATCCTCGACGCCGCGCTGGCGCTCTGGCGCGGCGGCGACTGGCTGCTGTTCGCCGTGGTGGCGCTGTTCGCCATCGCCTTTCCCCTGGCCAAGCTGCTGGCGGCGCTGGCGGTCTGGCACCGCGTGCCCGCCCGGGCGCCGCGCCTGGAGCGGGCGCTGGACCTGCTCGACCTCCTGGGGCGCTGGTCGATGCTGGACGTCTTCGTGGCGGCGCTGCTGGTGGTGGCGATCAAGGCCTCGCTGATCAGCGAGGTGACCCTGCACGCCGGGCTCTATGCCTTCACCGCGGCGGTGCTGCTCTCCATGCTGGCGACGCAGCGCCTGCGCGCCCTGGCCCGGCGGCGGTAGGCGCGCTACTCCGCCGCCAGGCGCGCGCCCTCCCGCTCGGCGACGTGCCGCTGTACGCGGCTGAGCCCGCCGGCGAAGGCGTAAGCCTCGTAGCCCGCCTGCTGCATCACCTCCGCCAGCACGGGTGTCTGGGTGCCGAAGGTACAGTACAGGACATAGGTGCGGTCCTTGGGCAGGCGCCTGTACTGCCGCACCAGTTCGTGCGCGTCCCAATGCTCGGCTTCGGGAACGTGCCAGCGGGCGTACATCTGCCGCGGCTGGCAGTCGATGACGGCCGCGCCCTCGGGGATCGCCGCGACGAAGAGGTAAGGCTGGCGCAGGTCATCGGGAGTCACCTCGGCCAGGTCCAGCACCTTGCGCCCGGCCGCGGCAGCCTCCACCCGCGCGGGGTCCAGGCCGGCCTCGGCGCGGTCGAGGCGGCCGGCGCGGGCGCGCACCACCGGCCGGCCGCCGTCCAGCGCGCAGTACTCGCGCAGCCGCTCGGACAGCGGCGCCGTGCCGATGCGCTTGGCCTCCCCCACGATTTCCTGCTTGTCGTGCGCGATCAGCGGGCGCAGCACCGGCAGCTCGCTGACCGGCTCGATGGCGCCCAGGTTGCTCAGCGTCTGCGAGGAGACCTGGCCCAGCGACTCGCCGGTGATCAGCGCCTCCGCCCCGGTTTCCCGCGCCACGCGCGCGGCGGCGCGGTACATCTGGCGCTTGAGCACGACCTGCCAGTGGCTGCTGGGCGCATGGGCGCGGATATCGTCCATCACCGGGCGGAAGTCGACCGCGTGGAAGCGTGGGCGCAGGCCGAACCCCCAGGCCTCGGCGAGGAACTTGGCGACCTGCAGCACCATGCGCTCGTAGGCGGCGCCGCCCAGGTTGCAGAACAGGAAATCCACCGCCACGCCGCGGCGCATCGCCCGCCAGGCCGCCACCGCCGAATCGAAGCCGCCGGACAGCAGCACCAGCGCCCGGCCCTGGATGCCCGCCGGCAGGCCGCCGGCGCCGGGACGGCGCTCGTCGCTCAGCACCGCGCGCCCGCCCAGGACCTCGACGCTGACGGTCACCTCCGGATTGTCCAGGTCGACGCGGCCGGCGCCGTTCAGCGCCGTGCCCAGCGCGCGCTCCACCTCGGGCGAGGTGAAAGGGTGGCCGCCCTGGCGCTTGCAGCGCACGGCGTACGCGCGGCCGCGCACGGACTCGGTGAAGGCCTCGCCGCCGACGCGCGCGATGGCCTCCACCCCGGCCGGCGCGATCGCCGCCACGGGGGAGAAGTTCGCCACGCCGAAGACGTAGGGCAGGACGCTCATCGCCGCCTCGCGTTGCGGCGTCACCACGAAGATGCGGCCGAATCCCTGCCGCAGCTCGTGGTCGATACCCTGGCGCGCCAGGGCGTCGGCGATGTTGTGCCGCACCCGGTTCTGCCATGTCTTGCGCGTCCGGCCGGACTTGATCGCCTCCTCCGGTCCCGGACGCACGACGATGGTGTCGTCGATTAGGCGCCCCTTGCCAGCCAAGATTGCCCGTCCGTCCCGTTGCCTTCGCTCTCGCCACGCATCCGCGGAAATAGCCGCGCCGCGCCCCGTCCCGGCGCGGCGGCCTTGATCCCATGTATGGGTGGGGCCATCTCCAGG
The DNA here is from genome assembly GCA_964561005.1 of uncultured Rhodovibrionaceae bacterium. GTDB lineage: Bacteria > Pseudomonadota > Alphaproteobacteria > Kiloniellales > Rhodovibrionaceae > CAZLNO01. The sequence continues at coordinate 18,742 of CAZLNO010000032.1, read as the reverse complement.
GCAACCCCCGGGCCGCACGCCATGCCGCACGATCACCGCCAGATGCACCACCACCATGCCGACGCGAAGAGCCAGGACGGCCAGCGCCGCGTGCTGCAGGCGATGGTGCTGACCGGCACCTTCATGCTGGCGGAGGTGGCCGGCGGGCTGATCTCGGGGTCCCTGGCGCTGCTGGCCGACGCCGGCCACATGCTGACCGACACCGCGGCGCTGGCCCTGGCCTGGTTCGCCTTCCGGATCAGCCGCAAGCCCGCGGACGACGCGCGCTCCTACGGCTATCACCGGATGCAGGTGCTGGCCGCCTTCCTCAACGGCGCCACGCTGCTGGTGATCGTCGCCGCGATCGCGGTGGAGGCGGTGCGCCGCCTGCTCGAGCCCGCGCCGGTCATGGGCACCACGATGCTCGTCGTCGCGGTCGCCGGCCTGGTCGTGAATCTCCTGGCCTTCCGTCTGCTGCACGGCGGCGACCAGGACAACCTCAACCTGCGCGGCGCGGCGCTGCACGTGCTGGGCGACCTGCTCGGCTCGGTCGCCGCGATCGCGGCGGCGGGCGTGATCCTGGCGACCGGCTGGACCCCGATCGACCCGCTGCTGTCGCTGGTGGTCGCCGGGCTGATCCTGCGCAGCGGCTGGAGCCTGGTGACACAGTCCGGGCACATCCTGCTGGAGGGCACCCCGCCGAACATCGACATCCAGGACCTGAAGCACGAGTTGAGCACCGCCGTGCCCGAGGTCTGGGACGTTCACCACGTCCACGCCTGGTCGCTGACCGACGAGCGGCCGATGGTCACGCTGCACGCCCGCGTGCCCGCCGACGCCGACCAGCAGGCCGTGCTGCGCAAGATGAAGGCGCTGCTGCGCGAGCGCTATCAGGTCGATCACGCCACCATCCAGCTCGAGCCCGAGCCCGAGGCCTGTCCGGACCACCCGCCGGCCGCCGGCTGCTGAAGGCGTGCCCCGTCGGGGACGGGGTCGGGCTATTCGGGTGCGTCAAGCATGGCGTCGAGACGCTGGACCCGCTCGTAAAGGTCGCGCGACCGCGCGAGCAACTCGGCCAGGCGGGCCGGCAGTTCGTGTTCGGGCACCACCGGATCGGCCAGGCAGGCGTCCTGCCCGGCCAGGCGATGCTGATCCTGCGCCGCCTCGGCGCGGGTCATCTCGCCCGCATGCACGGCCCGCTGCACCAGCAGCCAGGCCATCACCTGGGTCAGGCGCGCGGTCAGCCGCATTTCCTCGCAACTGCTGGCCAGCCGCAGGTCCGGCGTCAGATCGCGCCGGCCATAGGTGAGGCATCCGGCAATATAGTCGCGGGCCTCCTTGGTAAGCTGCAGCGCCTCGTCGTAGGTGCCGCGGAAGAATTCGACAGTGTCCTCTGCCAGGACCGGTTCCTGTTCCGTCACGCGGGCGCCCCTCTCGCTCGGCCGGGATTTCGACAGTAATGAATCGTCCTTAATATTTGGTTGTTGCAACGACCCTTGCCTGTCAACCCTGCGGACGTCGCCATCCCCGGGCGGAAACGCCCCAGGATCTTGAAATGCCACGGGCCGCTGACAATCTCCATGACGACCGGGGCAGGTAACGGGCACGCCGATTTCGGGTGCCGCGCGTTGCCGGCCGCGATCAGCGGTCCGACCGTGCCGGTGGGCCGCCCGAAACCGTATCGCTCAAGGAGGATATGGACATGCGCAATTACGACCTGACACCGCTCATGCGCTCGACCGTGGGCTTCGACCGCATGGCGTCCCTGCTCGACAGCTTCGGCCGCGCCGACGACCAGGGACAGGGCTATCCCCCGTACAATATCGAGAAGCTGGACGAGAATTCCTATCGCATTACCATGGCCGTGGCCGGGTTCAGCGAGGACGAGCTGAACATCGTCACCCAGGGCACGACACTGATCGTCTCCGGCAAGGCGAGGAGCGATGAGGGCAACGTCAAGTACCTCTATCGCGGCATCGCGCGCCGGGCTTTCGAGCGGCGCTTCGAACTGGCCGAGCACATCGAGGTCGCGGGCGCCCGGATCGAAAACGGCCTGCTCTACATCGACCTCGAACGCCGCGTGCCCGAGGCGATGAAGCCGCGAACGATCGAAATCAAGACCAGCACGCCGTCCCGGACGGTCGAGCACGACAACGCGGCGAGCACGGACGACGCGGCCCGCGCCGCCTGAGGGTGATTTTTTAGTAAAACAGAAGGCGCCGGCCGGGCAAGAAGTCCGGCCGGCGCTTTTTGTATCCGCGCCGCGAATTTGGTGCGGTTTACGATGGAGATCTGCAAGATTTCTAGACTTTCCGCATATATTTTGTCATTTTGTTATGGGCGGCGTCGGGAATGGGAGCCTGATGACTTTAGAAGCGTGCTCGGCTCTGGAAGGGCGCCGCATGATGGACGACTCGCAGCGCGCCTTGCTGGACTACTGGATCGCATGCCATCCCGCGCCGGCGCACCTGCCGGCGCGGGGCGATCTGGACCCCCTGGAGATTCCGCCGGCCGTTCTGCCCCGGTTGTTCCTGACAGAGATCGTGACCGCCGGAGACCGGCACCGCTATCGTCTGCGGCTAATCGGGACCGCGCTGGTGCAGGCGGCCGGCCGGGAGCTGACGGGATGGTACGTCGACGAAATCGAACGCTCGGCGGACTATGTTGCCTATCTGACCTCGCTTTACGCGGCATGCGAAGAGACGGCCCGGCCCGTGCTGGCCGAAAGCCGCGAGTACACCGACATCCCCCTGCAGGCACGCCGCACCTCCCGGCTGGTCCTGCCGCTGGCGGCGGACGGCCGGACGGTGGACATGTTCGTCGGCTGCCATGGCTGGTCGCGGGCTCCCGCCCGGCTTTCGTCGCCACCCGCCGGCAACCCGCGGACGAACGGCGAACCGCTGTTCAAGGCCGACAAGTGCTTCGTGCTGGACGTGCCGGACGTCGGCGCCGCTTGACAGCACGGCGAGCCGGCGAGGACCATCACGGCCTCGCCCACCGTGAACGGAGTTCGTGCCGATGCGCGCCATGATCCCTGACCTGTCCATGCTTGCCGCCGCGCCCGTGGTCCCGGCTCAGGGCACCCGCGACTACTACGGCCAGCACTGGGGACCGATGATGGGAAGCTGGGGTCCCCTGGGCGGCATCCTGATGTTCCTGGTGTTCGTTGCGGTGATCGCCGCGGCGGTGTTGATCGTGCGCTTTCTGTGGAACATCGGCCACGGCCAGGGACAGGGCCCCGCCGGCCGCGGCCGGCAGGAGGCGCTGGAGATGCTGGACAAGCGCTATGCCCGCGGCGAGATCGACCGCGAGGAGTACCTGCAGCGCAAGGAGGATCTGCAGCGCTGACGGCGGGGACCGCCGTCCGTCAGGCACCCGCGTCCGCCGTCACCCGCCCCGCGCGCAGCTCGCCGCGCGCCTGCCGGATGATGCCGACGGCGGAGCTGACGAAGAGGCCCGCCATCGCGGCGGCCACCGCAAGGTCCGGCCAAGGGGTGCCGCTCGCGAATACCAGGCCGCCCGCCAGCACGACGGCAAGGTTCCCGATCGCGTCGTTGCGGCTGCACAGCCAGACCGAGCGCACGTTGGAATCGCCGTCGCGATAGCGCAGCAGCAGCCCGACGCTGAGCAGGTTCACGGCGAAGGCCAGGAGGCCGATGCCGCTCATCACCACGGGGTCCGGCTGCCCCAGCACCAGGACGCGATACCCCGTCGCGCCCAGCACCCAGGCACCCAGCAGGCCCAGCGACACGCCCTTGAGCAGGGCGGCGCGGGCGCGCGTGCGCAGGGCGCTGCCGATCACCATGAGGCTGATGGCGTAGGTCGCCGAATCGCCGAGGAAGTCCAGCGCGTCGGCCTGGAGCGCCATGGAACGGCCGGCCAGTCCGCCGGCCAGCTCGATGCAGAACATGCCGAAGTTGAGGGCGATCACCGTCCACAGCACCCGCCGGTAGCCCGCCGAGCAACCGTCGAAGCGCACGGTCTCGCCGCATCCGCAACCGCTCATGCCGAATAGATGGGGCCGCCGCGCGGCCTTGCCTACCCGCCGCCCAACACGGTCTCCGCCTCGGCCTCCAGCGCGGCCACCAGCTCCGCCGCCGGCAGCCGGCGGCACAGCGCCACGCCCTGCCCGGCCCAGAGCGACAGGAACTCCGGCTGTCCGCGGGCCGCGGCGGCGCGCCGCAGGCCGCCGGTCAGCGCGTTCTGCATGGGATAGGGCGCGACCGGCGTGTCGCCGTCCGCCATCTCGGCGGTGAACCGATTGCGCAGTCCGCGCGCGGGCTTGCCGGAGAAGGCCGAGGTCAAGGTCGTGCCGTCGTCGCGCCCCGTTTCCAGGGTCGCCTTGTAGGCCTCGGGGATGCCGGCCTCGTCGGTGGTCAGAAAGGCAGTGCCCAGCAGCGCCGCGTCGGCCCCCGCCGCCAGCGCCGCCGCGACGCCGCGCCCGGTCATGATGCCTCCGGCGGCGACGAAGGGGATGCGCAGCCTGGCGCCCAGCTCCTGCAGCAGCGGCATCAGGCCGACCAGTCCCTCCTCGTAGGGCACGGCGAAGGTCCCGCGGTGGCCGCCGGCCTCCATGCCCTGGGCGACCACGACGTCGACCAGCTCGGTGTCCTCCAGGGTCACCGCCTCCGCCAGGGTCGTGGCCGTGCCCATCACGACGATGTCCCGTTTGCGAAAGGCCGCCAGGACCGCCTCCTCGGGAATGCCGAAGGTGAAGGAGAACACCGGCGGTTCCGCGCGCAGCACGGCCGCCACCTGGTCGGCGAAGTCGGGCGCCGGTTCCGAGGGGAGCTCGGGCTCGGGCAGCCCCAGTTCCTCGCGGTAGGGCTGCAAGGCGGCGCTTGCCGCCTCCGCCCCCGCTCCTTCCTGCAGGCCGCGCTCGGGAACGAAGAGGTTGACCTGGAACGGCCGCTCGGTCAGCGCGCGGATCTGCTCGCAGGCGGCCTCGATCGCCTCCGGCGTCATGTAGCCGGCGCCCAGCGCGCCCAGACCGCCGGCGTTGCACACTGCCGCGACCAGTTCGGGCGTCGTCGCCCCGCCGGCCATGGGTGCCTGGAAGATCGGCAGCCGGACGCCCAGCCGCCGCGTCAGTCGGGTCTCAGGCCACATGAATCGCCTCCAGCGCGCGGCGGATGCTTTCGGGAATCGGCACGGCCCGGGTCATGTCGTCCCGCGCCACGAAGACATGGACGAAATGCCCCTCGGCCGCCGGCGCCTCCCGGCCCTGCTTGAACAGCCCGATCTCGTAGGTCACCGAGCGCCGGCCCAGGCGCGCCACCCGCAGCCCGGCCTCCACCGGCTCGGGAAAGCTGAACGCGGCCTTGAAGCGGCAGGCGGACTCGGCGCAGACCCCGATGACCTCGCTGCGATGAATGTCCAGCCCGCCCTCGCGGACGAGGTACTCGTTGATGACGGTGTCGAAATAGGCATAGTAGACCACGTTGTTCACGTGGCCGTAGATGTCGTTGTCCTTCCAGCGCGTGGGAATCGTGAGGAAGTGTGGATAATCCGCCCGGCGCGCCGTCCGCTCGGCGGTCGCTGACTCGTTCACCTCGGTGCCACCCCGCAGTTGCAGTCGACAGGTGCCGGCAGGGCGCCGGCGCTCACAGCGACGGCCGCGTCTGCCGCACGCTGTCCCGCCGCGCCAGGGACTCGTAAAGCGCCTTGATGCGCGGCGCGCCCTCCAGCAGCTCGGGCCCCTCCGGCGCCGTCGTGGCCAGGTAATCCAGGACCGGCACCAGGTGCAGGTCGGCCAGGGACAGCCGGTCGCCCACGGCAACGTCCGGGCCGGCGATCAGTTTTTCCAGTTCGCCCAGCGCCTTGCGCGCCTCGGGGATGGCCTCGGTGATGGCCTGCTCGTTGGGGGTCTCGCCCAGCTTGGGCATCACCAGGCGCTGCACCACCAGCGTGCCGATCAGCGGCGGATAGCCGTAGGCATCGACCACCTTCATGATCTGGGTCATGCGGGCCTGCCCCCTGGCATCGGCGGGCTGAAGGCTCGGACCGTCGAAGGCCAGATCGACGTAGCGCAAAATGGCGTCGGTCTCGTAAAGCGCGAAGCCGTCGTGTTCGAAGGCCGGCACCTTGCCATAGGGATGCCGGGCCAGGTGCGCCGGCGTCTGGTTCTCGCCGGCGAAGATGTCGACCTCGTTCAGCGCGTAGGACGCGCCCTTCTCCAGGAAGGCCAGCCGCACGCTGCGGACGTAGGTGCTGTAGGCCGGGCCGTGAATGACCGGATCGCTCATGGTGGTCTCCCCTCTTCGGCATGCCGCACGAAGGTGGCGGGTTCAGAGGGCGCAGGCAAGGGCCTCGGCGGTCGCCTCGGGCTTCTCGGTCATCATCATGTGACCACAGTCCGGCAGCTCCTCGACCGTCGCCCCGGCGATCGCGTCGGCCAGCTTGCGCCCGGCCTTGGCCGGCGTCATGCGGTCCTCGCCGCCCAGTACCAGCCGTGTCGGGCAACGCACCCGCGCCGCCGCCGCCAGGCCCTCGCCATAGCCGTCGCAGGCCGCCAAGTCGGTGTACAGCAGTCCCGACCGCGCGGCCTGCTCCAGGAGCTCCCGCACATGGGCGACCGCCTCGGCGGGCGCGCGGCCCTCGGCGGCACGCGCCAGCGCGTCGGGCGCGTGGCCCCACGCGACGATCGTCTCGGCCGCCGCGACGTCCCGCGCCTCGGCGCGCGCCAGGAGGTCCGGATGCACCGGCATTCGCGGCGCCACGCCGAGCAGCGCCAGACTCCGCACCCGGTCCGGCGCCCGCGCCGCCGCTTCCAGCACCGCCAGCGCCCCCATGGAATGCCCCGCAAGCGCCGCCGACGCCAGGTCCAGCGCGTCGAGCAGCCGGACCAGCCACTGCCCGAGGGCCCGCGGGCTGGTCAGCGGCGGCCCCTGCGACTGGCCGTGGCCCGGCAGGTCGACGGCATGCACGCGATGGCCGGCGCCGACCAGCGTTTCGACTTGCGCCGACCAGACGCTGCCGTCCATGCCGGCGCCATGTACCAGGAGCAGGACCGCGGCCGCATCGTCGCCGGGCCCGACCGGCTCGGAACTGCGGAGGCAAACCGGCCGGCCGTCCACTGTCGCGTTCATATCGCCCCGCTAGCCTCGGCGCGCGGCGACGGCCGCCAGGGGTCGAAAGACGCTGCGCGAACAGGACCCGGCCGTCAACTCGCAAGGAAAGTTCTCACAGGACCCCGGCCGCTTGCATGGGGGCCGGCTTCGCCGCAATCCCAGGCGCCTGAAAAAGAAGAAGGACCCCCGGCCGGAAGCCGTGGTCCTTCAATGCGACATTAAGCCTTACCCTGTCAACTTGCCGCGAAGGGAACCCTAGGCCCTGCGCACTGGCCGGTCAAGCACGTATTTGCATGAGACCCGATCCCCTGCCGGCGCCGCCGCCACAGGACGCAGGGTCGTCGCGTCAGGTCGCTCGCCATCGAGGTGCATATCCTTCCAAGGAATTTTCCCTTGTCGCGAAGCCGGCGTTCGCGGCACCGATTTCGTGCCGTCTTGTCCGGCACGGCACTGTGTCCCCCCGATGCTTTCCAGACCGCCCTGACACGCACCGCGGCGAGATCAAGCTCTGGTTGTAATTTCGGATGCGTGCGAGGAATTTCCCCACGGTAGTATTTGCTTTACAAAACCTCTATCCGCATTTATTACATCCGTTAGCGTGCCCCTCTTAATCAGCGGGGCGGCATGTCGGTCGTGCCAGCCGCGAACCGAAGGCTTGGGTGTGGGGCGTAGAGCGATGCTGAAAAGGCTGAAGATCGGGGCCCGGGTCTATCTGGGCTATGGTTTTGCCGCGCTGCTGTTGGTCGGTCTCGGCGCCGTGGCGGTGGTCCAGCTTCGGGCGACCACGCGCAACGTCGAGATCCTGGTCGCCGACCTCGCCCGCTATGTCGAAGGCGTGCGCAGCCTGGAGGCGTCCGTCGGCACGCTGACGCGGCGGGTTCAGGATCGCATCGGCCGCCGCGGGGACGCGGAGGCGGCGGCGATCGAAGCCGCGTTCCAGGCGATCGAGGAAGAGCTGAAGGGGATCACCGCCGCCAAGGAGGCGCTGGATCACTTCGGGCTGTCCACCGACGTCGCGGCCTGGCGGCAGACCATTGACGAGTATCGCGCCCTTTTCGAGGAGGCGGACACGCTGATGCGGCAGAACGCCGAGGCGGAGACGGCCTTCCAGGAGAACGGCGAGACGATCGTCGGGGTGGCGCAGAATGCCGCGCGCAATGCCCAGGAGTCATATTACGACGTCCTGTACGAGGAGGACTGGGACGCGGTCGCGCCGCTGTTCGACAAGGTCACGCGGTATTCCGGCGTGGAACGGCTGGTACTCGGCATCCGCCTGGAGGAGCGCAACTTCGTCGCCACGCGGGACTTTTCCGGGCTGGATGAGTTCAAGTCCAAGCTGGACACGCTGGACATGGTGCTCTCCCAGCTCGAGGCGCGCGCGAGCGGCGATCAGCAACAGGTCGTGGCGGAGGCGGCCACCGCCCTGGGCGACTACCGCGCCGCCGCCGAGGCCTGGATCGAGAACGCCCGCACCCTGAAAGACATCCGCACCCGCCTGCACGAGGCCTCGCAATCCCTGATCGGCGAGGCGGGCGCGGCGGCCGCGCAAGCCGCCGACCGGGCCCGGGCCATCGGCCAGGACACCGCCGCCGACGCCCGGCGGACCATCCAGGTCATCCTGGCCTTCGCGCTGGGAACGCTTGTGGTGCTGGCGTTGTTCGGCTGGCTGATCTCGCGCAGCATCGTGCCGCCGCTGCGCGGTTTGCACGGCGCCATGACCCGCGTCTCCGAGGGCGAACTGGAGACCGGGATCCCCGGCCAGAACCTGCGCGACGAGATCGGCGAGATGGCGCGCGCCGTCGAGGTCTTCAAGCAGAACAGCATCGAGGCGCGCCGCCTGGCCGACGACCGCCGCCGGCTGCGCGCCCAGGCGGCGCGGGAGCAGCGTGAGGTGCTGAACGATCTGGCCGAGCGCCTGGGCGGGCGCGTCGACGTCATCACGCAGACGCTGAACGAGCAGACCGAAGACCTGCGCGGCACCTCGGGTTCGATGTCGCAGAACGCCTCGGGCACCTCCGACCGGACACGCGCGACCGCCGAATCGATCAGCGAGGTGAGCGAGCAGATCCAGAACATCGCCAGCGCCACCGAGCAACTCCGCACCCTGGCCAACCGTATCGGCACCGAGATCGACAACAGCTCGGGCAGCGCCGAATCGGCGGCCAACGATGCCAAGCGGACCAGCGAAATCGCCGGCTCCCTGGTCGAGTCGGCCGACCGGATCGGCGAGGTGGTGAGCCTGATCAGCGACATCGCGGACCAGACCAACCTGCTGGCCCTGAACGCGACCATCGAGGCGGCGCGGGCCGGCGACGCCGGCAAGGGCTTCGCCGTGGTGGCCAACGAGGTGAAATCCCTCGCCAACCAGACCCGCAAGGCCACCGAGCAGATCACCGGCCAGATCGTCGAGATCCAGCAGCGCACCCGCGAGGCCTCGCAGGCCATGGGCAACGTCGTGACCACGGTGGACAGCGTGCGCGAGTCCTACGGCGCCGTTGCCAAGGGCGTGGAGGAGCAGAACGAGACCATCCAGGGCATTGCCAGCAGCGTCCACACGGTGAACGCCACCAGTCAGGACATCGACGCGGCGATGTCGCAGGTCAGCGGCATGGCCGACGAAACCCTGAACGACGTCCGCAAGGTCAGCGCGGTGGCCGACACCCTCAACGACCGCTCCCAATGGCTGGCCGGCGAACTGCGCAGCTTCGTCGAGACCATCCGCGAGACGGCCGAGACCCAGGGCCGGGCCACCGAGACGAGCGACTCGGATGTCTTCCTCCGCGAGGCCACCGGCCAAGCTTGAGGTGCGCCCGCCCGACCGCCGGCACGGACCCGCCCATCCGCCACAAGTACAACCAGCGAGGTTGCCGATCATGATCGCGAAGCACTGTCGCCGCGCCCCGGCGCGAAAAAGTCAACCCGAGGGCCTGCGAGGCCTGCGCCGGGCCGGCGCCGGCCTGCTCGCCCTCGCGCTTGCCATCGGCGCGGGCGTCCCGGCGGCGCAGGCCCGGCCGGCGAAGTGGGCCCCTTATCCCGTCGACGTCTGGACCACGCCGTTCGACATGGACAGCGCGCGCACGGATTACGACTACGTGCCGATCGAATCGGCCTCGCAGCCCTGGCGCCTCTGCGTGACGCTGCCGCACATGAAGGATTCCTACTGGCGCGCCGTGAACTTCGGCCTGGTTGAGGAAATCCGCCGCCTGGGCCTGAAGGCGCGGATCAAGGCCGCCGGCGGCTACACCGAGCTCGAGGCGCAGAAGACGCAGATCGCGGAGTGCATTGAATCCGGTGCCGACGCGCTGATCGTCGGCGCGATTTCCGGCGATGGCCTGAACGATCTGGTCGCCCAGGCCGCCGCGCGGGACATCCCGGTCATCGACCTGGTCAACGGCATGAGCGCGCCCGACCTCGCCGCCAAGTCGCTGGTCTCCTTCGGCGAGATGGGCGAGAAGGCCGGGCGCTTCATCCTCCAGGAGGCGGGGGCCAAGGGCGCCCGTGTCGCCTGGTTCCCCGGCCCCGAGGGTGCGGCCTGGGTGGCCGCGGGCGACGCGGGGTTCAAGAGCGCCCTGGAAGGCTCGAAGATCGAGATCGCGGTCACGGCGCACGGCGACACGACGCCAGAGGCGCAAAAGGCGCTGGTGGAACAAGTCCTCGACAGCGGCGAGGACATCGACATCATCGCCGGCACGGCCGTCACCGCCGACATGGCCGTCGACGCGCTCGAGGCCCGCGGGCTGGAGGGCGAGATCCAGGTGGTCAGCTACTACCTGACGCCGGCGATCTATCGCCACATCCGTCGCGGCCGCGTCGCCGCCGCGCCGACCGACAGCCCCGTCATTCAGGCCCGCATCGCGGTCGACCAGGCCGTGCGCATCCTGGAGGGCACCGACGTGAAACGCCACGTGGGACCCAAGATCATCGTGCTCGACCGCACGACCATCAACTTCTTCGACTATCTCAGCGCCCTGCCGCCGCGCAAGTTCGAGCCGGTGATGCGGGTGGAATAGGCGGACGGCGTGAGTCACGGAGAAAAATGCCGCCGGTCAAAGACCGGCGGCAAGTCGACAGGGAGGCTTTCTCAAGGAACGCGTGCTCATGGTCCTCAAACCGACGTTCGCGGTCTTTCGGACCGGTAACCCAAGGTCGAGGGGAGGAGATAACCTTGGGTTACTGTTCAAATTACCCGCCACCCGCTAAAATTGGGTTAACGGATTTCACTTTTTTCACGGGGGGACCTTAATATCCATCAAGTTGTTCTCGCCATCGCGACCGGCTTGCCTTCCAGCCGGGGGAAGCCCCTAGACGATGGGGCCGGGGCGCCGCCTGACGCTGGCGGCCGACGATCACTTTTCGTGAAGGAGCTCGCGATGCGTTTGAAGGGACTCGTGCTGGCCGCCGCCCTGGCCCTGGGAACGACGGCGCCGGCCGCCGCGCACACCGCGCAGAAGGGCGGTCTCCAGGTCGTCCATCCCTGGGTCGGCCCGGCCCGTGCCGGGGAGATGACGCAGGGTCACCCGACCTTGGTCAACACCGGCGACCAGCCGATCACCATCGCCGGCGCAAGCTGTCCCGTGGCCGAGAGCGTCGCTCTGATCCACCAGGGGCGCGAGGTTTCGCGGGTGACGATCCCGCCGGGGGAGACTCTGACGCCGGAGTCCTTCCGGCTCCGTCTACACGGCCTCAAGACCGACTTCCCGGAGGGCAAGGCCGTCCCCGTCCGCTTCCGGATCGAGGGCGCCTCGGCCATGCAGTTCCACATGGCGATCGGCCAGGGGACCATGAACCCCGACGAGGTGGTCGAGATGCCGCATCACGGCACAGGCTCGGGCCGCGGCAGCGGCCACGGCGGCGAACACCACGACCGGGAAGGCGCGCATCACGACTGAGGACGCAGGCCCGCCGGTCGGGGGCGTGGACGGCGCGCGCGCCGGCTGGCTTGCCGTGATCTGGCGCGACGGCGCGCTGGAGGCGGAACTGGCGCCGCGCTTCCCTGCCCTGCCGTGCGCGGAACTGAGGGCAGTCGCCGTGGACATGCCGATCGGACTGAGCGACGCCGGCCCGCGCGCCTGCGACCTGGCGGCGCGGCGGCTGTTGCCGCGCGGGCGCAAGTCCAGCGTCTTCGCCCCGCCCCGCCGCTACATGCTCGGCCTCGCCCACGCCGAGGCCAACGCCCAGGGCAAGGCGCGCGAGGGCACCGGTCTGGCCAAGCAATCCTGGCACATCGGCCGCCGGATCGCGGAGCTGGACGCGGCCCTCACCCCGGCGGACCAGACGCGGGTCTTCGAATCGCATCCGGAGCTGATCTTCCACCGCCTCAACGGCGGCGCGGCGCTGCCGCGCAAGACGACGCGCGAGGGGCGCGCCGCCCGGCTGCGGCTGCTCCTTGCCACCGGACTGCCCGACCCTTCGCCGCTGCTGGACCGCTTCCCGCGCCGCGAGGCGCAGCCGGACGACATCCTGGACGCCGCCGCCTGCGCCCTGACGGCGCGGAACATCCTCGCCGGCCGCGCCCGCCGCGTGCCCGACGGCGAGCCGCCGCGCGACTCCCGCGGCCTGCGCATGGAAATCTGGTACTAGGCGGCGGCCCGTGCCGGCCTACTGCGCCGTCCAGCCGCCGTCGATCTGGATCTGCGCGCCGGTGACCGTGCGCGCGTCCTCCGAGCAGAGGAAGACCGCGTAGGCGGCGATCTGCTCCGGCGTCACGAACTCCAGGGCCGGCTGCTTCTCGGCCAGCAACTCGCGCTCGGCCTGCTCGATCGGGACGCCCTTCTCCCGCGCCTTGGCCTCGATCTGCTGAACCACCAGCGGCGTCTTGACCCAGCCGGGGCAGATGGCGTTGCAGGTGATGCCGCTGCCGGCGGTGTCCAGCGCCGTCACCTTGGTCAACCCGACCACGCCGTGCTTGGCCGCGACATAGGCCGCCTTGCCGGCCGAGGCGACGAGGCCGTGCGCCGAGGCGATGTTGATGATGCGCCCCCAGCCCTTCTCGCGCATCTTCGGCAATGCGTGGTGCGTGGTGTGGAAGACGTGGCTCAGGTTGATGTCGATAATCGCCTTCCATTTCTCCGCCGGGAAGTCGTCGACCGGCGCGACGTGCTGGATGCCGGCGTTGTTGACCAGGATGTCGACCGCGCCGAGCCGCTTCTCCGCCGCGCGGATCATGCCCTCGATGGCCTCCGGCTCGGCCATGTCGGCGTCGGAGTAGGCGACCTCGACGCCGTTCTTCTCGGCCATGTCCTGGCGCAGGCGCTCGATCTCTTCGCGGTCGCCGAAGCCGTTCAGCACGACGTTGGCGCCCTCGGCGGCGAAGCGCCCGGCCATGCCCAGCCCGATGCCGCTGGTCGAGCCGGTCACCAGCGCCGTCTTTCCCTTGAGCATGATGGTCCTCCCTTGCACGGAACCTTGATGCAGCCGCGAACGTCATAACGCCGCGGCGCAACAACGGCAATCGCGCCCTGGTCAAATGCGCGTGCCGAGGCCATTCTTGTCGGCGATGAGCGAAGCGATCCTCGCCTGGACCATCCTGATCGGCGGCTTCGCCCTGCCGCTCATGCACGTGCTGCTGTCGCCGCGCGGCGGCCCCTGGCGACCGCCGCCGGGCAGCCGCTGCCCGCTGGGCCCGCGCGCCGGCTGGCTGGTGATGGTGCTGCTGCTGGGGCCCGTGGGGTGGCTGCTGTACCTGCGCGCCCGCGGCCGCCACGGCCCCGCCGGCCCGGAACACCGGCGCGCCTAGAGCTTGAACAGCTTGTCCGCGCCCGAGAGGTGCGACTCCTTCTCCCGCATCACCGCGCGCACCTGCTCCAGCTCCTGAGTCAGGGCCGTCTCATAGGTCCGCAACTCCTCCACGGAGAAGGTGTCCAAGGGCCGCGCCTGGGCCAGTCGGGCACGTGGTTGCAGCTCGTCGTCGTCCATTGCCGCCTCCGCGCGGTTGGCTTGCCTCTCCGCGAACAATCATACTAAGGAAGATGCCGCGACGCGATGCCAGCAACCCCACCGCCTGGAGGCGCTTGCCATGTCCGAGGCCCTGCCGGCCACGATGACCGCCATCGAGATCGCCGAGCCCGGCGGCCCCGAGGTCCTGCGACCCGTCGAGCGCCCGGTGCCGACCCCAGGCGCCGGCGAGGTGCTGATCGAGGTGGCGGCCGCCGGGGTCAACCGGCCGGACGTGCTGCAGCGCCAGGGCGGCTATCCGCCGCCGCCGGGCGCCTCGGACATCCCGGGCCTGGAGGTGGCCGGTCGCGTCGCCGCGCTGGGCGAGGGGGTGAGCGAGCTGGGCGTGGGCGACCAGGTGACGGCGCTGGTCACCGGCGGCGGCTACGCGCGGTATTGCCCCGCGCCGGCGGCGCAGTGCCTGCCCTGGCCCGAGGGCTTCGGCGCGGTGCACGCCGCGGCGCTGCCGGAGACCTTCTTCACCGTCTATTCCAACGTCTTCGACCGGGGCCGACTGACGAAGGGCGAGCGCTTCCTGGTGCACGGCGGCAGCAGCGGCATCGGCACCACGGCGATCCAGCTCGCCCGCGCCTTCGGCGCCGAGGTCTACGCCACCGCCGGCAGCGCGGAGAAGTGCCGGGTCTGCGCCGAGCTGGGCGCCGCGCGCGCCATCAACTATCGCGAGGAGGATTTCGTCGAGGTCGTGAAGGAGGCCACGCAGGGCGCCGGCGTGGACCTGATCCTGGACATGGTGGGCGGCGACTACATCCCGCGCGATATCAAGGCGCTGGCCACGGCGGGCCGGCTGGTCTTCATCGCCTTTCTGCACGGCCCCAAGGCGGAGGTGAACTTTCTGCCGGTGATGCTGAAGCGGCTGACCATCACCGGCTCCACGCTGCGCGCCCGCGACGTGGCCTTCAAGGCCGACATCGCGCAAAAGCTGCGCCGCCACGTCTGGCCGCTGCTGGCCGCCGGCGAGGTCAGGGTGCTGGTGCACCAGACCTTTTCCCTCGATCAGGCGGCCGAGGCGCATCGGTTGATGGAGTCCTCGGCCCACATCGGCAAAATCGTGCTCGTGCCCTAGGAAAAATCCGCGCACGGCGGGCGTTGCGGCCTTTCGCCCCGGCCCGCAGGTCTCTATATTCGATTGAAAGCCCGTAAGTTTCGAGGTCGCTCGCCCGCCGTTGGGCCTCGCGCCGCGGTGCCGGCTGGACGCGACCCTACCATGCCATTCGAGGGAGAGATCATGGCAAAGCCGCTCATGCCCAAGGCCACGGCCGTCTGGCTCGTGGACAACACCTCGCTGACCTTCGACCAGATCGCCGAGTTCTGCGGCCTGCATCAGCTCGAGGTGCAGGGCATCGCCGACGGCGAGGTGGCCAGCGGGATGCAGGGCCTGGACCCCGTCGCCAACGGCCAGCTCACCCAGGAAGAGATCGAGCGCTGCCAGAAGGACCCCAAGGCGCGCCTGCGCCGGGCCACGAGCGACCTGCCGAAGCCGGTGGAGCGCACCAAGGGGCCGAAGTACACGCCGGTCGCCAAGCGGCAGGACAAGCCGGACGGCATCGCCTGGGTGCTGCGCAACCATCCGGAGATCAAGGACGCGCAGATCTGCAAGCTGATCGGCACGACGAAGACGACCATCCAGTCGATCCGCGACCGTACGCACTGGAACATCCAGAACATCCAGCCGCGCGACCCGGTGCTGCTGGGCCTGTGCACGCAGTCCGAACTGAACGCCACCATCGAGAAGGCCCGCGCCCAGCGCGCCCGCGAGGGCGGCCCGCAGGACCCGCCCGGCGAGACGGAGGCCGCCGTCGGCGCGGAGTCGGAAAGCGACTTCGGCTGAGGCCCGGTGACGCGGCCGACGCCGCGTCCCCCATCCTAATCTTCCCCCAAGGGAGGAAGGGACTGGGCCTGCGTTGACACGAATATTCGTGGCAGCGTCCCCTCCTCTTTTGGGG
The DNA here is from genome assembly GCA_964561005.1 of uncultured Rhodovibrionaceae bacterium. GTDB lineage: Bacteria > Pseudomonadota > Alphaproteobacteria > Kiloniellales > Rhodovibrionaceae > CAZLNO01. Next base: position 2,796 of record CAZLNO010000032.1, on the reverse strand, counting down.
GAGGGCCCGTGGGGGAGGGCCAGCGAGGGGGGACGCGCCCGCAGGCGCGTCAGTCCTCCTTCACCGGCACGGTGTAGTTCAGCGCCAGCCGCCCGCCGTCGGGATAGATGCACTGCCCGGTCATGTAGCCGGAATCCTCCGTGGCGAGGAACACCGCGACCGAGGCGACCTCCTCCGGCTCGCCCAGGCGGCCCATCGGCGTGCGGCTCATCAGCGCGCGCCAGGCGTCGGGGTCGCTGGCGACCTGGCGCACCATGTCGGTGCCGATCGAGCCCGGCCCGATGGCATTGGCCCGGATGCCGTGGTCGGCCAGCGCCAGCGCCTCCACCTTGGTGAGCTGGTTGAGCCCGCCCTTCGCCACGACGTACGGGGTGATGGTTGGGATGGCGACGACGGCGTTGATCGAGGACATGTTGATGATCGTGCCGCCTTCGCCCTGCTTGACCATCTGCCGCGCCGCCGCCTGGCCGGTCAGGAAGGCACCCTTCAGGTTGATCCGGATGACCTTGTCGAAATCTTCCTCGGTGAAGTCGAGGAAGTCGTTCTTGACCACGATGGCGGCGTTGGCGACGACGGTGTCCAGCCGGCCGTAGGCCGCCACCGCCTTGCCGATCAGCGCGTCCACCTGCGCCTTGTCGCCGACGTCGCAGGCCACGAAGACGGCCTCGCCGCCGGCCTCCTGAATCTCCTCGGCGGCGCGCTCGCCCTCGGTCTCCAGCACGTCCGACAGCACCACCTTGGCGCCCTCGCGCGCGAAGCGCCGGGCGACCGCCTGGCCGATCCCGCGCGCCGCGCCGGTGACCACCGCCACCTTGCCCTGCATGCGCATCGCGTTCCTCCCTTGTCGACGGTCCGCCGTCCGAGCCTCGTTCAATCCTCGGCGAGCGGCACGGTGTAGTTCAGCGCCAGCCGCCCGCCGTCGGGATAGAGGCACTGCCCGGTGATGTAGCCCGAGTCCCGGCTGGCAAGAAAGAGCGCGACCTTGGCGATCTCCTCGGCTTCCCCCAGGCGGCGCAGCGGCGTGCGCGCGACCAGCGCGCGCCAGGCCGCCTGGTCGTCGCGGTTGACGTCGTACACCATGCCGGCGCGCACCGAGCCCGGCGCGATGGCGTTCACCCGAATCCCATGCTCCGCCAGGGCCAGCGCGGCGGCGCGGGTGAGCTGGTTGATGCCGCCCTTGCTGGCGCAGTTGGCGACCACGTGCGGCATCGCCACCAGGCCGTTGATCGAGGACATCGTCACGATCGTCCCGCCGCCGCCCTGCGCCGCCATCCGACGCGCGGCGGCCCGCACCGTCAGGAAACAGCCCTTCAAGTTGGTGCGCAGCACGCGGTCGAAGTCGGCCTCGTCGAAGTCCAGGAAATCCCCGGTCGCGGCGATGCCCGCGTTGGCGACGGCGCAGTCCAGCCGGCCGAAGCGTTGCACCGCCGCGTCCACGGCGGCGTCCACCTGCGCCCCGTCGCCCACGTCGCAGGCGACGAAGGCCGCCGCGCCGCCGGCCTGGCGGATGGCCGCCGCCGTGGCCTCGCCGTCGATGACCGCGGTGTCCGCCACGACGACGCGGGCGCCCTCGCCGGCGAAGCATTCGGCGATCGCCCGCCCGATGCCGCGCGCGGCCCCGGTGACCAGGGCGACCTGCCCGTCAAGGCGCATGGACGACTCCCTTGTTGGATGATCGCTACGTCTTAACCGCCGGCGAAGCTGCCATGCCCCTGCGCGGGGGGCAAGCTGGGGCGGCCGCGCGCCGGCCGGTCCGCGCGGTGGTCAACGCGGTCTTTGTTAATTGTACGTAAACGCGTGTTTGCGAAATTTCCCGCCCGCGGCAGAGGCGGTTGTGCCACGATCCGGGAATGCAGGCATGGCGAACACCGAAGTCACCCTCGAACAGGCGCTCCACCTGGCCCGCCAGCAGTGGCGCTCGGGCAATCTCGTCGTGGCCGAGCGCGCCTACCGCGACATCCTGAACAGCATTCCCGATCACCTCGACGCGCGGCATGAGCTGGGCATCGTCTGCTACCAGCGGGGCAAGCAGCGCGAAGGCTACGCGATGCTCGGCGAGGTCGCGGCGGAGGCGCCGGACAACGCGATCTACCTCAACAACTTCGCCATCGTGGCCCTGGAATACGGACGGCGCGAGGAAGCGATCGACGCCTGGCGCAAGGCTGTGGCGCTGGACGAGACCTACGCCGACGCGCTCAGCAATCTGGCCAACGCGCTGACCCAGGCCGGCGAGGCGGCGGAGGCGATGGCGCTGTGCCGCCGCGCCCTGGAGGCGCGCCCGGACCACGCCAACGCCGCCCTCAACCTGGGCCTGGCCCAGCAGCATGGCGGCGACCTGGCGGCCGCCGTCGCGACCTGGGAGGACCTGGTGGCGCGCGAGCCCCGGCACGCCAAGGCCTTCGCCAACCTGAGCCAGGCCTATCGCGATCTGGGCCGGGCCGAGGACGCGCTGGCGGCTGCCCGGCGGGCGGTGGAGCTGGACGACCGGCTGTCGATGGCGCACAACAACCTCGGCAACGCCCTGTTGCAGCAGGGCGATCTCGCCGGCGCCGAGGCCGCCTTCCGCCGCGCCGTCGACCTGGACCCGAAGAACCGCGACGCCGCCAACAACCTGGGTATCGCGCTGCAGCTTCAGCACCGCTACGAGGAGGCGGCGCGCCAGCACCGCTATGCCCAGGTGCTGGAGCCGGACGACCCCCGGCCCCACGGGCAGCTCAGCATCGCCCTGCGCGAGCAGGGCGACATCGCCGGCGCGGAGGCGGCGGCGCAGCAGGCCATCGCGCTGGCGCCGGACAC
>CAZLNO010000031.1:0-33737 GCA_964561005.1 uncultured Rhodovibrionaceae bacterium | reverse complement strand
TCAAGCTGGACACGACCGGTGACGGCGAGTTCGATGTGACCCTGCGCGATCCCCTCGGCAGCGAGGATACGGACCCACAGTTCACCGAGACCTCGCGGCTGTCGACAGTGGTGGAGTTCGCCGGCGACGGCTCGATCCGTCAGATCGGCGGCAATCTGAACAACAACCTGTTGAACACGCCGCGCGAAACGGCGATCAGTCCGAACACGAACGGTGAACTTGCGCTGACTCTCAACTTCAGCCGCGATTTCGACAACACGCTGGGTGCGGTCCCCGGCGGCAGCGACGCCAGCCAGCCGACCCAGATCACGCTCAATCTCGGCACGCCGCGCGATATCGACCAGGACGGTGACGGCGCCATCACAGGCGCCGAGGCGAACGTCAACGACCGCCTGCTGGACGGCCTGACCTCCTTCGAGAACCCCGAAGGCTTCCAGATCAACGAAATCTCGCAGGACGGCCTGCAGTTCGGCAACTTCACCGGGGTCAGCGTGGGCGAGGACGGCCTCGTCACCGCCAACTTCTCCAACGGCGAGCGGCGCGACATCTTCCAGCTTCCCGTCGCCACCTTCAACAACCCCAACGGTCTGGAGGCGCGCAGCGGCACGGTCTTCGCCGCCACCGAGGACACCGGCGAGGTGCTGCTGAACCAGGCGGGCGTCGGCGCCGCCGGGCAGATCGCCCCCTCCGCGATCGAGCGCTCCACCGTCGATCTGGCGACCGAGTTCACCAAGATGATCGAGACCCAGCGGGCGTACTCCGCCTCCACGCGCGTGGTCACGGCCTCCGACGAAATGCTGCAGGAAATCACCAACGCCACGCGGTAACGCCTGATCTTCCCCCCTCCCCCCTCGCCGGCCGGGCGCGCACCGCGTCCGGCCGGCGAGGGCAAGAAGCGGTCGCCTTAGTTCGTATTTTCGTCGAAAGCATTGCAACTTTCCCGCAAATCAGTCCGCGGCCAGCCCCAATGCCCGCGACGCGGGACAGACCTCGGCCCCTCACGCCCGTTAACCGTTTCGCGACCGATCTTTAACCCTCGGACTTAGCAGTTTGTTAAAAGTGCGACATTAGCGTGAATCTCGGTTTTTACGGGGGTCTACGTCATTCAGATGGGGTATGTTTCCGATGGAGTCTGATCGTCCCGATAAACCATCCGCGGTCGGGCCGGCGGGAGAACCAATGACGATCGACGACCTGCCGCCACCGGACACGAAACGTTGGGTGGTCCGCCGGAAGGCCGAGGTCGTGGCCGGGGTGCGCAACGGCCTGATCAGCCTGGAGGAGGCCTGCCGCCGTTACTCCCTCTCGGTGGAGGAGTTCCTGTCCTGGCAGCGGCTGATCGAGAACCACGGCATGCGCGGCCTGCGCACCACCCGCCTCCAGGAGTATCGACGCAACGGGGATGGCGACTGCGAGGTTGAGGCGGCGCAATAGCCTCGCCAAGCCCCCTCGTGCGCCGTCTCGCGGCCGGGTCCCGACAGGACCCGGCCTCATTTTTCACCGTGTGACACGTTCGCCACCCCGCCACCAACACTCCAGCGAGTGGGCAAAAATTTCCGTCGATTAACGACGCTTTTACTCAGAGACCCCTAGAGTTCGGCACGAAAACAGGGGCCGACTCCGACCCGCCCTGCCCGACGGGTCGTTACAGCGAGGCGGAACGCACGCGTGAACACCTTCCTCGACACGCTCAAGAGTCTCGGACCCACGCGTCTGGCCGCGATGGGCGCCGTCGCGGCCGGCATTCTGGCGTTCTTCATCTACCTGACAAGCCAACTCGCCTCGGAGGACATGGCCCTGCTGTTCGCCGATCTGAGCAGTAAGGACAGCGGCCAGATCATCTCGGAGCTGTCCAAGCAGGGCGTGCCCTATGTCGTCAGTCAGGACGGCTCGCAGATTCGCGTGCCGTCCAGCCAGGTCGGCCAGCTTCGCCTGCAGATGGCCGAGAAGGGCCTGCCCGACGACGGCTCGGTCGGCTACGAGATCTTCGACCAGTCCAGCGGCCTGGGCACCACCAACTTCGTGCAGAACATCAACCACCTGCGCGCGCTCGAGGGCGAACTGGCGCGGACCATCCGCGCCATCGACGGGGTGCAGCAGGCGCGCGTCCACCTGGTGATGCCGCGGCGCCAGCTCTTCAGCCGGGAACAGCAGCAGCCCAGCGCCTCCATCGTGCTGCTGATGGAAGGCAGCCGGCGCCTGGACAAGGAGCAGGTCCTGTCGATCCAGCACCTGGTCGCCTCCGCCGTGCCGGACATGCAGCCCAACCTCGTCTCCATCGTGGATCAGCAGGGCACCCTGCTGGCGCGGGGCGGGGACGCGGACAACCTGCTCGGCGGCACGGTCACCACGCAGGAGATGCGGGCGAACTACGAGCAGCGCCTGGCCCGCACGCTGGAGCGGCTGATCGAGCGCTCCGTCGGCCCCGGCAACGTGCGCGCCGAGGTGGCGGCGGAGATGAACTTCGACCGCGTCACCGAGAACGCGGAGATCTACGATCCGGACAGCCAGGTCGCCCGCTCCGTCCAGGAGGTCGAGGAGACGGAGAGCGAGGTCGAGGGCGGCAACCAGGAGCAGGTCACGGTCGAGAACAACCTGCCCGCCGACCAGGCGCAGCAGGGCCAGGGCGAGCCGGGCGCCCGCAGCCAAGCCAGCCGGAGCGAAGAGACGACCAACTTCGAGATCTCCAAGACCGTGAAGACCCGGGTGAGCGAGGGCGGCCACGTCGAGCGGCTGTCCGTGGCGATCCTCGTCGATGGCCGCTATGTCACCGACGAGGCCGGCGAGCGGGTCTATCAGGAGCGTTCCGAGGAGGAGCTGCAGCAGCTTCAGGCCCTGGCCCGCTCGGCCGTCGGCTTCGACGAGGCGCGCGGCGACCAGCTCGACGTGATCAACATGCGCTTCGCCGACCCGACCGCCGATCTGCAGCCGGCCGAGCCCACGCGCTTCCTGGGCCTGCGCGTGGAGCAGCTCATGCGCGCGGCCGAGCTTCTCGTGCTCGGCATTGTCGCGGTCCTCATCCTGCTGCTGGTCGTCCGCCCGCTGGTCTCGCGCATCCTGGAGACCCCGGCCACCCAGCCCAGCTCGCCCGAGGGCCAGATCACGGCCGAAGGCCAGCCGGCGCTCGCCGGCCCGGCCGGCGCCGGTGCGCCCGCGGTCGCCGGACCCGAGCTGTCGGAGTTCGGCATCGAGGAGGACGAGGACTCCGAGCACATGATCGACCTGAACCGGGTCGAGGGCCGCGTGCGCGCCTCCTCGGTGCGAAAGATCGGAGAGATCGTGGACAAGCATCCGGAGGAAGCCGTCTCCATCATCCGAACCTGGCTCTACCAGCAGCAAAGCTGAAGGGGACGCAGCCATGCTCTTCCGGCGCAACAAGAACAAGGCCAAGCACAAGACCGGGCGCGAGGCCGCTCGCGGGAGGTCCGCAGGCGGCAAGGGCGGCGCGGGCAAGGCCGCGACCGGCGCGGCGACGGCGCGCCAGAACGGGGCGGCGCCGCGCAGCCGCGAGGAGGCGGAGCGCCAGATCCTGCAGCGGCTGGCCGACGGCTCGGCGGAGCGGCAGCGGCGGTTGGCCAGCCTGCGCGACGCCACGCAGCTTTTCGACGATCATCCGGACGAGGCCGCGCGGCTCGTGCGGACCTGGCTGAGCGACCGCAAAGGTTGATCTGAGGGGGCCAACCAATGCGCATGCGCGAGGACTATCGCTCCCTGTCGGGACCGGACAAGGCCGCCCTGCTGATGATGTCCATCGGCGAGGAGAACGCCGCCAAGGTCTTCGCCCTGATGGACGACGAGGAGATCAAGGAGATCTCCCAGGCCATGGCCAACCTGGGCACCGTCAGCTCCAACGTGGTCGAGCGGCTGTTCAGCGAGTTCGCGGACAGCATCTCCTCCACCGGCTCGTTGGTCGGCAACTACGAGAACACCGAGCGCCTGCTCATGAAGGTGATGAGCAAGGAGCGCGTCGACGCGATCATGGAGGAAATCCGCGGTCCCGCCGGTCGCACCATGTGGGACAAGCTCGGCAACGTGAACGAGCAGGTGCTCGCCAACTATCTAAAGAACGAATACCCGCAGACGGTGGCCGTGGTGCTGTCCAAGATCCGCCCGGACCACGCCGGCAACGTGCTGGCCCTGCTGCCCGAGGGCTTCGCCATGGAAGTGGTGATGCGCATGCTGCGCATGGAAGCCGTCCAGAAGGAGGTCCTCGACGACGTCGAGCGCACGCTGCGCAACGAGTTCATGAGCAATCTGGCGCGCACCTCGCGGCGCGATGCCCACGAGCTCATGGCGGAGATCTTCAACAGCCTCGACCGACAGACCGAGAACCGCTTCCTCAGCGCCCTGGAGGAGCGCAACCGCGACTCGGCGGAGCGCATCAAGCAGCTCATGTTCACCTTCGAGGATCTGCAAAAGCTCGATCCCGGCGGTGTGCAGACGCTGCTGCGCACGATCAACAAGGACCGGCTGACGGTGGCGCTCAAGGGCGCGTCCGAGGACCTCCGAAACCTGTTCTTCTCCAACATGTCCGAGCGCGCCGCCAAGATTATGCGCGAGGACATGCAGGCCATGGGGCCGGTGCGCCTGCGCGACGTCGACGAGGCGCAGACCGAGATCGTGCAGACCGCCAAGGAGCTGGCGAACCAGGGCGAGATCGTCATCTCCGACAACAAGGGCGAGGACGAGCTCGTCTACTAGGGATCGCGGCACGTCATGACAGCCATCGAGAAGTTCCTGTTCGAGCACGACTTCGACGACGAGCCGGCGGCCGTGCCCTCGCCGGGGAAGGAGCCGCCACCCCCGCCGGACGACTCCGAGCCCGAGCGCCCCCCCGAGGAGCCGGCGCCCGTCGCGAGCTTCACGGAGTCGGATCTCGACGCCGCCCGACGCGACAGCCATGCCGAGGGCTACCGCCAGGGCCTGGACGAGGGTATCCGACGCGGCCGCGGAGAGGCGGAAGCCGCCGCCGACGCGGCCTTGACCCAGGCGCTCGACAAGCTGGCCGCCGGCATGAACGCGCTGCTGTCGGAACGGACCGAGGCCGAGGCGCGGCGCGACCGCGAGGCGCTGCAGCTCGCCGTGACCCTGGTGCGCAAGCTGTTCCCGGCGCTCCACCGCCAGCACGGCCTGGGCGAGGTCGAGGCCTTGATCGGCGAAACGCTGGCCCGCCTGCGCCCGCAGCCCCAGGCCGTGGTGCGGGTATCCGGCGAGCTGCTGGAGCCGCTCCGGGCCCGGGTCGACGAGATCGCCGCGCGCAACGGCTATGACGGCAAGGTCATGCTGGTGAGCGACGAGGCGCTGGCGCCGGGCGACGTTCAGGTCGAATGGTCGGACGGTGGCTCCGGGCACAGCACGGCCGCGTTCTGGCAAAGCGTCGACAAGGCCCTCGCCGAGGTGCTTGGCGACGACGCGCTCGGGGACGACGAGGCCGCGCGACAGGACGACCCGCCGGCGACGGCGAAGGCGCGTTCCGATCCGCCGGCGCGCACGGACACGGGCACGGACACGGACACGGACACGGACACGGGGGCACCCGCGCACGCGAGCGCCAATGGGCACGCCGAGGCAGAAGCCGACGCGGGCGCGCAAACCGAGACGAGGGCGAAAACGGCCGGCGCGCCGGCGCGGCGGACGGCCTAGGGCGAAGACGCCACCACGGAGGTTGACATGGCCGACAAGGACGACCTGGAACTGAACGAGCTGGAAGACACCCAGGTGCCCGACCAGCAGGTCCCGGCCGAGGACGACGACGAGGACGCCGAACCGGACCGCCCGCCCACCAACGCCAAGGCGCTGGAGGCCGTCTACGACATCCCCGTGCAGGTTTCGGCCGTGCTCGGCAAGTCGAACATGCAGGTCAGCCAGTTGCTCAAGCTGGGACGCGGCGCGGTGGTCGAACTCGACCGCAAGGTCGGCGAGGCGATCGACATCTACGTCAACAACCGCCTGGTCGCCCGCGGCGAGGTCGTCGTCGTGGAGGACCGCCTCGGCGTGACCATGACCGAGATCATCAAGATGGACCACTCCTGACGGCGGCGGGCACGGCGGGGCAGACGCACGATGGCCAACGCAACCGGCGCACAGAGCGGAGGTCGCGGCCGGGCTCGCGGCCGCGGCGGGGCCGCCGTCAAGGCCCCCGGCCGGACCGTCGATTTCGCCACGATCATCGGGGTGGTCGGCGCCTTCGCGCTGATCATCACGGCGATGGTGGTCGGCGGCTCGCCCGGCGCCTTCGTGGACATTCCCGCCATGCTGATCGTCCTGGGCGGCAGCTTCATGGTGACGACGATCTCCTTCTCGATCCCGGAGGTGCTCGCCGCCCAGCGCGTCATGCTGAAGGCCATCAGCTACCAGCAGCGCCAGCCGTCGGAGGCCGCGCTGCACGTGACCTATCTGGCGGACATCGCCCGCCGTCACGGCGCCCTGGCGCTGGAAAACCACGAGCGCGAATTCGCCAGCGAGCGCTTCCTGGAACGCGCCATGCGGCTGGTCATCGACGGCACGCCGGGCGAGGAGGTGGAGCGCATCATGACCCGGGAGGCCGAGGCCACGCTGCACCGCCATGCGCGCTCGGCCGGGGTGCTGCGGCGCGCCGGCGAGGTGTCGCCGGCGATGGGCCTCATCGGCACGCTGGTGGGACTCGTGCAGATGCTGGGCAACCTGGAGGATCCGGAATCCATCGGCCCGGCGATGGCGGTGGCGCTTTTGACCACGTTCTACGGGGCGGTGCTGGCGAACATGGTGTTCACGCCCCTGGCGAACAAGCTGGAACGCAACTCCACTATCGAGGCCCTGGTGAACCAGATCTACGCCCAGGGGGCGGCCTCGATCGCCCGGCAGGAAAATCCGCGAAAGCTGGAGACCATGCTGAATACCATCCTGCCGCCGGCCGAGCGGATTCGATTCTATGACTAGCGCCTTCGAAGTGGAAGAGCGATGCCGCTCTTCCACTTCGAAGGCGCGCTATGACGCAGACCTGGAGCATGCCCGCGACGACGGGAACCGCGAACGTGCTCCGGACAGCCGATCGGGAGGCAGATCGATGCGACTACTCATCGTCGGCTCGCTGGAAGGCCACATCGCGACGGCCGGCCAGATCGCGCTGGACAAGGGGGCCAAGGTGGCGCACGTGGACGACGTGCCGGCCGCCCTCGCCGCCCTGCGCGCCGGCAAGGGCGCCGACCTGATCATGGTCGAGGTCACCCTGGACGTCGGCGAGATGATTCAGGCGCTGGAGCGCGAGCGCATGTCGGTGCCGGTCGTGGCCTGCGGCATCGGCAACGACAGCCGCGCGGCGGTCAACGCGATCAAGGCCGGCGCCAAGGAGTACATGCCCCTGCCCCCCGACGCGGAGATGATCGCCGCCGTCCTGGCGGCGGTGGCGGAGGAGACCACGTCCTTCCTCACCTGCGATCCCGGCATGGCGGACGTGCTCAGGCTCGCCGAGCGCGTGGCCCCGTCGGAGGCCAGCATTCTCGTCACCGGCGAGAGCGGCACCGGCAAGGAGGTCATGGCCCGCCACATCCACGCCAAGTCGAAGCGCGCGGACAAGCCCTTCATCTCGGTGAACTGCGCGGCGATCCCGGAGAACCTGCTGGAAAGCGAGCTGTTCGGCCACGAGAAGGGTGCCTTCACCGGGGCGGTCGCCCGGCGCGTGGGCAAGTTCGAGGAAGCCAACGGCGGCACGCTGCTGCTGGACGAGATCTCCGAGATGGACCCGCGCCTGCAGGCCAAGCTCCTGCGCGCCATCCAGGAGCGCGAAATCGACCGCGTGGGCGGCAGCAAGCCGATCAAGGTCGACATCCGGCTGATCGCCACCTCCAACCGCGACATGGAGGAGGCCGTGAGCAACGGCAGCTTCCGCGAGGATCTCTACTTCCGCCTGAACGTGGTCAACGTCGACCTGCCGCCGCTGCGCGCCCGGCCCGGCGACATCAAGCTGCTGGCCGAGCACTTCATCGGGAAGTACGCCGAGGCCAACGGCGTGCCGGCGCCCACGCTCTCGCCCGAGGCCCTGGCGGCGCTGCAGGCCCATCCCTGGCCCGGCAACGTCCGAGAGCTGGAGAACACCATGCACCGCGCCGTGCTGCTGGCCTTCGACGGCGTCGTCCGGCCCGACGCGGTCCATCTGCGCACCCCCAAGCCGGCGCCCGAGGACACCGGCGGCGCGACGGAGTCGCCCGACAAGGCGGAAAACGCGGCCGCCGCCCTGGCCGATCCGCAGGGGACGCCGCCAAAGGAACCAGTGGGCGACGACGCCGACGACGCCACCGCCAACGCGGCGGACGTCAGCGGTCTGGTCGGGCGGACGGTGGCCGACGTGGAGCGGGACCTCATCCTCAACACGCTCGAGCATTGCCTGGGCAATCGCACCCACGCGGCCAACATCCTGGGCATCTCGATCCGCACCCTGCGCAACAAGCTGAAGGCCTACAACCAGGAGGGCATCCGCGTGCCGACGCCGAGCGACAGCGACCGGGCCTCGGCGGTCTGAGCGACGCGACGCGACGCTAGCAGGAAAGGCGCGTATCAAGGGACATGGCCGAAAGCGGCAGCCAATCCACGGGACTCGGCCTCGGTCGTATTCGCCCAGGCCAGGTGATGGACGCGATGCGTCGGGGCGACATCGCCCTGGCGCTGGGCATCGTGGCCATCCTGGTCGTGCTGATCCTGCCGATGCCGCCCTGGCTGCTGGACGTGGCCCTGGCGCTGTCGATGACCTTCGCCGTCCTGGTCCTGATGACGGTGCTGTTCATCTACCGGGCGCTGGACTTCAGCTCCTTCCCCACGGTGCTGCTGATCGCGACGATGCTGCGGCTGGCGCTGAATCTGGCGTCCACCCGGCTGATCCTGGCGCACGGCCACGAGGGCACCGACGCCGCCGGCCAGGTCATCCAGGCCTTCGGCGGCTTCGTCATGAGCGGCAACTTCGTCATCGGCATCATCGTCTTCGCCATCCTGATCATCGTGAACTTCATCGTGATCACGAAGGGCTCGGGGCGGATCGCCGAGGTCACCGCCCGCTTCAGCCTGGACTCCATGCCCGGCAAGCAGATGGCGATCGACGCCGATCTCTCCGCCGGCCTGATCGACGAGCAGGAGGCCAAGCGCCGGCGCAAGGAGCTGGAGGACGAGAGCAACTTCTTCGGCGCCATGGACGGCGCGGCGAAGTTCGTCCGGGGCGACGCCATCGCCGGGCTGCTGATCACCTTTATCAACATCATCGGCGGCATGATCATCGGCGTGGCGCAGCAGGATCTGACCTTTTCCCAGGCGGCGGAGAGCTACACCGTACTGACGGTGGGCGACGGGCTGGTCTCGCAGATCCCGGCGCTGATCGTGTCCACGGCGGCCGGCCTGCTGGTGTCCAAGTCCAGCAACGTGGGCAGCACCGACGAGGCGTTGTTCGGCCAGCTCGGCGCCGACGCGCGCGCGACCGGCCTGGCGTCCTTCCTGACGCTGTCGCTGGCGCTGCTGCCCGGCGTGCCCATGCTGCCCTTCCTGCTGCTGTCGGCGGGCACCGGCGCCATCTCGTATTTCACCTACAAGCGTCAGGCAGAGGACCGCCAAAAGGCGGCCCAGAGCGGCGGAGAGGGCCAGCGCGGGGCCAGCGCGGCCGCCGCCAGCGGCGGCGGCGGCCAGGCGGCGGCCAAGGAGGAGCCGATCGCCCAGGCACTGGCCATGGACGACATCCGGTTGGAACTCGGCTACGGACTGCTCAGCCTGGTGAACAAGGAGGGCGCGCGCCTGACCGACCAGATCAAGGCCCTGCGCAAGCAGCTCGCCCAGGAAATGGGCTTCGTCCTGCCCTCCGTGCGCATCCAGGACAATCTGCAGTTGCCCGCCAACACCTATGTCCTGCGCATTAAGGAGATCGAAAGCGCCAGGGGCGAACTTCGCCCCAACATGCTGCTGGTGATGGACCCGCAGGGCGGCAACATCCCCCTGGCCGGCGAGCAGACGACGGAGCCGACCTTCGGGTTGCCGGCCAAGTGGGTCGCCGAACAGGAGCGCGAGGAGGCCATGTTCCGCGGCTACACCGTGGTCGATCCGCCGACGGTGATCACGACTCACCTCACCGAGGTGGTCAAGGACAACATGGCCGAGATGCTGTCCTACGCCGAGACGCAAAAGCTGCTGGACGAACTGGACAAGGACCAGCAAAAGCTGGTCTCCGACATCATCCCCAGCGCGATCTCGGTGGGCGGCGTGCAGCGTGTGCTCCAGAACCTGCTGCACGAGCGGATCTCCATCCGCGACCTGCCAGGCATCCTGGAGGCGATCTCCGAGGCGACGAGCTATACCCGCAACCTCACCGCCATCACCGAGCACGTGCGCACGCGGCTGGCCCGGCAGATCTGCAACGACCACACCGGGGAGAACGGCTACATCCCGATCCTGACCCTCTCGCCCCAGTGGGAGCAGGCATTCGCCGAGGCCATCGTCGGCGACGGCGAGGACAAGCAGCTTTCCATGGCGCCCTCCCGCCTGCAGGAGTTCATCAACGCCGTGCGCCAGGGCTTCGAGCGCCAGGCCATGCTGGGCGAGCTGCCCGTCCTGCTGACCAGCCCGGCCGTCCGGCCCTACGTCCGCTCGATCGTCGAGCGCTTTCGGCCGCAGACCGCGGTGCTGTCGCAGAACGAGATCCATCCCAAGGCGCGCATCAAGACACTCGGGCAGATCTAGGGTGGGAACCTGACCGCAGATGCACCTCAAGACCTTCACCGCCGAATCCCTGCCCGAGGCCATGCGCCATGTGCGCGAGCACCTCGGCGACGAGGCGGTGATCCTGTCCACGCAGAACGATCCCGACCACGGCGGCGTCCGGGTCACGGCCGCGCTGGAGGAGGACAGCGAGCCGCTGGGCGCCTTCGACGGCGAGGACGGTCTGGCCGCGTTCAACCTGATCACCGAGGCCCTGGACTACCACCGTGTGCCCACGGCCCTGATGGACAGCCTGCTGACGGCAGCCGGGCAGTTCGCCGGCGAGACGCCGAGCGAGGCGCTGGCGCGTGCCATCGAGACCGAGCTGGCCTTCGCCCCGCTGCCGCGCAAGCCGGGCGGCCGGCCGCTGATGCTGATGGGCCCGCCCGGCGCCGGCAAGACGGCCACCGCCGCGAAGCTGGCGGCCAAGATCCGGATCCTCGGCGGCAAGGCGACGCTGGTGACGCTGGACGCCGGCAAGGCCGGCAGCCTGGCGCAGATCACGGCCTTCGCCGAGGCGCTCGGCGCCAACCTGCGCGAGGCGCGGGATCGCGGCTCGCTCCAGAAAGCCATCAAGGCCTGCGGGGAGGACCATTTCGTCGTGATCGACACTGTCGGCAGCGTGCCCTATGACCCCGAGGCCTTGCGCGAGCTCGGGGAATGGCTGACCGCCGCGGAGGCCGATGGCGTGCTGGTGCTCGCGGCCGGCGGCGACCCGATCGAGACCGCGGAAGCGGCCCTGTCCTATGCCTCGGTCGGCGTCGAGCACATGATCGCCACGAAACTGGATTCCAGCCGCCGCCTGGGCGGCGTGCTGAGCGCCGCCTACACGGCGGGGCTGTCGCTGATGGGCGTGGGTGTATCGCCGACGATCGGCGGCGGCCTGCGCCCGGCGACCCCCGATCACCTGGCAAGCCTGATCCTGCCCGAAGAGGTGGAAGAAGAAGACATGTCCGAGATCGCGCGGCCGTTTGCGCTTGGAGACGACGCATGATCCAGCAACCCGCAGCCATGCGTTCGACAAGCTCGATCACACCCGGGCGCAACGTCATTGCCGTCGCTTCCGGCAAGGGCGGGGTCGGCAAGACCTTCTTCGCGGTCAGCCTGGCCCACGCCATGTCGCTTGCCGGCAAGCGCAGCCTGCTGTTCGACGGCGACCTGGGTCTCGCCAACGTCGACGTGCAGCTCGGCCTCGATCCCTCGAACGACCTCAGCCGGGTCCTGACCGGCAAGATGTCCCTGAGCGATGCCGTGCAGGAGGTCCGCCACGCCGGCTTCTCCGTGATCGCCGGCCGATCGGGCTCGGCCGGGCTGTCGGCGCTCGCCCCCGCGCAGGTCAGCGGGCTGGGCCGCGAGATCCTCAACCTCGCGCCGGAGTATGACCGGGTCATCCTGGACATGGGCGCGGGGCTGGATCGAACGGTCCGCACGCTCACCGCCCACGCCGCCGTCAACATCATCGTGATCACCGAGGACCCGACCGCGCTCACCGACGCCTATGCCTTCATCAAGCTGACCAAGCAGCAGCGGCCGAAGACCGACCTGCGGGTCGTGGTCAACATGGCCAGCTCGCAGCGCGATGGCGAGCGGGCCTATGGCGCCCTGCGCAAGGCCTGCGAGACTTTTCTGGGCATCGAGCTGCCGCTGCTGGGCGTGGTGCGCCGCGATGCCTGGGTCAACGAGTCGATCCGACGCCAGACGCCGCTGCTGCTGCGCCACCCCAACGCTCCGGCGGCCGAGGACATCGAGGCGATCACGGGGCGCCTGCTGAGCGAGCGGTGAGCGGCGTCCTGCCATATGTCCCAGCGGCCCTTCGCACCGAAACCGAGGCCACGCCCACGGGTCGCGTCCCGGCCACACTGCGCGATGTCCCGCCAGATCTGCGGCTCGCCATCGGCAACGTCCTCCACGGCGTGGTCATGGGCGTGGATCGTCAAGGGCACCTTCTGGTGCGCACCGCCCAGGGGCAGCTTGCCCTTGCCACGCCGCTGCGGCCGCCCGCCGACAGCGCCATCACCCTGCAGATCCGCACCCTCGGGGCCGAGATCCAGGCCCAGGTGCTGAAGGTCGTCCCGCCGCCGGCGACAACGACCGCCGGCCCATCGGCCGTATCGCTCGCGGGCAGCGGTCATGCCGAAGGCACGGCAGCCCTGACGCGGGTGTGGCCCGCACTCGAAGAGGCGCTCGACGCCCTGGCGCGCCAGCCGGTGGCTGGCACCGCCGCGGCGGCGGGCGCGTCCTCGCTGAGCGAGAGCGTGCCCCGGCCCGGCCCCGCGCTTGCGTCCGGCCTGCTGTTCCTGATGGCGGCGCTCGGCCGGGGTGACCTCGGCCAGTGGCTGGGTCCAGCGAGCCTGGAGGCCCTGCGCCGCATCGGCCGCGAGGACCTGGCCGGCCGGCTGGAGCAGGACTTCGGTCAGCTCGCGCGCCTTGCGCGGGGCGCGGACGGTGACGATTGGCGCCTCTTCGTCCTGCCGATCCTGATCGAAGGGGTGATCCGGCCGCTGCGGTTCTTCCTGCATGCAAACGACCCGCGGCCGGACGACGAGTCGCCCCACCGCTTCCTTGTCGAGGCGGAACTGCCGATGCTGGGCGAACTGCAGCTCGACGGCCTGACGCAACCGGGCCGGCTGGATCTCATCCTGCGCAGCCGCGCACCGCTGCCCGAGTCGCTGCAGCACGAGCTGCGTGCCCTCCTCGCCCAGGCTGCCGCGGCCGGCGCGTTCGTCGGAGAGCTTGCCTTTACCGCCGGACCGCACTGGCGTTTTCGGCAGAGCCCAGCCGCGCCGGACCCGCCGCACGGGCTGGTGGTCTAGAGAGGCACGCCCATCTCGGGAAACTAGATCGTGCCGCCGCCGCTGACCTCCTGCTTGCGGCGGTGGAGCTGCATGCCCAACTCGTCCATTCGGGCCTGTTCCCGCCGGGTGGCCTGGCGCCGCAGGCGTTCGTCCTGGGTCGCCTTGGCGAGTTCGTACTTCTTGAACTCCCGAAAGGCCTCGGCGACTTCCTCGCGGGCGAGCTCGATCTCGTGCTGGACGTCCACGATCGACTTCTCGATCCGGCGGCGACGTTCCTGCTCGATTTTCAGGAAGGCAGGAAAGGTGCGCCGCGCCTCCTCATCCTGCTCCGCGATCCGTTTCTCGGTCTCGATCCCCTCGTCCAGCCGCTCCAGATCGTCGCGAAGGCGCTGCGCCAGACGCTCCAGGTCCGCCAGCTTCTGGCGCTTCTCGTCGAGATGCCAACGGCTGATCCGAAGCAAGCTGTCGAACGAGCTCATTCAGAAGCCTCCCCTCTGCGTTGTGCCTTGCGCCGCAACGGCCGGCCCTGGCGCGCGGCCTGCCCGCCCCCGGCCCGGCCGGCGGTGGCGCCCTGGCCTCCGTTCGCGGCCTGACCGGCATTACCCCAGGGCATGTCCAGGGCCCGCGCCAACTGGGCATAGCCTTCCTGCAGGGGGCAGCGCTCGCCCTTGTCCTGGGCGAGGAACGATTCGAGCTTCGGGTGATAGCGGATCGCCTCGTCCACCTCCGGGTCGCTGCCCTGCTTGTAGGCCCCGATCCGGATCAGCTCGCCCATGTCGGCGTAGGTGGACATCAGCTTGCGCGCGCGCTGGATCAGGGCATTCTCCGCCTCGTCGTTGCAGGCCGGCAGCGTGCGCGAGATCGAGCGCAGCACGTTGATCGCCGGGTAGCGGCCACGCTCCGCGATCGCGCGGTCGAGGACGATGTGGCCGTCAAGGATGCCGCGGACGGCGTCGGCCACGGGCTCGTTGTGATCGTCGCCCTCTACCAGCACGGTGAAGAGGCCGGTGATCGAGCCCTTGTCCGTGCCGGGGCCGGCCCGCTCCAGCACCTGCGGCAGCTCGGCGAAGACGGACGGCGTGTAGCCCTTGCTGGCCGGCGGCTCGCCCGCCGCCAGGCCGATCTCGCGCAGCGCCATGGCGAAGCGGGTGACCGAGTCGATCATGCAAAGCACGTCGCGGCCCTGATCGCGGAAGTATTCGGCCAGCGCCAGGGTCAGATAGGCGGCCTGACGGCGCAGCGGCGGCGGCTCGTCCGAGGTGGCGACGACGACCACCGAGCGGGCGAGCCCCTCCGGTCCCAGCTCGTCCTCCAGCCACTCCTGCACCTCGCGCCCGCGCTCGCCGATCAGGCCGATCACGTTCACGTCCGCGGTGGCGTACCGCGCCAGCATCGACAGCAACACCGACTTGCCGACGCCGGAGCCCGCGAAGATGCCCATGCGCTGGCCCTGGCAGCAGGTCAGGAAGGTGTTGATGGCCCGCACGCCGAGGTCGATCTTGCCGCCGACCCGCTGGCGGGCGTGTGCCGGCGGCGGCGCGCCGCGCAGCCGATACGGCCGGTGCCCCTGCGGCAGGCGGCCCTTGCCGTCCACCGGCTCGGCCAGGGCGTTCACCACCCGCCCCAGCCAATTATCCTGCGGCTTGATGCTGGGTTCCGCCTGTACAAGTTCCGCGCGACAGCCTAGACTGACGCCCTCGAGCGAGCCGAAGGGGAGCAGCAGGGCCCGTCCTTCGCGGAAGCCGACCGCCTCGCAGAGGACCCGCCGGCCGTCGCGGGCGACGACCTCGCAACGGCCGCCGATGGACAGGACGCGATCGAGGCCCACCACCTCGAGCAGCATGCCGAGCACCGAAGCCACCCGGCCGTAGTGATGCTCGGACGACGCTTCCTGGAGGTCGTCGAGGACCATTTTCAACACGGATGGGGCCGACACGCGAGGCTCCCGGCGCTTTGTCCCGATGGCGTGGGAGAACCCTTTGGTTTCCGCTTGGAACTTTGCCGGAGAGCGTTTTAACTTTGGGTAAAGCCCCGACGTTTAAACCATTCGTTAACGTTGGTTTCCCATAGTGGTTAAGGCGTACGGTATTTGTGCGACTTTGCAGCCGTTGTAAGAGAGGTCGATGATGCGAGTCCTCCTTGTGGAAGACGATAGCGCGATGGCCCAGAGCATCGAGACGATGCTCAAGTCGGAAAACTACATCTGCGATACCACCGACATGGGGGAGGATGGGCTCGAAATCGGCAAGCTGTACGACTACGACATCATCATTCTCGACCTCATGCTGCCGGATATCGACGGCTATGAGGTCCTGCGCCGAATGCGCGCGGCGAAGATTCGCACCCCGATTCTCATCCTCTCCGGGCTTTCCGGACTGGACGAAAAGATCAAGGGTCTGGGCTTCGGCGCCGACGACTATCTGACGAAGCCGTTCGACAAGCGCGAACTCGTGGCACGAATCCAGGCGATCGTCCGGCGCTCGAAGGGCCACTCCGATTCGGTCATCAAGACCGGCAAGCTGACGGTGAACCTGGACGCGCGCACGGTCGAGGTGGACGGCCAGCCATTGCACCTGACCGGCAAGGAATACGGCATCCTGGAGCTGCTCTCCCTGCGCAAGGGCACGACGTTGACCAAGGAGATGTTCCTGAACCACCTCTATGGCGGCATGGACGAGCCCGAATTGAAGATCATCGACGTCTTCGTGTGCAAGCTCCGCAAGAAGCTGGCGAACGCCACCGGCGGGGTGAACTACATCGAGACGGTCTGGGGACGCGGCTACATGCTGCGCGACCCCGACGACGCCGAGTCGCCGGCCGATGGAGAGGCCGCCGACGACGATGTCGCGGAGGCGCCCGCCAAGCGTATCGCCAGCAACGAGAAGAGCGCGGCCACGGCCTGACTCCACTCGTCGATCGCTCCGCGAACGCCCTCGTTGCGCGCGTCTTCGCCCGCCCGGACGCGTACGAAAGAGCTGGGCCCTTGATCTCACGCGCACGGCCTGCGCGCGTGTCGTTTCCGGAGGCCCCGCGTCATCACCCCGACCACGCGTCGTCACGCCGGCGCGGACCCCGCGAAACACTGTGCCCGCGCGGCGAGTCGCTGGCGGACCGCTCAATGCCGCCTGCATTGGCGCGTCGCACGATTCAGAAGGGCGGCCTGGCGGCCGGAACACGGTCCGATCCGAGAGGATCGGCGGTCCGTACTCTACTCCTTAAAATCAAGGCAAGATTGACCGCCGAAACGATTCCGCATCGGCGGAACACTTTCTAGGCTCCAGACACGGCGAAAGCCCCTTCCCGACCCGCCGGACGATACAGGCCGCGGTGCTCTTTTTGCATGCGAAAGCGGTCGCTGATCCCCAGCACGGTCTCCGAACCGCCGAGCGTGAGATAGCCGTCGTCGGCGATCACCTCCGCGAGGTGGTTGAGGACCTTGCGCTTTGTGCCCTGGTCGAAATAGATCAGCACGTTGCGGCAGAAAATGATGTCGAAACGGCCCAAGGCACGGGCGCTTTCCAGCAGGTTGTGCGGACGGAACTGGACCATGTCGCGGATCTCCGGCTTCAGCCGCCAGCGATCCCCGTGCTGCTCGAAGTGCTTGGCGAGAAACTGGATCGGCAGGCCGCGCTGGACCTCGAACTGGGTATAGGTGGCGTCCCGGGCCCGCTGCAGGATTTCGTTGGAGAGATCCGTGGCCAGAATCTCGACCCGCCAGCCGTTGAGTTTCGCCCCGAGCTCCTTGATGACCATCGCCAGGGAATAGGGTTCCTGCCCGCTGGAGCACGCGGCCGACCAGATGCGGATGCGCTTGGTCGCCGCCCGGGCCGTCATCAGACTGGGCAACATGACGTCGCGGAACTGGTCGAAGGGCTTCTGGTCGCGGAAGAAAAAGGACTCGTTCGTCGTCATCGCCTCGACCACCTCGGCGACCAGACGATCGTCGCGCGCCTTGCCCTGCTGCCGTGCCAGATCGCGCACAAGCGCCGCCGAGTCCGACCATCCCCACTTGCGCGCCACGGGGGCCAGGCGGCTTTCCGCGAGGTAGGCCTTGTCGCTGCCCAGGACCAGACCCGAGCGCTCATGCAGCAGCGCCGCGAGCTTGCCGAAATCCTGGGGGTTCATGCCGCCGACCTCATTGTCAGCTTGCGCAGTTGCGGCGCGATTTCGCCCAGCGGCAGGACGGCAGAGCACAGCCCCGCCTTTGCCGCGGCGCCCGGCATGCCCCAGACGACCGAGCTCGGCTCGTCCTGGGCCACGACGTTCCCGCCGGCGCGCACGACGGCCTCGCAGCCCTTCAGCCCGTCGTGGCCCATGCCCGTCAGGATCACCGCGAGCACGCGCCCGCCATACACCTCGGCCAGGCTGCGCAGCATCGGATCCACCGACGGCCGGCAGAAATTCTCCGGCGGCGCCTCGGAAAGCCGGATACGAACGGACCCCTGCTCGCGGCACACGATCATGTGATAGCCGCCGGGGGCCACATAGGCGTGACCGCCGGCCACTTCGTCGCCGTCCTGCGCCTCGCGGCAGGGCAGCTTGGTTTGCCGCGCGATATGGTCGGCCAGCAGCGCAGTGAAGGTCGCCGGCATGTGCTGGGTGATCAGGATCGGCTGCGCGATCCGGCCCAGATTGGTCAGCACCTCGAACAGCGCCTGGGGCCCGCCGGTCGAGGAACCGATCGCGACCACCTGCGGCGGCAGGGTCGGCAGACGGCGCAGGGTCACCGGCGTGGTGAGCGGCATGCGCTCGCCCTGGGGTGCGCTCGCGCCCGCCTCCCGGCCCACGGGACGGTCCTGAGGACGTGCGCCGGGCGGCGCGGCACCCGCGTCGGCGCGTCCCGACGGGGGCGGACCGCCGGCGCTGCGTCGGGCCGCCTCGCCCATCGCCTTCACCTTGGTGCGAAGCTGCTCCTGGAAGTCCGCCTCGGTGACCAGGCCGCGGTTGCTGGGCTTGGTCACATAGTCGGCCGCGCCCGCCTTGAGCGCACGGACGGTCACGTCCGCGTTCTCCTTGGTCAGCGTGGAGGACATGATGACCTGCAGACCCTTTTGCGCCGCCAGCAGCTTGGGCAACGCCGTCAGGCCATCCATGACCGGCATCTCGACGTCGAGGACGACCACCTCGGGATTGGCGCGCGCGAGCTGATCGAGCGCGCGCTGGCCGTTGCCCACCGAGGCCACGACCTGCATGTCGGGGTCCTGCTCGATAAAGCGCGTGACAAGGCCGCGAACGACGGCCGAATCGTCGACCACCATCACGCGGTAGGCGTCCTTCCGGCGCCCGCCCTGATCGCGGCCCGCATTTGCTGCGCTCATGTTACAGCAATCCTACCTGGGCAAACTTCGATTCTATGATGTCGCTGTCGAAGGGCTTCATGATGTATTCGTTGGCCCCCGCCCCGAGGGCTTCCTGGATATGCGCCAAGTCGTTCTCGGTCGTGCAGAAGACGACCACCGGCTGGTCCCCGCCACCCATTTGCCGGAGCTGGCGCAGAAAATCGATCCCGTTCATGACCGGCATGTTCCAGTCAAGCAGGATGGCATCGGGCATGCGGTCCCGGCACGCCTCCATGGCTTCCTGGCCGTTGCCCGCTTCGCGGATCTCGAAGGCCAGCGCTTCGAGAATTTTGCGCGCGACGCCGCGAACGACGCGTGAATCGTCGACCACAAGGCAGGATTTCATCGGTCCGATCTCGCGCTTACGCGGCCTGGGCGCCGTCGTAGTCGAGCAAGCGCTCGACGTCGAGGACGACCAGCAGCTTGTCTTCCAGCCGATAAATGCCGGCGGAAAACTCCCGGATTTTCGGGTCGAGCGTCGGCGGGTTGCGGCCGAACTTCTTGGGGTCCAGGGCCAGCACCTCGCCGACCTCGTCGACCATCAGGCTGTAGAGCTCGCCCCCGTGATCGACGACGATCGACATATCGTCCCCGTCGTCGCCCGCCTGCCCGCGCGCCTTCAGACCCAGACGGATGCGCACGTCGACCGCGGTGACGATCCGGCCGCGCAGGTTCAGCGCGCCCGCGATCTCCGGCGGTGCCAGCGGGATGCGGGTGATGTCGCCCCCGGCCAACACGTCCTGGACCTGAAGCACCGGGATACCGAACAACTGGTTGGCGATCGTGAAGGTGACGTAATCCGTCGCGTTCTCGGCGCCGGTAGACACGGCGCGGCCGGCGCCGTTCGTCTGGGCGACAGCCTGACTCATGCAGCACCTCGCGTCTCGGTGTAGTCCTCCGACAGCATTTCATGCAGCGTGTCGAGCAGCGTTTCGCGGTCGAACTTGGCGACGTAGTCGTGGAAGCCGGCCGCGCGGCCGCGCTCCATGTCGCGTGCCGTGGCGTGGGAGGACAGTGCGACCAGGGGCACGCGGGACCACCGGGTGCGGCTGCGCAGCGTCTCGGCCAGTTCGTAGCCGCTCATCCCGGGCATCTCGATGTCCGAGACGATGACATCGAAATCGTGGCCTTCGTCGCAGAGCTTCAGCGCGGCGTCCGCGCTCTCCACCGGCGTGACCTCGTAGCCGGCCACGTCGAGCAGCGGCGTCAGCAGGTTGCGGAAGAACGGACTGTCGTCGACCAGCAGCACCCGCTTGCCCTTGGCGTGCTCGCTCTGGACGCTGGCATCCGAACGGAACCAGTCGCTGAAGGTCTGGGTCAGGTAGTAGCCGGCGTCGATGATGTCGGTCGCCTTGCCGCCGATCACGGCACTGCCGAGACAGCCCGGACGGTCGCCGGTCAGCTCGACGTGCATCGCATCCTCCACGATGTCGACGATCTCGTCGACCACGAGCCCCATCGTGCGATCGCGGTCGCTGAACACAAGCACCGGCTGCTTGCCCTCATCGCCCAGCGGCGGCGCGCCTTCCATCTGGATCAGCGGCATGAGCTGGCCGCGATACTGCACGACCCGCTGACCGTTCGAGTACTCGACATCGGCGAGGTCGACCTCCTCCAGGCGGGCGACCAGGGCCAGCGGCACGGCCTTCGGCGCCTTGTCGACCGCCTTGAACACCAGCATCGCCACCTTGTCCTCGTCCTGGGTCTGCGTCTTCTTCGCCGCCTCGATGTCCTCGTTCTCGGCCAGGGTGATCTCGCCGCTGGCCGAGGCGACGCCATTGGGGTCCAGGATCATCACGACGCGGCCGTCGCCCAGGATGGTATTGCCCGAGAACAGCGGGATGTTGCGCAGGATCTTCGCCACCGGCTTCACCACGATTTCCTCGGTGTCGTAGACCTGATCGACGATGATGCCGAAGCTGTAGGTGCCGACCTGGCTGACCACGATGAATCCGTCGGTGTCCTCCGAAGCACCGCCGCGGGCCACACCCGCGTCCTTCCCGGCGGCACCCTTCGCAGCCGCGTCTTCGCCGGCGTGACCGTTCGCGTTTTCGAGCCGCAGCTTGTCGCGCTCGCGCAGCTCGTCCAGCCGCAGCAGCTCGCGCAGGTTCACCAACGGCAGCAGGCGGTCGCGCAGGCGCAGCACCGGCGTGTCCTTGATCCGCTCGATGGCATTCTCGCTGCCGCCCTTGGCGCGGACCAGTTCCACCACGGCAAGCTGCGGGATGGCGAAGCGCTCGCCGGCGCACTCGACGATCAGGGCCGACACGATCGCCAGGGTCAGCGGAATCTTGACCGTGAACTTCGTGCCCGCGCCGGCCTTCGAGGAGAGCTCGATGGTGCCGCCGATCTGCTCGATGTTCGTGCGCACCACGTCCATCCCGACGCCGCGGCCGGACACCGCGGAGACCTGATCGGCCGTGGAGAAGCCGGGCTTGAAGATGAACTGCTGAATCTGCTGCTCGCTGAGCCCCGCCGCCTCGGCCTCGGTGGTCAGACCGTTGCGAATCGCCTTGGCCTTGATCTTGTCGACGTTGAGCCCGCGGCCGTCATCGGCGATCTCGATGATGATATGCCCGCCTTCGTGAAAGGCGTTGAGCGAGATCGTGCCGGTTTCGGGCTTGCCGACCGCGCGCCGCTCGTCCAGGTTCTCCATGCCATGGTCGGCGGAGTTGCGGACCATGTGCGTGAGCGGGTCCTTGATCAGTTCCAGGACCTGGCGATCCAGCTCCGTCTCCTCGCCCTTCATCCGAAGGTCGATCTTCTTGCCCAGCTCCTTCGACAGGTCGCGGACCAGACGCGGCAGCTTCGACCAGGCATTGCCGATCGGCTGCATGCGGGTCTTCATCACCCCTTCCTGCAGCTCCGAAACCACGTGGTTCAGTCGCTGCAGCGGCGCGGCGAACTCGCTCTCCCGGTGCTTGCGCAGGATCTGGAGAAGCTGGTTGCGGTTGAGCACCAGCTCCGAGACGGTGGTCATCAGGGTCTCCAGGAGATCCACGCTGACGCGGATCGACTGCGCGGCCACCTGGGACTCGCGCTGACCGCCACCGCCATCGCCGCCACCGGGGCTGCCGCCGCGCCCCTGGCCGCCGGCGGGACCACAGGGCTGCGCCTGCGTGGCGTGCGGCTCCGGCGCGGTCTGTTGCTGGCGGGCCTGCGCCGGCGGGGTCTGCGCCGCCTGGTGCACCGCCAGGTCCTGGCCGGTCGCGGGGCCGCCGGCCGCGCCCCCTTCCTCCGCCGACTCGCCCCCTGCGTGCGCGGCGGCGCCATCGGCAGCCGGATCGCCCTGAGGCTCCGCCTGGACGTTCGCCTGATCCGGCGCGTCACCAGCTTGGTCGCCGGCGGCCGAAGCCTCGCCAGTGGCGCCGTCGCCGCCCTCGGCCACGTCGACCAGCGCCTCCAGGCGACGGATCAGGTCGGCATCGTCGCCCTCCGGCTCCTGCTCCGTCTGTTCCAGCGCGGCCAGGATGTCGCGGATCGTGTCCAGGCATTCCAGGACGATGGTCACCCGCTCGGCCGTGATCTCCAGCGAGCCGTCGCGCACCTTCCCGAGCACGGTCTCCCCGGCGTGCGCGACGTTCTCCAGGCGCGGCAGACCGAGAAAGCCGCACGTGCCCTTGATGGTGTGCATGACTCGGAAGATGTTGTCGAGCAATTCCGGGGAGTCCGGATTCTGTTCCAGCTTCACGAGTTCAGTATCAAGGACCTGCAAGCTTTCGTTCGTCTCGGTGAGAAATTCACTGAGAAGATCGTCCATCGTCGCCCCAATCTGGCTTTATTGAATCACGACCGCCTCGGCGGGAACTGGACACACTTCAAGGTCCGGCAGACTGGCGCGCAGCGTTACAGTAATTGATTAAAATAGGGTTTAACGCCGGTTCGCCGGCCCCGGTCATGGCCGGGCCGCCACGCGTCGCGACGCGCCAACCCGGGCGACGTTTTGCCGCGCCGCACCCATGTAAGAATGCTTCGCATTCACATTTGTCGCGTTTGCCCTTATTTAGATCGGAACGCGGCTGGCCGCCGCGCTGTTCGGACCGCGGAGTCATGACCCACACGCTCTACGACCAGGCGCCTGCGGAGCCGGCGCAGCCCGCCGCCGGATCCGAGGCCGCGGCGCCCGACCGGACGGTGACGCCGCTGCCGATCGGCAGCGGGCAGGCGAGCGGCGTCGAGGCCGCCGCGCCGGCAACGCGGCGCCACCGCGCGCGCGGGCCCTGGGGCGCCTTGACCCTCGCCTCGGTGCTGATCGCGGCCCTGTTCGCGGTCCCGGTGCTCACCGTGCTGGCGCAGGTGCTGCTGCCCAGCGAGTCGGACGTCTGGGGCCACCTCTCGGCGACGGTGCTGCCGCGTTATCTGATGAACACCGTGTGGCTGATCCTTGGCGTCGGCCTGGCGGTGCCGATCATCGGCACCGGCACGGCCTGGCTGGTGACGATCTGCCGCTTCCCAGGCCGCCCGATCTTCGAGTGGGCGCTGATCCTCCCCCTGGCGGTGCCGGCCTATGTGATGGCCTACGCCTACACCGACTTCCTGCAGTTCACCGGGCCGGTGCAGACGGTCCTGCGCGAGGTGACCGGCTGGGGGCCGCGCGCCTACTGGTTCCCGGAGATCCGCTCGCTGCCGGGCGCCATCGCGATGCTGTCCTTCGTGCTCTACCCCTATGTCTACCTGCTGGCCCGCAGTTCCTTCATGGAGCAGTCGGTCTGCGCGCTGGAGGTCAGCCGCACCCTGGGCTGCGGCCGCTGGGGCAGCTTCTTCCGCGTGGCGCTGCCGCTGGCGCGCCCGTCGATCGTGGCCGGCACCTCGCTGGCGCTGATGGAGACGCTGGCCGACTTCGGCACCGTCAGCTACTTCGGCGTGCAGACCTTCACGACCGGCATCGTGCGCGCCTGGACGTCGTTCGGCGATCGCGTGGCGGCCAGCCAGCTCGCGGCGGTGCTGCTGTGCTTCGTCTTCGTCGTGCTGATCGTGGAGCGCGGCAGTCGCGGCCGCGCGCGCTACTTCCACACCTCGGCGCGCTACCAGGACCTGCCGGGCTATCGCCTGCGCGGCATGACCGCCGTGGCGGCGTGGCTGGCCTGCGCGCTGCCGGTGACGCTGGGCTTCCTGCTGCCGGCGGGCATTCTGCTGAGCCTTTCGCTGTCGGCCGGGATCGAACAGTTCGGCGGGCGCTTCGCGGAGCTGGCCTTCAACTCCGCCACGCTGGCGACGGTGACGGCTATGCTCGCGGTTTTGCTGGCCGTGATCATGGCCTATGGCGTGCGGCTGCAGCCCGGCCGCGCGGGCCTGCTGGCGAACCGCGTGGCCAGCATGGGCTACGCGGTGCCCGGCACGGTGATCGCGATCGGCGTGCTGATTCCCTTCGCGGCGCTCGACAACGCTCTTGACGCCTGGATGCGCGCGACCTTCGGGATCTCGACGGGGCTGCTGCTGACGGGCTCGGTCGCGGCGCTGGTGTTCGCCTATCTGGTCCGCTTCCTGGCGGTGTCCATGAACACCGTGGAGGCCAGCCTGGGCCGCGTGCGACCGAGCATGGACGACGCCGCGCGCGCCCTCGGCCACGGTCCGTTCAGCACGCTGGTGCGGGTGCACGCGCCGCTGATGTCGGGCTCGCTGCTGACGGCGGGCCTGGTGGTCTTCGTCGACGTGATGAAGGAGCTGCCGGCCACCTTGGTCATGCGCCCCTTCAACTTCGACACCCTGGCCGTGGAGGCGCACAACCTGGCCGCCGACGAGCGCCTGACCGAGGCCGCGACGGCGGCGCTGGCGATCGTGCTCGTGGGCGTTTTGCCGGTAATCGTGCTGTCGAAGGCGATCGCCCGCTCGCGCCCGGGCAGCCGGCGCTCACGCGGCGGGCGCGGGGAAGACCGGCGGGCGCCGATGCGCCCAGGGCCGGGCGGCCTCAAGCTGCGCGGCCAGGCGGAATAGCAGGTCCTCGCGCCCCATCGCCGCCATGAACATGCTGCCCAGCGGCAGACCGTCGTCCGACCAGCCCAGCGGCACCGACATCGCCGGACAGCCGGTGGCGTTGGCGAGCTGGGTGAAGGGAGAGAAGGCGAGCTGACGCGCCAGCTCCGACTCGACGTCCGGGTCGTCCATGTTCAGGTGGCCGAGCGGCACCGCCGGCCGCGCGGTGGTCGGCGTCAGCAGGAGGTCGTAGCCCTCGAAGAAGGCGCCCACCTGGCGGCCCAGACCGTGCAGGACGTTGCGCGCACGGGCGTAGTCCGGCGCCCGGGCGCCACGCCCGCGGATGCGCAGCTCCGCCGTCAGCGCCGCCAGCTCGCCGTCCAGGAGGTGACGTCCCAGAACCTCCTCGACGAAGGCGAGATCGTCGGCCGTGTGCGCGGTGACGACGGTCATGAAGGCCTGCTGGAAGCTCGTCCGGTCGATCGCGGGTGCCGCCGCCTCGACCATGTGGCCAAGCGATTCGCAAAGGCGGGCCGCGTCTTCCGCGGCCGCGCGGCAGGCGGGGTCGGTGGCGACGCCCGGCGCCGCTGTCTGCAGGGCGACGCGCAGGCGGCCGGGCGGCCGTCCCACCTCGGCGAGGTAGCGGCCTGCCCGCGGCGGCGCCCAGTAAGGGTCGCCGGCCTCCGGGCCCGCGACGGCGTCCAGCAGGGCCGCCGAGTCGCGCACGCTGCGGGTGAGCGCGTGCGTGGTCGCCAGGCCGCTCCAGGCCTCGCCGTAGAGCGGCCCCATCGGCACGCGCGCCCGCGTCGGCTTCAGCCCGAACAGCCCGCAGCAGGCCGCCGGCACGCGGATCGAGCCGCCGCCGTCGGAGGCGTGCGCCGCCGGCACCATGCCGGCGGCCACCGCCGACGCCGCGCCGCCGCTGGAGCCGCCCGCCGTCACCTCCGGATTCCAGGGATTCCGGGTGGCGCCGAAGGCGCGCGGCTCGGTGGTGTAGGAGATACCGAACTCCGGCGTGTTGGTCTTGCCCAGGACGATGAGGCCGGCGGCCAGCAGGCGATCGACCACGGTGCTGTTCCGAGCGACCGGCAGATCCCTGAGCGCCGCCATGCCGTTCGAGGTGGGCATGTCGGCCAGCATGACCCCCAGGTCCTTCAGCAGGTAGGGCACCCCGGCCAACGGCCCCTGCCCCGGCACGATCTGGCGCGCCGCCTCGCGCGCCCGCGCGTCGCAACGGGCGACCACCGCGTTGAGCGCCGGATTGCGCGAGTCGATCCGGGCGATCGCCGCCTCGACCAGCTCCGCCGCGCTCACCTCGCCGCGCGCCACCAGTCCGGCGAGGCCCAGGGCGTCGTGGGTCTCGTACTCGGGAAGCTCCATGATTGCCGCTCCATCCTGCGTGACGCGGACATCCTGCGGCATCGCGCCGCCCGCGGGAAGGCCCGCCCCAGCGATGTATGTGAGATGCAGGTGATCGACCGACGATCGGTCTGACACCCGGCCGGGCGAGCCGTCGGGCGGTCAGGCGCAGTTCCACCCGTTAACGCCTGTCATACGCGCGTTGCGCTCACCCGCGAGTTTCGGCAAACTAACACGAATGCCGGGTGCATGGAGCGATCGGCTCCCAGGGGGTGGGGGCAGCACGGCCATGAAATCGAACATCCGCCGGGGGCTGGCGGCAGCCTGTGTGGCTGCCACGGTCGTGTTTGGCCAAGCCGCGGCCTTGGACGCGGCCAAGGCCGACTCCGAAGCGGAGCCTCTGAAGCTCGCCACGGGCAACGACTACGCGCCCTTCGTCGACAGGCGGCTGCCGGGCGGCGGCATGGCCACGCGGGTGGTGCGCCGCGCTTTCGCCGCGGTGCAGCGCCCCGTCGAGATCGATTTCGTTTCCTGGCCGCGCGCCTATGCCTACGCGCTGGAGGGCATCTACGACGCCACCTTTCCCTATGTCCACACGGCCAAGCGGGCGGAGCGCTTCCTGTATTCCAAGCCCATCGTCGTGACCAAGTCCCACGTCATTTCCGCCGCGGCGCACCGCGTTCCCTTTGCCGGTTCCCTGGACAGCCTGCACGGTCTTCGACTTTGCATGCCCAAGGGCTACGCGCTCTACGACCGCCTGGCGGCCCTGGCGCGGCAAGGCCGGATTTCGGTCGCCCGTCCCGGCACGCCGGAACTCTGCGTCCGCCTTCTGATGGCCGGACGGGTCGATTTTCTGGTCCTGAACGTGCCGGCCTTCAAGCGTCACATGGCGAAGGAGGGCGGGAGGCTGTCGGATTTCCATATCTCCGAGCAGCCCATCAGCGAGCGCAGCCTGCATCTCATCGCGCCCCAGTCGCAGCCCGGTAGCGTCAACGTGATCCAGGCCTTCGACCGCGGCCTGCGCAAGCTTCGCGACAGCGGCACCTACGCCGATATCATTGCCGCCCGCTAGCCGCGCGCCTATTGCAATCCAGCCATGCGCGCAATGCCCTGCCCGCTTACCCCAGCGCCGCGATCGTTTAACTCAAATTTAAGTCCCGATGCCGTTATATCGGGACCGAACAGTGGCGTGGCCACAGGATATAGTGGACTGCTGGGGAGTCCTGCCTTGTCGATCTGGTCCAAGCCGAAGCCGCGACGGGCGATCAGCCCGTATCTTCTGCGCCCGCGGCGCAGCCTGGAGGAGGCGTGCGCCCAGGCCGAACAGGAGCAGAGCGAAGACAACCATAAGGTTAGCGAGCGCGAGCGGGTGGACAACCGCATCCTCGCGATACAATCCTGACCGCCGATGGTCCCTTGCCCGGCACCCGCGGGCGGACCACCTTAGCGGCATGCCCGTTCGCGCCGAGAGTTCGACGGTTACCGTCCTCTCCGACATTGGCGAGGTCGACGGCCGGGACTGGGACGCCTGCGCCGGCGAGGACAACCCTTTCGTTCGCCACGCCTTCCTGAAGGCCCTGGAAAGCAGCGGTTCGGCCTTGGCCGAGCGCGGCTGGCTGCCGCAGCACCTCGTCCTGCGTGACGCCACGGGTGCGATGCAGGGGGTGGCGCCGCTGTACCTGAAGAGCCATTCCTTTGGCGAGTACGTCTTCGACTGGGGCTGGGCCGACGCCTACGAGCGCGCCGGCGGACGCTACTATCCAAAGCTGCAATGCGCAGTTCCCTTCACGCCGGTGACCGGGCCGCGGCTGCTGATCCGCGCCGAGCCGGGCACCGAGGCCCACGAGCGGGCCGCCGAGGCGCTGAGCGCGGGGCTGGTCGATCTGGCGCGGCGGCGCGGCGTGTCCTCGCTGCACGTCACCTTTCCCACGCATGGCGAGTGGACGCGGCTCGGCGAGCACGGTTTCCTCCAGCGCCTCGGCCTGCAGTACCATTTCGACAATCCCGGCTACCGAAGCTTCGACGACTTCCTCGCCGCCCTGGCCTCGCGCAAGCGCAAGCAGATCCGCCGCGAGCGCCGCGAGGTGGCGGAGAGCGGCATCGTGCTGCGGCGGCTCACCGGCTCCGACATCCGGCCGCACCACTGGGACGCCTTTCACGCCTTCTACCTCGCCACCGCGGACAAGCGCTGGGGCATGCCCTACCTGACCGAGGCCTTCTTCCACGAGATCGGCGAGACGATGGCCGAGCGCATCCTGCTGGTCCTGGCCGAGGACGCCGGCGGCCGCCCCGTGGCCGGGGCGCTCAACCTGATCGGCGGCGACGCGCTTTATGGCCGCAACTGGGGCTGCGCGGCCGACCACCGGTTCCTGCACTTCGAGGCCTGCTACTACCAGGCGATCGAGTTCGCCGTCGAACGGGGTCTGAAGCGCGTGGAGGCCGGCGCGCAGGGCGAGCACAAGATCCAGCGCGGCTATCTGCCGGTGGAAACCTACTCCGCCCACTGGATCGCCGATCCGGCGCTCGAAGACGCCGTGGCCGACTTCCTCGCCCGCGAGCGGCGCGCGGTGCGTGGCGAGATCGAGGCGCTGACGACCTACAGCCCCTATCGTCGGGCGGACTGATCCGCCGACCAGGCGGCGACCGCCGCCTCCGGCGACAGCTCCCGCAAGGGGGCGCGCGCCGCCGGCGGCTGGCCGTCCGTGAGGATCGGCGCCAGCACCTCCACCAGCCCGTCCGTCTGGCGCAGCAGGCCGCGCGCCTGGATGTGCGGATGCGCCGGCACCTCGGCCGGCTCCAGCACCGGCTGGAAGCAGCAGTCGACGCCATCCAGGCGCGCCGACCAATGCTCTTGGGACGCCGTTTCGAAAAGGGCGGCCACCTCGGCGATCAGGTCTGTCTGCGGCAGCGGCTCGCTCTGGCGGCCGGCCCAGTCCGCTCGCCCGACAGCCGCGCAGAAGCGCTGCCAGAACACTGGCTCCAGCGCGCCCAGGGCGACGAAGCGGCCGTCGGCGCAGCGGTAGACGCGATAGCAGGCCGCGCCGCCGTTCAGGAGGTCGCGCTCGCGCCCTGGCGGCCGGCCGCGCGCGGCGAGCGTCAGGGCGTGCGCCTGCCAGGCCAGCGTGCTCTCCATCATGCTGACGTCGAGGAAGGCGCCCTGCCCCGTGCGGCCGCGCCGCAACAGCCCAGCGACGATCGCGAGCGCAGCCTGCTGCGCGCCGGCGCAGTCGGCCACCGGCGGGGCGGGCATGACCGGCCGGCCCTCGGGACCGGTGCCGGCCAGCAGGCCGCTCAGCGCGATGTAGTCGATGTCGTGCCCGGCCGCCTGCGCCAGCGGCCCCGTCTGGCCGTAGCCGGAGAGCGCGCAGTGCACCAGCCCAGGATTGAGGATGTCCAGGGTCTCGCGGTCGAAGCCGAGGCGGGCCAGCGCGCCCGGCCGGTAGGATTCCAGCAATACGTCGGCCCTGGCGAGCAGGTTTCGCAACGCCGCCGTGCCCGCCTCCGTCTTCAGGTCCAGGCGGACCACCGTCTTGCCGGCGTTGACGACCTTGTAGAACGGCGATAGCCCGTCGTCGTCCGCCGAGGGCATCGCCCGCAACGGGTCGCCGCTCGGCGGCTCCACCTTCACGACCTCGGCGCCGAGGTCCGACAGGAACTGCGCGGCCAGCGGTCCGGGCAGATACTGCGAGAGGTCCAGAATGCGGATGCCGGCGAGCAAGTCACCACCTCACGGAATGTGAAACCGCCGGAACGCGCGACAGTCGGTGTGCCTGTGTCTTGACGGATGTCGGATGAAAATTGAAATCATGAACTATTGGACACAGTCCTCGCACTTCATTCGCAATATCGGGGAAATCGTTTCAAGTTATAAGATTCCAAAATGCAGATATCACGTACTGTATTCCATTTTCCTGTTGCGCTTGTGTATCCAATGCCATGCCCTTTCCGGCAACCAGCCATTGCACGACGCCGGGTTCATTTCAGCCAGGAAAAATTTTTCTTCGTTGAAAAATTCGACGAATTTTTCCGTCAGGGAATCAATTTTTTCGTCTGTTTCCAAAAGATACGCGGTCGGAATATAATGCCACCAGGAACGGATCGTTTCGTCCTGACGAATAAACTCCTTCAGGTGAACATATTTTTCGGGGTCCTGATTCCGCTCGAACACGAGGATCACGATTCGTGGCGTCGCCTGAGCCATTTAGCTTTCGTCTCCCTTATCGTGGGGCGGAAGCGCTTCCGGCCGCCGGGTCCTGTTCTCCTCAACATGGTCGAGTAGGGAGCCTGTGTATTCGTCGTCGCCCAGATTCTCCAGGACGTGCTGCTTCAATTGGTATTCTTCCGATTGAAGCCGTCCCGGCGCCGATTTCGCAAAGTAAGCATATGCCCCCAGGACGGCCATGACAGGTAGAATCGCGAGCAAGAACAGCAGAAACCGGAGCACGCCCTCCGCGACAACCGCTGTCACCAGACTCACCGGCGTCACGACCGCGACAAGCCAAAGCAGCGGGTTCAATACGCTGCGCGTCACCACCAGGCCCGAGGGCAGATGGAGACGCCCCAGTAGGCGGTAGGGGTCCATCGCCAGCGCCCAAACAAACTAGGCGCGGCCGCTCAATCCACCAGCTCGGGCGTCGAGGTCTCGCTGTCGGCGCCGCCGCTGCCGCCGTCGCGGCGGTCGCCCTCGCCGGAGGAGTCGCGGCCGCCGCCGCCGCTGCCCTTGCCCTTGCCGCGCCGGCCGGTCTCCTCGAAGGCGAAGGTCGGCTTGTCGCTCTCCGGGTCGATGGTGACCTTGACCACGCCGCCCTGGGTCAGCTTGCCGAACAGCAGTTCCTCGGCCAGCGGCTTCTTGATGTGCTCCTGGATGACGCGGCTCAGCGGGCGCGCGCCGTAGAGCTCGTCGTAGCCGTGCGTGGCCAGCCACTGCCGGGCCGCGTCGCTGAGCTCGATGGTGACGTTGCGGTCGGCGAGCTGCGCCTCCAGCTCCATCACGAACTTGTCGACGACGCGGGTGATGATCTCCTTGCTGAGGTTGCGGAAGGAGATCACGGCGTCGAGGCGGTTGCGGAACTCCGGCGTGAAGAGGCGGTTGATCTCCTCCTCGCCGCTGCTGGCGCTGCCGCCCTCCTGGACGAAGCCCATGGCGGGCTTGGCCATCTCCGCCGCGCCGGCGTTGGTGGTCATGATGAGGATCACGTTGCGGAAATCGACGGTCTTGCCGTTGTGATCCGTCATCTTGCCGTAGTCCATGACCTGCAGCAGGACGTTGAACAGGTCCGGGTGGGCCTTCTCGATCTCGTCCAGCAGCAGGACGCAGTGCGGGTGCTGGTCCACGGCGTCGGTCAGGAGGCCGCCCTGGTCGAAGCCGACGTAGCCCGGCGGCGCGCCGATCAGGCGGCTGACCGAATGGCGCTCCATGTACTCCGACATGTCGAAGCGGGTCAGCGGGATGCCCATGGAGCGGGCGAGCTGGCGCGCCACCTCGGTCTTGCCCACGCCCGTCGGACCCGCGAAGAGGTAGCTGCCGATCGGCTTCTCCGGCTCGCGCAGGCCGGCGCGGGACAGCTTGATCGCCGCCGAGAGCGCGTCGATGGCCTGGTCCTGGCCGAACACCATGGTCCTGAGGTCGCGCTCCAGGTTCTGCAGCGTGGCCTTGTCGTCCTTGGACACCGACTTGGGCGGGATGCGGGCGATCTTCGCGACGATCGACTCCACCTCCTTCACGCCCACGGTCTTGCGCCGCTTCGAGCCCGGCACCAGCATCTGCGCCGCCCCGACCTCGTCGATCACGTCGATCGCCTTGTCGGGCAGCTTGCGGTCGGAGATGTACTTGGCCGACAGTTCCACCGCGCTGCGGATCGCCTCGTTGGTGAAGCGCACCCGGTGGTGCTTCTCGTAGTAGGGCTTGAGGCCGCGCAGGATCTTCACCGCGTCCTCGATCGTCGGCTCGGTCACGTCGATCTTCTGGAAGCGGCGGACCAACGCGCGATCCTTCTCGAAGTGGTTGCGGTATTCCTTGTAGGTGGTCGAGCCGATGCAGCGCAGCGTGCCCGACTGCAGCGCCGGCTTCAGCAGGTTGGAGGCGTCCATCGCCCCGCCCGAGGTCGCGCCGGCGCCGATGACGGTGTGGATCTCGTCGATGAACAGGATCGCGTGGTCCTGCTGCTCCAGCTCGCCCAGCACCGCCTTGACGCGCTCCTCGAAGTCGCCGCGGTAGCGCGTGCCGGCGAGCAGCGCGCCCATGTCCAGGGCGAAGATCTGGGCGTTCTCCAGCACCTCCGGCACCTCGCCGTCGACCACGCGCTTGGCCAGGCCCTCGGCGAGCGCGGTCTTGCCCACGCCCGGATCGCCGACATAGAGCGGATTGTTCTTGGTCCGCCGGCAGAGCACCTGGATGGTGCGCTCGATCTCGGCGTCGCGGCCGATCAGCGGGTCGATCTTGCCCTCTTCCGCCTTGCGGTTGAGGTCGATGCAATAGGCGTCCAGCGCCTCGTGCCCCTTGCGCACCACTTTCTCGCTCTGCGCGTCTTCGTCCGCGCCCTCGACGTTGCGGGTCTCGCTGCGGCCCTGCACCTTGGCGATGCCGTGCGAGATGTAGTTGACCGCGTCCAGCCGCGTCATCTCCTGCTCCTGCAGGAAGTAGACGGCGTGGCTTTCGCGCTCCGAGAACATGGCGACCAGGACGTTGGCGCCGGTCACCTCCTCGCGTCCGGAGGACTGCACGTGGATGGCCGCCCGCTGCAGCACCCTCTGGAATCCGGCGGTGGGCTTGGCGTCGCCCACCTGGGCCGTGATCAGGTTCGACAGCTCGTTGTCCAGGTAGTCGGCCAGATCGCTGCGCAGCCGGTCCAGATCGACGCCGCAGGCCCGCAGGACCGCGACCGCGTCGGGATCTTCCAGCAATGCCAGCGCCAGATGCTCAAGGGTGGCGTACTCGTGCCGCCGCTCGTTGGCGAAGGCGAGTGCACGGTGGAGTGTCTGTTCCAGGTTTGCCGACAGCATCCGCGGCCTATTCCTTCTCTAGCGTACACTGAAGAGGGTGCTGGTGCTTCCTCGCGTAATCAATGACCTGCGTCACCTTCGTCTCGGCCACCTCGTAGGTATAAACGCCGCACAGCCCAACGCCCCGCTGGTGGACGTGCAGCATGATGGTGGTGGCCTCCTCCCGAGACTTGCCGAAAAAGCTTTCAAGGACGTGAACGACGAACTCCATCGGCGTGTAGTCGTCGTTCAACATAAGCACCTTGTACATCGACGGCTTCTTGGTCTTCGGCCGGCTTTTGACCACCACGCCGGTCGACGGATTGCCGCCGCCGATGTCCGTATCCCTGTGGGCGCGATCACTCATCATCCAGCGTCGATCGACCATGACGCCATCACGTCGGGCTGCAGCCTCGAGGCCTGACCCCGCCCCGTCAGGATATTGGATATTCCTGGGTCGGTAAAAGCCCTTTCCCATGCGGAACCCATGCACCTCCGATCCGAGCATCCTTCGCAAACGCGGCGAAACAGGGGCACCCCGATATTTAGGGCCACCCACGGGTTGTGCCAGCCCGGGCGCCCCGGCCGCCGCCTCGCCGCGGTCCGCAGGGTCGCCGATCGCGCCGAGATGTCAACACGGCGG
>CAZLNO010000030.1:2936-34080 GCA_964561005.1 uncultured Rhodovibrionaceae bacterium | reverse complement strand
GATGCCGCCCAGGATGCCGAAGACGCTCTGCACGAACAGCGGCGGCCGGATCAGCTCGTGCTCATGGAGCATGGCCTGACGCCCAGCGCCATTGCCACCCGCGAGGTTTACATGAGCGCGCCGGAGAACCTGCGGGGAGCGGTCGCCGCCGGCCTGGTCGCCCACGTCGCCGAGGAGCAGCAGCGCCCCAGCGGTCGCTACATCTGGGACCTGGGGGACCGCGGCATTCCCTATGCGCCGTGAAGGGCGCCCGGTCGAGGGCTAGCCCGCCTTCTTCTTGGCGGCGGCGACCCACTCGCGCACGCGGTTGGGGGAGGCCATGCGCATGTCGAGGCGTTCGGCCACCCCCTCCGGATCGGCCCGGGCCAGATCGGCGAAGGTGGTGATGCCCAGGTTGTTCAGCTTCTGCTGGATCGCCGGCCCGATGCCCTTGATGACCGTCAGGTCGTCCGCTTCCGCCTCCGCCTCCGCCGCGGCCTCGGCGGCCGGCGTGGGGCGGGCCGGCTCGGGCTGCTGGGCAGGAGCCTCGGCACGCGGCGAGGGCTCGGCGGTCGGTGCCTCGGGCGCCGCTTCCCGCCGGGCGGACGCGCTCTCGCGCGGCGCCTCCTCCGCCCGCGCGGGCTGTGCTTCTTCCGGCTGCCGCGAACCTTCGGCGGTCTGCGTGGCGCCCGCGTCCTCCTTGCGCTGATCGGTTCGGGGAAGCCACCAGAAGAAAAGATCGAACCACTGCTTCAGGAAGGACTGCATTGCGCCCGGCCTCCGTTGTTGTTTGCGATCCGCCGACGCCGTGACGGCGTCATCGACGGCGCTATCGCGAAACATTAACAGATGTCGCCGGGTTATGCAGCCTGTGGCGGTGGCGGCGCCGGGATGGCCGGCTCGTCACGGTGCGCGACACAACCGTTCCGGCCCGGAACAGGGTCCGCGGGCGTCAACTTTGACCCACTCGCCGGTCGGGAGCTTGCTCCCGACCGAAACGTTTCCTTCTCAGGCGGGAGAAAAACGTTCGGGGCGCGGGCTGGCCCACGCCCCGGAAGTCAAGTGTTCCACGGGGCGCAGCTCCACCTTGCGCCCCGCGGTCGGGCCCGCCTCACACCCCGAAGTACTTGGCGTGCGGGTTGAGGATGACGAGGGCGCTGGTGCTTTGCTCGGGGTGGAGCTGCCATTCGTCGGACAGCTCGACGCCGATGCGGTGCGCGCCCAGCAGTTCCAGCAGCGGCTCCTGGTCCTTCAGGTTGGGGCAGGCGGGATAGCCGAAGGAGTAGCGGCTGCCCCGGTAGCCCTGCTGCAGGAGCTGGTCCATGTCCTTGGCGTCCTCGCTGGCGAACCCCAGCTCGGCGCGGATGCGCTTGTGGACGTACTCGGCCATGGCCTCGGCCATCTCGACGCCCAGGCCGTGCAGGTAGAGGTAGTCCTGGTAGCGGTCGTTCTCGAACCACTCCCGCGCGGTGTCGCTGGCGCCCTGGCCCATGGTCACGACCTGCAGGCCGATGACGTCGCGGCTGTCCGGTCCCTCGGAGATGTCGCGCACATAGTCGGCGATGCACAGCCGGTCCTTGCGCGGCTGGCGGGGCAGGGTGAAGCGCGTCACCTCGGTCTTGCCGTCGGGCTCGAAGAGCACGAGGTCGTTGCCCTCGCCGGCGGCCTTCCAGTAGCCGTAGCAGGCCTGCGGCACCAGGATGTCCTGCTGCACGCAGATGTCCATCATGCGCCGGAGGATCGGCCGCAGCTCGGTCTTGGCCCAGGACATGTACTCGTCCAGCCGCCGGCCCTGCTTCTTGTAGCCCCACTGGAACTGGTAGAGCATGCGCTCGTTCAGGTAGGGCAGCACCTGGCGCGCCGGCACGCGGGCCAGCACGGTCGCGCCCCAGAACGGCGGCTCGGGGATCGGCTCCTTGCTGCACAGCTCGATGCGGCGCTGGCGCAGCTCCTCCGGGTCCATCTGGGCATGGGCGTCGTTGGCGGCCTGCTGCTCGCGCGCCTTGCGCTTCTCGCCGGTGTTGCCGCGGCGCTTGCCGGACTCGCCCTTGATGAAGCTGTCGAACTCGCCCTTCTTGACCTTGTCCATCAGGGTCAGGCCGTCGAAGGCGTCGCGGGCGTAGGCCACGCCGCCGGTGCCGTAGGCCTTGGCGCAGTCCTCCTCGACGTAGTTGCGGGTGAGCGCCGCGCCGCCCAGCATGACCGGCACCTTCCAGCCCTGGCGGGTCATCTCCTCCAGGTTCTCGCGCATGATGACGGTGGACTTCACCAGCAGCCCCGACATGCCCACGGCGTCCGCCTGGTGCTCCTGCACGGCCTTGAGGATGTCGTGGATCGGCTGCTTGATGCCCAGGTTGACCACCTTGTAGCCGTTGTTGGTGAGGATGATGTCCACGAGATTCTTGCCGATGTCGTGCACGTCGCCCTTCACCGTGGCCAGCACGATGGTGCCTTTCTCCTGGCCCTCGGTGCGCTCCATGTAGGGCTCCAGGTAGGCGACGGCGGTTTTCATCGTCTCCGCCGCCTGGAGCACGAAGGGAAGCTGCATCTTGCCGGCGCCGAACAGCTCGCCGACCACCTTCATGCCGTCCAGCAGGAAGTTGTTGATGATGTCCAGCGGCTCGTACTCGCCCAGCGCGATGTTCAGGTCGTCCTCCAGGCCGTTGGTGTCGCCGTCGACGATGCGCTGGGAGAGCCGCTCCTCGACCTTCTCCGAGCGCTCGGCCTTCTTCTCGACCTCGCCCTCGCGGCCCCTGAAGAGGTCGATGAAGGCGTGCAGCGGGTCCTGGCCGCCTTCTTCGCGCCGGTTGTAGATCAGGTCCAGCGCCGCGTTGACCTCCTCCTCGGGAATGGCGTGCAGCGGCTTGATCTTGCTGACGTGCAGGATGGCGCCGGTCAGCCCGCGCTGCAGCGCCTCGTGCAGGAACACCGAGTTCAGCACGCCGCGTGCCGCCGGATTGAGGCCGAAGGAGATGTTCGACAGCCCCAGGATGATCTGGCAGTCGGGCATCTCCTTGGAAATGCGCTCGATGGCGTCGAGCGTCTGAAGGCCCAGCTCGCGGTCCTCCTCGTTGCCCGTGCAGATCGTGAAGGTCAGCGGGTCGAAGATCAGGTCGCTCTCCGGCAGGCCGTGCTCGACCGCGAAGTCGCGCAGGCGCTTGGCGACGGCCACCTTGCGCTCGGCGTCCTTGGCCATGCCCTGCTCGTCGATGGTCAGCGCGATGACCGCCGCGCCGTACTTGCGCGCCAGCTCCAGGCGCTTGTGCGGCGGCTCCTCGCCGTCCTCGAAGTTGATCGAGTTGATCGCCGCCTTGCCGCCGTAGAGCTTCAGCGCGCTCTCCAGCACCTCCAGCTCGGTCGAGTCGATGACCAGCGGCGGCGTCACCTGACCGCGCAGCCGCGTCACCACCTCGTGCATGTCCGCGGTCTCGTCGCGGCCGACGAAGGCGGTGCAGACGTCCAGCGCGTGGCTGCCCTCCTTCTGCTGTTCCTTGGCGAGCTGCACGCAGGTTTCCCAGTCCCGGGCATCCTGGGCCTCGCGGAAGCGCTTGGAGCCGTTGGCGTTGCAACGCTCGCCGATGGAGAGATACGCCTTCTCCTGGCGCAGCGGCACCGGGGTGTAGAGCGAGGCCAGCGCCGGCGTCCACTCGGTCTCGCGCGGCGTCGGCGCCGGACGCGCGTCGTCCCGGCCCTGCTCCTGGGCGAGGTCCCGCAGCATGGCGTGCAGCGTCTCGGTGTGCTCCGGCGTGGTGCCGCAGCAGCCGCCGATCATGTTGACGCCGTCCTCGGCGACGAAGCGCCTGAGCCAGTCGGCCAGTTCGCGCGGGGTCAGCGGATAGACGGTCTCGCCGTCCTTCAGCTCCGGCAGCCCGGCGTTGGGCTGGATGGTGATGGGCCGGGGCCAGTTCTCGGCCAGCCACTTCAGGTGCTCGGCCATCTCCTGCGGGCCGGTGGCGCAGTTCAGGCCCAGGGTGTCGACGCCGAGGGAATACAGGATCGTCCCGGCGGCGGCGATGTCGGTGCCGACCAGCAT
The DNA here is from genome assembly GCA_964561005.1 of uncultured Rhodovibrionaceae bacterium. GTDB lineage: Bacteria > Pseudomonadota > Alphaproteobacteria > Kiloniellales > Rhodovibrionaceae > CAZLNO01. The sequence continues at coordinate 30,068 of CAZLNO010000030.1, read as the reverse complement.
GGTGCCCGTGGTCTCCACGGTGACCTGCACCATGATCGGCAGCTCGATGCCGGACTGCTTGAAGCCGCGCCGCGCGCCGTTCACCGCCGCCTTGATCTGCAGCGGGTCCTGGCAGGTCTCGATCAGGATGGCGTCGGCGCCGCCGGCGCTCAGCCCCTCGGCCTGCTTGGCGAAGGCCTCCTCCAGGCTGTCGTAGTCGACGTGACCCAGGCTGGGCAGCTTGGTCCCCGGCCCGATGGATCCCAGGGCGAAGCGCGGCCGGCCGTCCTCGGCGAACTCGGCGATGGTTTCCTTGGCGATCTGCGCGGCCAGGTAGTTCAGCGAGAAGGCCTCGTCCGACAGCTCGAACTCGCCCAGGGTGATGGGGGAGCCGCCGAAGGAGTTGGTCTGCACGATGTCGCTGCCGGCGCGCAGGAAGCCGCGGTGGATTTCCGCCACCGCGTCGGGGCGCGTGCGGTTCAGGATCTCGGTGCAGTTTTCCGCGCCCTGGAAGTCCCTGTCCAGGTCGAGGTCCATGTTCTGCACCGTGCTGCCCATGCCGCCGTCGCAGAGAAGCACGCGTTCCTTCAGGGTCGTCAGAATGTCGGTCATGGTTGATAAGCTGCCTTTGGTGAATTTCGCTGTTCCGAGGCTGCGGCGGCGGCCCTCACCCCTCACCCTCCCACGCGCCTAGCGGCGCGCGGGCCCCTCCCTCTCCCCTCTCCCGCTGGCGGGAGAGGGGAGAGGGCCGGGGAGAGGGGTGTGGGCGTCGGCGCCACATCCCCTGATACATCTCCTTGACTCCGCCGCGCGGGCCGGTCCCGCGCCGTGCGCCTCACGCCGCCGCGTCGAGCGCGGGTTTCAGGCCGAGGTGGCGGCAGACGGCGTAGGTCAGGTCCGGGCGGTTGAGGGTGTAGAAGTGGAACTGGTCCACGCCCTCCGCCGCGAGCTGCCGGCAGAGTTCGGCGGCGACGCTGGCCGCCACGAGTTGCCGCGCCTCCGGGTCCTCGTCCAGGCCGTCGAAGGTCCGGCGCAGCCAGTCCGGCACCGTGGTGCCGCAGTCCTCGGCGAAGGCGGCCACCTTCTTGAAGTTGAACACCGGCATGATGCCGGGGATCAGCTTGGCGTCGATGCCGTGACGCACGGCGCGGTCGCGAAAGCGCAGGAACATCTCCGGCTCGAAGAAGAACTGCGTCATCGCCCGACTGGCGCCGTTGTCGATCTTGCGCTTGAGGTTGTCCAGGTCGGCCTCCAGCGAAGGCGAATCCGGGTGGATCTCCGGATAGGCGGCGACCGAGATGTCGAAGTCGGCGATTTGCTTCAGCCCGGCCACCAGCTCCGCCGCGTTGGCGTAGCCGCCCGGCGTCGGCCGGTAGCCGCCGCTGCACTGCGGCGGGTCGCCGCGCAGCGCGACGATGTGGCGCACACCGGCGTCCCACCAGCTTTGCGCCAACTCGTCCACCTCCTCGCGGGTGGCGTTGACGCAGGTCAGGTGCGCCGCCGGCGTCTCCGGCCGCTCCTCGCGGATGCGGCGGACGACGCGGTTGGTGCGCTCGCGGGTGGAGCCGCCGGCGCCGTAGGTCACCGAAAGGAACATCGGCTCCAGCGGCCCCAGCTTCTCGATCGTCGTCCACAGGCGCTGCTCGCCGGTGTCGTCGGCGGGCGGAAAGAACTCGAAGCTCACTCGGATCGGCGGGGTCATGGGGCGCTCCTTTCGGCTTGCGCGGGCGTCTCGATGGTGTCGTTCGCGGCCTTGCGCCCGCACCAGAGACACACGGTCAGGGAATGTCCGGGCAGCCGCACGGGCTCGGCGGGCGCCAGACCGGCGGTGCGGAACCAGCGCTCCAGCTCGCCGTCGGCGAAGCCCAGTCGGCGGTGCGCATGCTCGCTGCGCAGCACCTCCGCGTCGTGCGGCGCGAAGTCGATGACGATCAGACGCCCGCCGGGGCGCAGCACGCGCGCGCCCTCGGCGATGACGTCGGCGGGCTGCTCGGCGTAGTGCAGCACCATGTGCACGGTCACGGTGTCGAAGCTGGCCGAGGGCAGCGGCAGGGCATACATGTCGGCCTGGCGGACCTGCCAGTTGCGCACGCCGTGGCGGTCCAGGCGGGTGCGCGCCACCGACAGCATCTCGCGCGAGCGGTCGATGCCCAGCGCCTTGTCGAAGCGGTCGGCGAAGACCTCGATGACGCGGCCGGTGCCGGTGCCGATATCAAGAAGGTCGCCGACCTCCGGCGGCGGCACCAGCCGGCGCAGCGCCGCCTCCACCTCGGTGTCGTCGACATAGAGCTTGCGCAGCTCGTCCCACTGCGCGGCGTTCTTGCGGAAGTACTCCTCCGCCGCCTGGGCGCGGGCCTCCTTGATCTGCTCCAGGCGCTCCAGGTCCAGCGTGTGCGCGGGGTCCTCGGCCGGGATCAGGTCCACGAGCGTGCCGGCCAGCTTGCCCGCCGCGCCGCGGTCGGTGATGCGGTAGAACGCCCACTGGCCCTCGCGGAAGCGGTCGAGCAGCCCGGCGTCGACCATGAGCTTCAGGTGCCGCGACACGCGCGGCTGGCTCTGGCCCAGGATCTGCGTCAGGTCGCTGACCGTAAGCTCGGCGTGCGCGCACAGCGCCAGAATGCGCAGGCGGGTGCTCTCGGCGACGGCGCGCAGGCCTTGCAGCAGTTCGTCCATTGGTACGGATTCCGGTTTCAGCCACTTTGCCGCTTGCATTGCGACATAAGGCTATGTTTATATGCTTATGACGCGGTTGTCAATTCTCCGCCAAAGGATGTCGCTCCCGGCAAAAAGATGGGGAGCGGTCCGGGCGGGGTTTTGGCAATGGCGGACTGGCTGTCCGCGGGGCGGCCGGGCTTTCAAGGGACATTGCGGCGGGCCCGCGCGGCCGGAAAGCGCGCCGCGCGCCGGTCGGGCGCCGCCGACAGCGACGAACGGAACCCGGATCGAGACGAAGGGAGAAGATAACGGATGACCACCGAATACATTCTGACGTCCGAATCGGTCGGACCCGGCCACCCGGACAAGGTCGCGGATCAGGTCTCGGACGCGATCCTCGACGAGCTGCTGAAGCAGGACAAGCATTCGCGCGTCGCCTGCGAGACGCTGGTCAACACTGGCCTGATCCTGCTGGCCGGCGAGATCACGACCACCGCGCATGTCGATTACACCCAGGTGGCCCGCGACACCGTCGTCGGCATCGGCTATGACGACAGCAAGCTGGGCTTCGACGGCCACAGCGCGGCGGTGCTGGTGTCGCTGGACAAGCAATCACCCGACATCGCCAAGGGTGTGAACGAGGGTGACGGCCTCGATCTCGACCAGGGCGCCGGCGACCAGGGCCTGATGTTCGGCTATGCCTGCCGGGAGACCGACGAGCTGATGCCGATGCCCATCCAGCTCGCCCATCGCCTGACGCGCCAGCAGGATAAATTGCGCCGCGACGGCACGCTGCCCTGGCTGCGCCCGGACGCGAAGTCGCAGGTCTCGGTCCTCTACGAGGGCAGCAAGCCGAAGGCGATCGACACCATCGTGCTGTCGACCCAGCACCACGAGGACGTCGGCTACGAGCGGCTAAAGGAAGGCGTGATCGAGGAGATCATCAAGCCGGTGATCCCGGCCGGGATGATCACCAAGGACACCAAGTACCTGGTGAACCCCACCGGCCGCTTCGTCATCGGCGGCCCGCACGGCGACTGCGGCCTGACCGGGCGCAAGATCATCGTCGACACCTATGGCGGCATCGGCCGCCACGGCGGCGGTGCCTTCTCGGGCAAGGACCCGTCCAAGGTCGACCGCTCGGCCGCCTATGCCGCGCGCTACGTCGCCAAGAACGTGGTCGCCGCCGGCCTGGCCGACGTCTGCGAGGTGCAGCTCAGCTATGCCATCGGGGTGGCGCAGCCGACGTCGGTGCACGTCAACACCCAGGGCACGGCGCGTATCCCCGAGCGTCGGATCGAGCAGCTCATCCGCGCCACTTTCGACCTGCGGCCCAAGGGCATCATCCAGATGCTGGACCTGCTGCGGCCGTTCTACCGGCGGACCGCCGCGCACGGTCATTTCGGCCGCACCGACGGCGATTTCACCTGGGAGCACACCGACAAGGCCGCGCAGCTCGCCGCCGACCTGCCGGCCGCCGCGGCGGCGCAGTGAGGCGCGCGAGCCCGGGCGGCGCGGCGCCGGTTCTTGGGACCGTGCGCCGGCGCCGCCCGGCGCCTGCGATGTGAACCCTCGACAACCGACAAGGATATTCGAGCATGACCGAGTTCAAGGACTACAAGGTCAAGGACATCTCCCTGGCCGAGTGGGGCCGCAAGGAGATCGCCATCGCCGAGACCGAGATGCCCGGCCTGATGGCGCTGCGCGAGAAGTACGGCAAGAGCAAGCCGCTGAAGGGCGCGCGCATTGCCGGTTGCCTGCACATGACGATCCAGACGGCGGTGCTGATCGAGACCCTGACCGCGCTGGGCGCCGAGGTGCGCTGGTCCTCCTGCAACATCTTCTCCACCCAGGATCAGGCCGCGGCCGCGATCGCCGCCACCGGCGTGCCGGTATTCGCCTGGAAGGGCATGAGCGAGGACGAGTTTTGGTGGGCCATCGACCAGACCATCCTGGGTCCCGCCGACTGGCGGCCGAACCTGCTGCTGGATGACGGCGGCGACCTCACCGCCCGCATGCACGAGAAGTTCCCCGAACTGCTGGCCAACGTGAAGGGGCTGTCGGAGGAAACCACCACCGGCGTCGCCCGACTGTACCAGATGGCGCGCAGGGGCGAGCTGAAGGTTCCGGCGATCAACGTCAACGACAGCGTCACCAAGTCGAAGTTCGACAACATCTACGGCTGCCGCGAGAGCCTGGTGGACGGCATCCGTCGGGGCACCGACGTGATGATGGCCGGCAAGCGCGCCGTGGTCTGCGGCTTCGGCGACGTCGGCAAGGGCTCGGCGCAGTCGCTGCGCAACGCCGGCTGCCGCGTGGCGGTGACCGAGATCGACCCGATCTGCGCCCTGCAGGCGGCGATGGAGGGCTACGAGGTCACGACGATGGACGAGGCCGCGCCGATCGGCGACATCTTCGTCACGGCGACCGGCAACACCGACGTCATCACCGTCGACCACATGCGGCAGATGAAGGATCGCGCCATCGTCTGCAACATCGGCCACTTCGACAACGAGATCCAGGTCGAGGGCCTGCGCAACCTGAAGTGGCACAACGTCAAGCCGCAGGTGGACGAGGTGGAGTTCCCCGACGGCAAGCGCATCATCCTGCTGTCCGAGGGCCGTCTGGTGAACCTGGGCAACGCCACCGGCCACCCCAGCTTCGTCATGTCGGCGTCGTTCACCAACCAGGTGCTGGCGCAGATGGAGCTGTGGAACAACACCGAGCAGTACGGCCTCGACGTCTACGTCCTGCCCAAGGCCCTGGACGAGGAGGTCGCCCGCCTGCACCTGGCGAAGATCGGCGCGCCGCTGACCGAGCTGTCGGAGCAGCAGGCCGAGTACCTCGGCGTGCCCCAGCAGGGGCCGTTCAAGCCCGACCACTACCGCTACTGATCGCGCCTTTCGAGCCGGTCGCGCAGCGCCCCTCCCGCGTGGAGGGGCGTTGTGTTGTGCGTTGTGTTGCCGAGGGCGCGGCGCGCTGAAGCGTGCCCTACGGTGGTGGTGTGGCCCCGGCCTCGTAGCCTCGTAGATCAGGTTTCAGCCTGACACCGCCTGGGCGCGCAGCCACGCCACGGTGTCCTGCAGTGTCACCGAGAGCGGCCGGGTGGTGAATCCCAGTTCCTCCCGCGCCCGGCTGTTGTCGAAGGGACGCTGGCGGCAGGCGATGGTCACGCCGTCCTTGGGCGCGCGCGGCGGCCGGCGGGTCACATGGTCCGCCACGGCCTCGTCGACCACGGCGAAGGCGCCGGCCAGCCAGGCCGGGATGCGCCGGTGCGGCACCGGACGGTCCAGGAAGGGCGCCAGTTCGGCCAGCAGCGCGCTCATCGTCACGTTGTGGCCGGACAGCAGGTAGCGCTGTCCGGGCTCGCCGTGCTCGGCGGCCAGCAGGTGGCCCCGCGCCGCGTCGCGGGCGTCCACGACGTTCAACAGCAGCTCCGCGTAGGCCGGCGTGCGGCCCGCCATCAGGTCCAGAATCATCCGTGTCGGCGGCGTGCGCGAGACGTCGCCGGGACCCAGCGGCATCGTCGGGATGACCGCCGTGGCCGGCAGGCCCGCCCGCGCGGCCGCCAGCACCGCCAGCTCGGCCGCGCGCTTGCCCCGGGCGTAGGGGCCGATGACCTCGTCCGCGCCCAGCTCGACCGTCTCGTCCAGGCGCGCGGGCAGCGGCAGGCCGGGTTTCGGCACCAGCACCACCTCGGAGGAGGTGTGGACGAAGGCCTCCAGCCGCCGGCAATTCCGTGCCGCGGCCAGCAGGGTCTCGGTGCCGCCGCGGTTGACCCGGTCGAACGCCGTCTTGTCCGCGGCCCAGAGTTCCGGGATCGCCGCCAGGTGAAAGACGCGCCGCACCCCTTCGAGCGCCCGCGCCACGGTGTCGGGGTCGGTGACCGAGCCCCGCAACACCTCCACCTCGGCCGGCAGGTCCGGCGCGGGGCGCAGGTCCAGCACGCGCACCCGGCGTCGCTGGTCCAGCAGCGCCTGGACAACATGCCGCCCGAGAAAGCCGGCGCCGCCGGTTACCAGATCCGTCATCGCGGCGCTGTTCCGCTCTCGACGGTCTGGCACGGATAGCCCCAGGCGGCGCGCTGGCGGCCCCAGTGCTGCTCGACCTTGGCCGCGACGTCGGGGGGTATGGCCCGCGTCCGGCTCTTGTAGTCGGCCACGCCGGCCAGATGTCGGCGCGCCGCGTCCAGCAGCCCATTCCGATCGGCAAGGCCGAGTCGATCGGCGACCAGGGCGACCTGGCCCAGCGGATCGGCCTCCAGGTCCTCGAAGCGCAGCTCGACGAACCGCGTCTCGGGCAGGTCGCGGGTGTCGGCCAGCAAAGCGTCCATCGTCCGCGGATAGCTCTCCAGGATCGCCATGTCCACTTCCTCGGGGTCGTGGGGCTGCAGCGCCAGCATGTCGAGCAGATCCGCGAACATCCGACCGGTGGACTGGTAGACGCGATAGGGGTCGCGGACGATATGCACGAACCTGGCGTCCGGCCAGATCGCTCGCAGATGGCGGACCTTGCCCGTGTGCGCCGGGTTCTTGATAAGGACCTGCCGCCCGCCCGCGCGCATCGAGACCTTCTCCGTGAACAGCCGCAGATGGCGCTGCCAGCGCGCCACCGTCCGCCCGTCGCAGCCGTCGAAGAACAGGCCGCGCGCCATCTCCGTCCGGAAGCGGCGCGGGAAGTAGACCCCGTGGTAGTAGGAGGGCGCGGTCATCGACGCCAGGGCGATCTCGTCTTCCTGCGGCGCGGTCGGGGTCACCGCCATGGGGTCGATGCCCCGCTCGCTCGGAATGGCGCGGTGCAGCAGCGGCTCCAGCAGCCGTCCCAGCAACAGGAAGTCCCAGGGCAGCCCCGTCGGCACCGGCGCGGCATAGGTCAGCGAGGGCGCGCCGCTGAGCAGGTTGAACAGATGCGTCGTGCCCGATCGCCAGTGGCCCAGGATGAAGATCGGCGCCGGCATCGCCGCGCCCGGCCGCCGGGCGGCGACGTAGGTCCGCTCGACCGCCGTGCTGGGCAGGCGCGCGACGGCCGAGCCCAGCATGCCGCCCAGGGCGGGAAGGAACCGCGGGGCCGGTCGACCCGTTTGAACCAGCAGACGGATAATCGTGGCGAGGTCGGCGCCGGTGAGCGGGTGAATCATGGACGCGGAAACTGCTTTCCCTGGCTGGTGAACGCCACTGAGGGCGAAGGGCGGACGGTGGATCTTCACCTTAACCGCCGTTGCCGCCAGACAAAATATCGACCATCGCTCTCACGGTGTTGTCATTGGCCCGGAAATCCGCTCCACGGTTAATGTCGGTGACGGCCAACCGGCAGAGGGGGACAGGACGGATGAGGGGCGCAGCCAAGCGGCCGGGCGAGACAGGGACGCTGCGCGTCGTCCTGGCAACGCCGCGCGGCTTCTGCGCCGGCGTGGAGCGGGCGATCGAGATCGTGAACCGGGCCTTGTCCGTGTATGGAGCGCCAGTCTACGTGCGCCATGAGATTGTCCACAATCAGCGCGTGGTCAAGAGCCTGGAGGCCAAGGGCGCGCGCTTCGTCAGCGAGGTCGACGAGATCCCCGAGGGCGCGGTCACGGTCTTTTCCGCCCACGGCGTGGCCCGCGCCGTGGAGGCCGACGCCGCCCGCCGCCGCCTGCGCGTGATCGACGCGACCTGCCCCCTGGTCGCCAAGGTTCACAAGGAAGGCGAGGGCTACGCCGCGAAGGGCTACGAGGTGGTGTTGATCGGTCACCGCGGCCATCCGGAGGTCGAAGGGACGCTGGGGCGGATCCCCGGCACGGTCCACGTGGTGAGCAGCCCGGCGGACGTGGCCCGCATCGAGCCCACCGAACCGGACAGACTTGCCTATGTGACGCAGACCACCTTGAGCGTCGACGACACCCGCGAGGTGATCGCCGCGCTGCGCGCCCGCTTTCCGGAAATCGCCGGCCCGGATCTGCGCGACATATGCTATGCCACCCAGAACCGGCAGACGGCTTTGCGCGCGCTGGCGCGCGTCAGCGACGTGGTTCTGGTGGTCGGGGCGCCGAACAGCTCCAATTCGAACAGGCTGCGCGAGATCGCGGCGGCCTGCGAGCGGCCGGCGCACCTGGTGCCGGAGGCGGGGGCGCTGGAGGACTCCTGGCTGGACGGCGCCCGCTGCGTGGGGATCACCGCGGGCGCTTCCGCCCCGGAAGAATTGGTGGAAGAGTTGATCGACGCGATCGCCCTGCGTTACCACATCGAGTTGGAGACGCTTCCGGGCGTCGCCGAACGCGTACAGTTCCGTCTTCCCGAGACGCTGTTGGATGCCGTGTAAACAGTTGTCGACGAGCCCGCGACGGCTCGCACACCCATTGTCATGAACGAGGAGGAACCGTGTCGGTCCCGCTTCGCCAGCAAATCCGCGTCGGAGCCTACATCCTGAAGCAGCGTCTTCGCGGTAACAAGCGCTACCCCCTGGTCCTGATGCTGGAGCCGCTGTTTCAGTGCAACCTGGCCTGTCCCGGCTGCGGCAAGATCGATTATCCGGATTCCATCCTCCGGCGCCGGCTGTCAGTGCAGGAATGCATCGACGCCGCCGAGGAGTGCGGCGCGCCCGTGGTCTCGATCCCCGGTGGCGAGCCGCTGATCCACAAGGAGATCGGGCAGATCGTGCAGGAGCTAGTGAAGCGCAAGCGCTTTGTCTACCTCTGCACGAACGCCCTGCTCCTGCGCAAGAAGCTGCATCTGTTCGAGCCCAGCCCCTATCTGACCTTCTCCATCCATCTGGACGGCCTGCGCGACGAGCATGACGCGGCGGTCGACCAGGAGGGCGTGTTCGACGCGGCGGTGAAGGCGATCCAGGAGGCGCGGGCCAAGGGCTTCCGCATCACCGTCAACGCCACGCTGTTCAACAACGCCAAGGCCGACCGCGTGGCGGAGTTCCTGGACTACGTCAACGAGCTGGGGGTCGAGGGCGTCACCGTCTCGCCGGGCTATGCCTACGAGCGCGCGCCCGACCAGGAGCACTTCCTGAACCGCGCCCAGACGAAGGAGCTGTTCCGCGACCTCTTCCGCCGCGGCAAGGGCAAGAAATGGCAGTTCGCCCAGTCCAGCCTGTTCCTCGACTTTCTGGCGGGCAACCAGGACTACCGCTGCACGCCCTGGAGCAATCCCACGCGCAACATCTTCGGCTGGCAGCGGCCGTGCTACCTCCTGAACGAGGGCTATGCCAGCTCCTACAGGGAGCTGATGGAGGAGACGGAGTGGTCGGCCTACGGCACCGGCAACTACGAGAAGTGCGCCAACTGCATGGTGCACTGCGGCTACGAGGGCACGGCCGTGGAGGACGCGGTGCGCAATCCCCTGAAGGCGCTGTGGGTGCGTCTGCGCGGCGTGCGGACGGAAGGGCCGATGGCGCCGGAAATTCCCTTGGAGAACCAGCGCCGGGCGGAGTACGTCTTTGAGGACATCGTGGCCGAGTTCGCGCAGCCGGGGGACAAGAAGCCGGCGGCCAACGACTCGGCGACCAAGGACCCGGAGGCCACGCGGCAGGCCGGGTAAGCCACTCTACACGTGACCGCGAGTGTATCGATGCAGGCCAAGTCCAAGACCCCGCTGCTGGATAAAGTCCCCACTCCCGCCGAGCTGCGGCGCCTGAAGGAGAGCGACCTGCGCCAGCTCGCCGACGAGTTGCGTCAGGAAGTGATCGACGCCGTGTCGGTGACCGGCGGCCACCTGGGGGCCGGACTGGGCGTGGTCGAGCTCACGGTGGCGCTGCACTACGTCTTCGACACGCCGGACGATCGGCTGATCTGGGACGTCAGCCACCAGTGCTATCCGCACAAGGTGCTGACCGGGCGGCGCGACCGCATCCGCACGCTGCGCCAGGGTGGCGGGCTGTCCGGCTTCACCAGCCGGAAGGAGAGCGACTACGACCCCTTCGGCGCGGCGCACTCCTCGACCTCTATCTCCTCGGGCCTGGGCTTCGCGGTGGCGCGCGACCTGGCCGGGCGGGACAACCACGTGGTGGCGGTGATCGGTGACGGGGCGATGTCCGCCGGCATGGCCTACGAGGCGATGAACAACGCCGGGGCGATGCACTCGCGGCTGATCGTCATCCTGAACGACAACGACATGTCGATCGCCCCGGCGGTGGGCGCCATGAGCGCCTATCTCTCGCGCACCATCTCCTCCAAGCCCTATCGCTCCATGCGGCACGTCGCGCGCGAGCTGTCGCGGCAGTTCCCCAAGCCCTTCCAGAAGGCGGCGGCGCGGGCGGAAGAGTACGCGCGCGGCCTCTTGACCGGCGGCACGCTGTTCGAGGAGCTGGGCTTCTACTACGTCGGCCCGATCGACGGGCACAACCTCGACCACCTCTTGCCGGTGCTGAAGAACGTTCGCGACGCCGAGGGCGACGGCCCCATTCTGATCCACTGCGTCACCCAGAAGGGCAAGGGCTACGCTCCGGCCGAGGGAGCCTCCGACAAGTACCACGGCGTGGCCAAGTTCGACGTCGTCACCGGCAAGCAGAGCAAGCCCGCGCCCAAGGCGCCCAGCTATACCAAGGTTTTCGCCGACAGCCTGATCCAGGAGGCCGAGCGCGACGACAGGATCGTCGCCGTGACGGCGGCCATGCCCGGCGGCACCGGCATCGACAAGTTCAAGGCGCGCTTCCCGGATCGCGGCTTCGACGTCGGTATCGCCGAGCAGCACGCCGTCACCTTCTGCGGTGGTCTGGCCTGCGAGGGCTATCGGCCGTTCGCCACGATCTACTCCACCTTCCTGCAGCGCGCCTACGACCAGATCGTCCACGACGTGGCGATCCAGCGCCTGCCGGTGCGCTTCGCCATCGACCGCGCCGGCATGGTGGGCGCCGACGGCGTGACGCACCAGGGCAGCTACGACATCGCCTATCTGGGCACGCTGCCGGGCTTCGTGCTGATGGCCGCGGGCGACGAGGCGGAGCTGGTGCACATGGTGGCCACCGCCGCCCGCATCGACGACCGGCCCAGCGCGCTGCGCTACCCGCGCGGCGAGGGCCTGGGGGTCGAGCTGCCGAAACAGGGCGTGCCGCTGGAGATCGGCAAGGGCCGCGTGCTGCGCGAGGGCACCAAGGTGGCGATCCTCAGCTATGGCGCGCGCAAGGGCGAGGCGCTCAAGGCCGCCGAGGAACTGGCGGCGCGCGGGCTGTCGACGACGGTCGCCGACGCCCGTTTCGCCAAGCCGCTGGATCAGGACCTGGTGCGCCGGCTGGCCAACGAGCACGAGGTGCTGATCACGCTGGAGGAGGGCGCGGTCGGGGGCTTCGCGGCGCACGTCATGCAGTACCTGGCGCAGATCGGTCGTCTCGATGCCGGTCTGAAGCTGCGGCCGATGACGCTGCCCGACCGTTTCATCGATCACGGCAAGCCCTACGACCAGTTTGACGAGGCTGGCCTGAACGCGCACCACGTCGTGGCGCAGGCGCTGCAGGCCCTGGGCTATAACGAGGACGCCGAGACGCTGCTGCAGAAGGCCGGGGCCTGAGACGACGTGGGGGCGGTCCAGCCGCCGCCGGCGACGTCCTAGCCGGCGCGCAGCTCGGCGATCCGCCGTTCGATGCGGTCGAGCAGGGCCTGGAAGCCTTCGCGCTTGATCACGCTGCCGTACTCGGAGCGCTTGGTGGCCAGTTCGGAATAAGTCCCCTTCAGGTAGACGTCGACCGCGCGCCAGGCCGCCTCCGTCTCGCGCATGAGGTAGGAGATCGTCACCGCGTCCTCGGGGCTCTTGGCCAGGCGGGTCGGCACCAGGACGGTGTTGCGCGGCCCGTCCTGCGGGGATAACACCTCCCAGGTCTGGCCGGAATAGCCGTCGAAGCGGGCGGCAAAGGTGGCGATGCTCATGCGCGCGAAGTGATCGATGAGTTTCTGCTGCTGCTCGTCACTGAGTTTCGACCAATGGCGGCCCACCGAAAGGCGTGCCATGAAGGGGAAGTCGAAGGTCTCCCGCAGCACCGGTTCCAGCTTTTCGGCGCGTCCTTCAAAGCCGAGTTCCTCGGCCTGCTTCATCGTGTCGAGAAGCACCGAGGTCAGGTTCTCGACCGGCTGCGTCGCCGCCGCGCGCGCGGGGCCGGCCGTGCCGGCGCCGCTCAGGCCGGCGACGAGGCAGGCGGCGAGAAGAACGGGCAAAGCGAGGGTCCGAAGCATGACTCATCTCTCCCGGCAGGGTCGCCGCCACGGGGGTCGGCTCGATGCCACGTCGGGCCGCGCGACTGACGGCGGCTCCTGTCGCGTTATGTGGGCAGCGCCGCGGGGCGATCAATGACGACGCGGGATGCCGGCCGATTCTGCGCGCGCGCGCTCGGCGTCTGGACGGCGTGGATCGCACGCGGGCGGCGGGTCGTCCTGACCGTCGCGGCGTTGCTGACCATCCTCGCGGTGGTCGCGATCGGTCGGGAGCTGGGGATCTCCACCAACACGGTGGACATGATCTCGCCGGAGGTGCCCTTCCGGCAGCATGCCAACGCGTTCAACGCGGCTTTCCCCGAGCTCAACAACACTATCGTCGCCGTCGTCGACGCCCCGACTCCCGAGCGCGCGGACGAGGCGGCGGAGGTCCTGGCCGGTCGGATGCGCGACGCCCCGGAGGTGGCCGACGTCTATCTGCCGGGGAGCGACTTCCTCAAGCGGCACGGCTTCCTCTACCTGGAGCCCGACTCCCTGGCGGCGCTGATCGATCGGCTGGCGGAGGCGGAGCCGCTGCTGGCCGAGCTTGCCCGCGCGCCCACGCTCGCGGGTCTGGCCGAGGTGTTCGCGCTGGCGGCGGAGCGCGGAGAGGATGCCTCGCTCGCGGGCTTCGACCGGCTGCTGGACGAGATGGCGGTCAGCGCGCGGGCGATGGCGGAGGGCCGGCCGCGCAACCTCTCCTGGCAGGCCCTGCTGCGGCCGGACGGCGACGACGATGCGGCGCAAGGCTTCGCCGGGACTCGGCGTTTCGTGGTGCTACAGCCGGTGCTCGACTTCGCCCGCCTGAAGCCCGCGGCGGCGGCCATTGCCGAGGTGCGCACGACCGCCCGCCGGCTTGAGCGTGAGACCAGGGGCGCGGTGCGGGTGCGCCTGACCGGCGAGGCGGTCATCGAGCATGAGGAGATGGAGACCGTGGAGGCAGGGGGCAGCCTGGCCGCCTTGCTGTCGCTGCTGGCGGTGTCGGCGATCCTGCTCACCGGCCTGCGCGCGCCCCGACTGGTGGCCGCCAGCCTGGTCACGCTGCTCGCGGGCCTGGTGTGGACCGCCGGGCTGGCCGCCGTCGTGGTGGGGGAGCTGAACCTGATCTCGGTCGCCTTCGCCGTGCTTTTCCTCGGCCTGGGCATCGACTTCTGCATCCACTACGCCCTGCGCTACCGGGAGGAAGGGGGGTGCGAGGTGACGCCGGCGATCGTCACCGCAGGAAAGGGGGTTGGCTGCGCCCTGTTGCTCAGCGCGCTCTGCGCCGCCGTCGGCTTTTTCGCCTTCCTGCCCACGGCCTACCTGGGTCTGGCCGAGCTGGGGCTGATCGCCGGGCTTGGCATGTTCGTGGCGGCGGCGGCGAGCCTGACGGTGCTGCCCGCGCTGATCGCCTTGTGGCGGCCCCGGCGGGGCTACAGCGAGGCGGGCACGACGGTGCAGCGGGAACAGACCTGGCTGATCCGCCACCGGCGCGCGGTGCTGGGCGGCGCGACGATGCTGGGACTGGCCGCGGCGGCGGTCGCGCCGATGGTGGACTTCGATTTCAACCCCATGAACCTGCGCGACCCTGACTCCGGCTCGATCCAGGCGTTCAACGATCTGGCCGCCGACCCGCGGACCACGCCCTACGTCGTCAACGTGCTGGCCCCGGACCTGGAGACGGCGGCGACTCTGGCCGGGCGCTTCCGCGCCGATCCCGCCTTCGGCGGCGCGCGGACGCTGGCCAGCTTCGTGCCGGATCGGCAGGACGAGAAGCTGGCCATTCTGGGCGACGCGGCCTTCTTCCTGGCGCCGCTCCTGATGGAGACCGGCGGCGAGGCCGCGTCGGATGCCGGCGAGCGGGCGGCGGGGTACGACCGGCTGCTGGCGGCGCTGCCCTCCCTCGCGTCCGCGGAAGGCGAGGTCGGGCGCGCGGCCGGGGACCTTCAGGCCAACCTGGCGGTCTTCGAGGGCACCCCGGATCTGGCGGCGCTGGAGGAGCGCTGGACCGTCTATCTGCCGAGGACGCTGGACTTTCTGCGGCAAGCCCTGGAGGTCGGCCCCGTGGCGCGGGCGGACTTGCCGCCGGAACTGGTGTCCCGCTGGATCGCGTCCGATGGCCATGCGCGGGTAGAGGCGCGGCCCGCGGACGCACTGACGGACAATGGCGACATCCGGGCGTTCGCCGAAACCAGCCTGGCGATCAGCGACCGGGCGACGGGCGCGCCGGTGGTCATTCACGAGGCCTCGGCGGCCGTCGTCCGCGCCTTCGTCGAGGCCACGGCCTATGCGGGTCTCGGGATCGTGCTTCTGCTTGCGCTCACGCTGCGGTGCCTGCGCGATGTCGTGATGACGCTGGCGCCGCTCGTCCTGGCGACCGTGCTGACCCTGGCGACGGCCGCGATCTTCGGAATTCCGCTGAATTTCGCCAACGTGATCGTGCTGCCGCTGCTCATGGGGCTGGGGGTCAGCAGCGGCATCCACCTGGTCCTGCGCGCTCGCCAGTCGGCAACGACCGAGGCGGCCCTGGTCAGTTCGACGCCGCGCGCGGTGCTGCTGAGCGTCCTGACGACGCTGGCGTCCTTCGGCACGCTCATCGTCTCCGACCACAAGGGTATGAGCAGCATGGGCGCCCTTCTGACCATCGCGGTGGCTTTCACGCTGCTGTCGGTCCTGGTCGTCCTGCCCTGCCTGCTGGCTGCGTTCGACGGGCGGCGGGCCCGGACGGCGGACCCCGACACGAAAAATTGACTCGAACGCGACCCTGGCGAGTTTCGATATGGCACGCGCCGTGCTACAAGCAGCGGCGGCTGGAGTCCGTGAAGCCGTCGGGGAATATCGCTCATGTGGGATCGCTGTATCCGCCGCCTCGCCCTGGTCCTGGCGCTCGCCGTTGCGCCGGCGTCCGCCTCGGCGGACGAGCTGGACTATCTCTCGCTCGGCGCGGGCGGCTTCGACGTGCTGAAGCGCGACCACGTCGCCGCGGAGTTCGCGGGCGAGTACCGCTTCGGCGAGCGCGCGCTGGAAAGCTGGTTCGGCGAGGCATTCCGGGGCGTGGGGCCGCTGCTGGGTTTCCGGGCGACCACCGACGGCGCGGTTTTCGGGCACGCGGACTTCTTCCTCGACTTCCGACCCACCGAGCGGCTGGTCATCTGGCCCGGCGCGGGCATCGGCGGTTATGGCCAGGGGGACAGCCTGGACCTGGGCGGCGTGCGGCAGTTCCACCTGGGCTTCGCCGTGGGCTACGAGATCGCGCCCCGGCAATTGCTGGGCCTTTCGTGGTCGCACATCTCCAACGCCAATACCCAGGAGAACAACCCCGGCGTGGATTCGCTGCTGTTGACCTACAGCATTGCTTTCGACCCGATTTTCTGAATAGCTGACGGTATGTCGGCCGTACTTGTGATCGCCGCCGGGCTGGCGTTTCTGGCCTGGGTCTACTTGCTCGTCTGGCACGGCGGCTTCTGGCGGATGCGGGAGACCTTGCCGGCGGCGCCTCTGCGCGACCGTTGGCCGGCCGTGCTGGCGCTCGTGCCGGCGCGCGACGAGGCGGCGACGATCGGCCAGACCGTGCGCAGCGTGCTCGGCCAGGACTACCCGGGGTCGCTGACCCTGATCGTCACCGACGACCAGAGCCGCGACGGCACGGCCGAGGTGGCGCGGACGGCGGCGCAAGGACTGGGCGCCGGGCAGCGACTGCGTGTCGTGAACGGTTCGCCGCCGCCGCCGGGCTGGACCGGCAAGCTGTGGGCGCTGGAGCAGGCGCGCCGCCTGGGCGCGGCGGATGGCGAGGCGCCGGACGTCCTGTGGCTGACGGACGCCGACATCGCGCACGCCCCCGACACCCTGCGGCGTCTGGTCGCCAAGGCCGAGGAGGACGACCGCGACCTCGTGTCGCTGATGGTCCGGCTGCGCGCCGACGGCTTCTGGGCGCGGCTGCTGATCCCGCCCTTCGTCTATTTCTTCCGCAAGCTCTATCCCTTTGCCTGGGCGAACGACCCGGGACGCCGCCTCGCCGCCGCCGCCGGCGGCTGCGTGCTGCTGCGCGCGCATGCGCTGGAGCGCGCCGGCGGCCTCGCGGCGATCGCCGGGCGGATCATCGACGACTGCGCGCTGGCCGCGCGGATCAAGGCCGAGGGGCGTGCCGGCGGCGGACGCATCTGGTTGGGGCTGGCGGACTCCTCGCACAGCCTGCGGCCGTACGCGCGGCTGTCCGACATCCGGCACATGGTCGCGCGCACGGCGTACGCGCAGCTCGGCTTCTCGCCGCTGCTGCTGGCCGGGACCCTGCTTGGCATGGCCTGGCTCTACCTGTTGCCGCCGGCGGTCGTGCTGACCTGGCCCTGGCACGCGGCCGGCCCGGCTGGGCTGGCGGGCGCGGCGGCCTGGGCGATCATGGCAGGTACGATGCTGCCCATGCTGCGGCTGTATCGGCAGTCGGTGGGCTGGGCGCCGCTGCTGCCGCTGGCGGCGGCGCTGTATTGCGCGATGACGCTGGACTCGGCACGACGCCACTGGCAGGGGCGCGGCGGCGCCTGGAAGGGACGGGCACAGGCGGGGGTTTCGCGTCGGGCGTTGCGATAGGGCTCCGGCCTTGCGGCGCGAATGCCGCAGCTCGCAAAATTTTGCACAACGTGACGCGGGCGGCTCTTGCCGCCCTGTGTTGCAATTAATAGTTTCGCAGTGCGGGATCGTAGGAGAACCGGCAAGAGTTCGGGCCGCTGCGGACCTAGTCAGAGGGGAACCATGAGTCTGGACGCGTCTGATGCCGCCGAAGCCGCCTCGGCTTCGGACAATTCCGGTTTGTACACGCATTGCGGCGCGCAGGGCCGTGACCCGATCGACACGCGGATCGGCGAGGCCGGCCGCGCCTTGCGGGAGCGCCAGCACGACGACGGCCACTGGCTGTTCGAGCTGGAGGCGGACGCGACGATTCCCTCGGAATACATCCTGCTGCGTCACTACCTCGGCGAGCGCGACGACCTCAAGGAAGCCAAGATCGCCCGCTACCTGCGGCGCACCCAGAAAGACGACGGCGGCTGGCCGCTGTTCGAGGACGGGGCCACCGACCTCTCGGCGACAGTGAAGGCGTACTTCGCGCTCAAGCTGGTCGGCGACGATCCCGAGGCGCCGCACATGCGCCGGGCGCGCGCCCACGTCCTGGCGCTCGGCGGCGCGGCCAAGGCGAACGTGTTCACGCGCATCACCCTGGCGCTGTTCGGCCAGGTACCCTGGCGCGCGGTGCCGACCATGCCGCCGGAGATCGCGCTGCTGCCGCGCTGGTCCCCCTTCCACATGGAGAAGGTCTCCTATTGGTCGCGCACCGTCATCATGCCGCTGGTGGTGCTGATGGCCCTGAAGCCGCGGGCGCGCAACCCGCGCGGCGTGGACATCCGCGAACTCTTCCTGACGCCGCCCGAGGAGGAGCAGCACTACATCGACAATCCGACGGGCAGCACGGTGGGCAGCTTCTTCGTCGGCGTGGACAAGGTTCTGAAGGCGGTCGATCCGCTGATGCCCTGGCGCCTGAGGCAAAAGGCGGTGGACGCGGCGATGGCCTTCATCCGGCCGCGGCTGAACGGGCGCGACGGCCTGGGTGCGATCTTCCCGGCGATGGCGAACGCGGTGATGGCCTTCGACGCCCTGGGCTATGACCGCGAGCATCCGGACTTCGCCACGGCGCGGCAGGCCATCGAGGACCTTCTGTTCGATCGCGGCGAGGAGATGTACTGCCAGCCCTGCCTGTCCCCGATCTGGGACACCACGCTGGCGGTTCATGCCATGCTGGAGACAGGCGACGCGGATTCGTTGGAGTCCGCCCTGGCCGGCTGCGACTGGCTGGCCGCGCGCGAGATCACCGAGGTCCAGGGCGACTGGTCGGCGCGCCGGCCCGAACTGCCGCCCTCGGGTTGGGCCTTCCAGTACCGCAACGACTACTATCCCGACGTCGACGATTCCGCCGTGGTGGTCATGGCGCTGCATCGCGCCGACCCGGAGCGCTACAAGGACAGCATCGAGCGCGCCACCGCCTGGATTCTCGGAATGCAGAGCAGCAACGGCGGCTGGGGCGCCTTCGATGTCGACAACACGTACTATTACCTGAACCACATTCCCTTCGCCGACCACGGCGCGCTGCTCGACCCGCCGACGGCGGACGTCTCGGCCCGCTGCCTGGGCATGCTGTGCCAGCTCGGCTACGGCCCGGACCATCCCAGCGTGAAGGCGGCCGTGGACTACCTGCTGAACGAGCAGGAGGCGGATGGCTCCTGGTATGGCCGCTGGGGCGTCAACTATGTCTACGGGACCTGGTCTGTGCTGAACGCCCTGAACGCCGCCGGGCTGGACCACGACCACCCGGCCATCCGCCGCGCGGTGGACTTCCTCAAGGCCTCGCAGCGTTCGGACGGCGGCTGGGGCGAGGACTGCGCCTCCTACTGGACCGAATGCCGCGGCGAGTCCAAGGAAAGCACGCCTTCGCAGACCGCCTGGGCGGTACTGGGACTGATGGCCGCCGGCGAGGTGGAAACCGAGTCGGTGCGCGCCGGCGTCGACTACCTGCTGCAGCAGCCGCTGGACGGCGCCAACTGGCGCGAGGAACTGTGGACCGGCATCGGCTTCCCCCGCGTCTTCTACCTGAAGTACCACGGCTACAGCGCCTACTTCCCGCTCTGGGCGCTGGCCCGCTACCGCGGGCTGATGCGCAGCAACGACCGCCAGGTGAAGGTCGGCATGTGAGGCGGCTGGCGGCGCTGACCGGCCTGGCTTCCGAAGCGCGTATCCTCTCGGCCGCCGCCGCAAGCGCCGACACGGACATCGAGGTCGTCACGGCGGTCGGCGGCGCCGACCCGGACCGGGCGCGGCGGGAAGCGCAAAGACTCGTCGCGGCGGCGCCCGATCTCCTGGTGAGCTTCGGGCTGGCGGGCGGACTCGTGGACGGACTCGCGCCCGGTGACGCGGTCTGTCCCGCCAAGGTGCGCCTGTCCGATGGCGGAGACATTGCCACCGATCCGATTTGGGGCGCGGCCTTCCGCGCGGCCTGGGGCCAGCCGCTGGCCGAGTGCCCGGTGGCGGGCCGGGACGCCCCGGTGACGACGCCGGCGGCAAAGCGCGCGCTGGCGCGAGCGACCGGCGCCTGCATTGTCGACATGGAGAGCCACGTCGTCGCCGAGGCCGCCCGCCGCGCCGGTGTGCCGTGCCTGGCGCTGCGCGCCGTTTGCGACCCGGCCGGGCGCACGGTGCCGACGGCGCTGCTGCGTCTGATCGATCCGCGCGGCCGGCTGCGCTGGCGGCTGCTGCCGACGGTGCTGCGCCACCCCGGTGCGGCGTTGGCTCTTGGCCGCGACAGCCGGCGCGCGACGGCGACGCTGCGCGACCTGGCGGCGGCGCTGATGCGCGCCATGCGGTGAGGGTGCGGGTCTACCGCCGCCGGCGACGCCCCCGCGCGCCGGCGTGGCCGTCGTGGAACTCCGGATGCTTCTTGCGCACCCAGCGGACGAACTTGCGGATTTCCGGATGCGCGCGCAGCCGCGCGACGGTGTGATAGGCGTCGCGCAGCTCCTTCTCGCTGAACACCGCGTGGATCTTGCCGTGGCAGATGCGGTGCAGGCGCACGGTCTCGGTTCCCCCGTAGGTGCGCGGCACCAGGTGGTGCTCGTTGACCGAGGGGCCCGGAACCAGCGGCCGGTCGCACAGCGGGCAGTATTCGATATCGTCCGCCATGACATCCGGAAGATTCCTTGCGAGGCCGCCGCCATCAAGGGTCCGAAGCGCGCGCGGCCTTGAGTTGCCGCCCCGGAGGCCACACATTGATGTCATCTAGAGGTCAAGGCTGGGGTGCCGTCGCGCGCGAACTCGGCGGCTGAGATCATACCCACGCACCTGATCAGGGTCATGCCTGCGAAGGGAGCCTGCACTGATGTCCCATTCCTTTCCGTCGCACGTCCGCCAGCGTCCGCGCACCGTTGTGATCGGCGCCGGCGTCAACGGCCTGGGTATTGCCTGGAAGCTGGCTCGATCCGGCTGCGAGGTGGACGTCTATGACAAGGGCGCGGCCGGGCGGGGCGCGAGCTGGGCGGCCGCCGGCATGCTGGCCGCCGGCGCCGAGGCCGAGCCCGGCGAGGAGCGCCTGGTCGAGCTGGGTCGGCTGAGCCAGCGGCTGTGGCCGGATTTCGCCGCCGAGCTGCGCGCGGCCAGCGGGGTCGACCCCGAATACCGGGATGAGGGCCTGATCGTCGCCGCCATGAACCGCGACGAGGCGGAGCGCCTGCGCTTCGACTACGAGTTCCAGCGCGGCCTGGGCATCGAGCTGACCTGGCTGAGCGGCGCGGACGTGCGGGGCCGCGAGCCCCACCTGCGCAGCAGCGTCGCCGCCGGCGTGTACAGCCCGAACGACCACCAGGTGAACAACCGACGGCTCGTCCAGGCCCTCAAGCTGGCCGCCGAGCGCGCCGGCGCCCGCATCCACGAGCATGCGCCAGTGGAGCGGCTGCTGGCGGCGAACGGCCGCGTGACCGGGGTGCAGGTCGCCGGCGCCGAGGTCCCGGCCGAGGTGGCGGTCCACGCCGCCGGCCCCTGGAGCCGCGAGTTGCCCGGCCTGCCCGAAGCCGCGCGGCCGCCGGTGCGGCCGATCAAGGGGCAGGTGCTGGCGCTGCGCATGGACCCGGCGGCGCCGATCCTGCGCCACGTGCTCTGGGCGCCCACGGTCTACCTGGTGCCGCGCAACGACGGCACGCTGATCATCGGCGCCACGGTGGAGGAGAAGGGGTTCGACGACAGCATGACCGCCGGCGGCGTCTACGCCGTGCTGGAGGCGGCCTGGCGCGCGTTGCCGGCCATCGAGGAACTGCCGATCGCCGAGATGTGGGTCGGCTTTCGCCCCGGCAGCCGCGACGACGCGCCGATCCTTGGCCGCACCGGGGTGGAAGGCCTGTGGCTCGCCACCGGCCACCACCGCAACGGCATCCTGCTGGCGCCGCTCACCGCCGAGGCCATCGGCGCGGAAATCCTGAGCGGCGAGCGCGTGCCGGAACTGGCGCCATTCGCCATCGACCGCTTCGCCGGGTCGGGGCCGGACGCGGCGGCGGGGGTTGCATGACCGAGCCGGCCATCACCGTCAACGGCGAGGCCCGCGCCTTGGCCGGGCAGACCGTCATCGCGCTGCTCCGGGCGGAGGGCCTGGACCCCGAGCGGCGCGGACTGGCCGTGGCCATCAACGGCGCCGTGGTGCCGCGCCCGCGCTGGGCGGAGACGACGCTCTCGCCGGGCGACGCCGTGGAAATCGTGAAGCCCTTCGCGGGCGGATGAGAGGACAGACCATGCCCGACAGCAGCCGCAAGCCGGCCGGGCGCGAGGCCTTCCGCCTCGCCGACCGGACCTTCGACTCCCGTCTCCTGATCGGGACGGCCGGCTATCCCAACCAGCAGGTCATGCTGGACGCGATCGCCGCCAGCGGCGCGGAGATCGTCACGGTGTCGATCCGCCGCGTGTCGCTGGAGGGCTATGCCGAGAGCATGCTGGACCTGCTGCGCGACAAGCACCTCCTGCCCAACACCGCCGGCTGCGAGACGGCGAAGGACGCCGTGCTGACCGCCCAGCTCGCCCGCGAGGCGCTGGAGACCAACTGGGTCAAGCTGGAGGTCATCGGCGACCGCGACACCCTCTATCCGGACGTCGAACAACTTGTGAAGGCGGCGGAGGAGCTGGTTAAGGACGGCTTCGTCGTGCTCCCCTACTGCAACGACGACCCGGTCACCTGTCAGAAGCTGGCCGACGTCGGCTGCGCGGCGGTGATGCCGCTGGGCTCGCCGATCGGCTCCGGACAGGGGATCGCGAACCCGGCGGCGATCGAGGTGATCTGCGGGCGCAGCCCCGTGCCGGTCATCCTGGATGCGGGAATCGGCACGGCCTCGGACGCGACCATCGCGATGGAGCTGGGCTGCGACGGCGTGCTGCTGAACACCGCGGTGTCCAAGGCGCACGACCCGGTGCGCATGGCCGGCGCCTTCCGCGCCGCTGTGGCGGCGGGCTATGACGCGCGCCGGTCGGGACGTATCCCCCGGCGTCTTCACGCCGAGCCGTCGAGCCCGCAACTGGGCTTGATCGGCTCATGATGCTGCCGCGCCCGCGCCTGATGCTGATCACCGACCGGCGCCAGGCCCGTCGGCCGCTGCCCGAGGTGGTCGAGGCCGCGCTGCGCGGCGGCTGCCGCTGGGTCAGCCTGCGCGAAAAGGACCTGTCCAACCGCGACCGGCGCACGCTGGCCCGCGAGATCGTGAAGCTGGGCAAGGCCCACGGCGCGACGGTCACGCTGCACGGCGACATCGCCACGGTGGAAGCAGCGCGCGCCGACGGCGTGCATGTCGGGCAGGGCACCTCGCCCGGCGCCACGCGGCACATCCTCGGCCGCGACAAGCTGATCGGCGCCTCGGTGCACTCCTGGGACGAGGCGGTGCAGGCGCAGGCGGATGGCGCGGACTATATCACCGTCAGCCCGATCTTCGAGACGCCCAGCAAGCCGGGCCACGGCCCCGCTCTCGGCCTGGAGATCCTGGGAGAGTTCTGCGCCGCGCTGGACGTGCCCGTGGTCGCGCTCGGTGGCATCACGCCGGAGACCGCGGCCGACTGCCTGCGCGCCGGCGCTGGCGCCGTGGCGGTGATGGGCGAGGTCATGCGCGCCGAGGATCCCCAGGCGGTGACGCGGGCCTTCTGCGCCGCAGTGGACGGCGTCACCTGAACCTGCGATTGCACATGTGACGTGCTGCTTGCGAAGGCCCCACGCCTGCTGGTAATTCGCCGAATGATTTCGACCTCCATCCGCCTGCGACAAGGCTTGCCGGCGGATCGTGCCTTTGATATGGACATTTGAGGACCAAACTATCTGAGAGGCCGTCTTGCAGCCTTCCGCGAGCCTGCCAGGCGCGAACAATCGAGGCCCGCGACGAATTGTCGCGACCGGGGCCGCCTGGATGGGTCGGACGGCGGCCGTCCTGCTGGTCGCCGTGCTGCTGGCGGAGGGCGCGCGGGCGCACGAGGTGAAGGTCCGCGTCGGCGGCTATACCTTCCCGCCCTTCGTCGACCTGGAACACCCCGACGGTGGCCTGCTGCCGGTGATGCTGGAGGCCCTGAACGGGCTCGACAGCGCCTATCGCTTCGAGTTCGTGCCCACCTCGCCGAACCGACGCTACACCGCCTTCGCGCGGGGGCGCTTCGACGTCATCTTCATGGAGATGCGCGACTGGGGCTGGGAGACGCGGAACATCGAGGTCGAGGCGATTCGCCCCCTGCTCAAGGGCGGCGAGGTCTATGTTGCCCGCGCCGAGGCGGCAGGCGACCAGAGCTATTTCGACGACTTGAAGAACAAGCGGCTGGCCGGCTACATCGGCTATCATTACGGCTTCGCCGGGTTCAACAACGACCCGGACTATCTGCGCGAGCACTACGATATCCGGCTGAACACCAGCCATCGCGGCAACATCGAGGAACTGCTTGCCGGCCGGGTGGACATCGCCATCATGCCGAAATCCTTTCTGGAGCTTTACCTGAAGACGAATCCGGAAATGCGCGGCCGAGTAACTGTCGCCCGAGGGCTGGATCAGGAGTACCGGCTGGGCGCCCTGGTCCGGCCGGACGGTCCGATCGGTCGCGAGACCCTGGCCGGGCTCATCGAGCGGCTTGTCCAAACGGGCCGCATGAAAAAGATGCTTGACCGTTTCGGCCTGGCCGACCAGTGGATTTTCTGAGGCGACCCCCGTCCGCGCCGCGACGGCTTGACCCGCGCGCCGGTCTGCGCACCTTCTTCCCCGGGGCGCGCACCGCCCCCAGAGGTTCCACGAGACGAAGGTTCCGCCCGTGAGTCCCCAACCGCACGTCCAGTCCTACTACGCCGCCACCTCGCATCCCGCCCCCGACCGTCCGCGGCTTAAAGGCAACCTGCGCGCCGACGTCTGCGTGATCGGCGGGGGATTCACCGGCATCTCGACCGCGCTGAACCTGGCCGAGCGGGGCTACGACGTCGTGCTGCTGGAGGCGGCGCGGGTGGGCTGGGGCGCCTCCGGAAGAAATGGCGGCCAGATCGGCACGGCCTTTGCCGCCGACATGAGCAAGGTCCGCGCCTGGGTCGGGCCGGAGAACGCCAGGCGGCTGTTCGATTTCTGCGAGGAGGCCAAGCGGGTCATCGACGAGCGGGTGCGCCGGCACGCCATCGACTGCGACCTGACCTGGAGCCACTTCGACGCCGCCAACAAGCCGCGCCACCTGGACGGCCTCAAGGCCACGCAGGCCGACTGGGCGGAGACCTACGGCTACACCGGCACGAAGCTGGTCGAGCGCGGCGAGTTGAAGGACTATGTCGACAGCGACGCCTATGTGGGTGGCCTGTACGATCCCGGCGGCGGGCACCTGCACCCGCTGAACTACTGCCTCGGCCTCGCGCGCGCTGCCGAGGAGGCGGGCGTGCGCATCTTCGAGGACAGCCGGGTGACCAGGCTCGATTTTGGCGCCCGCCCCGTGGCGGCCACGGCCGAGGGAGAGGTCACGGCCGGGCATCTGGTGATCTGCGCCAACGCCCACCTGGGCAATCTGGTGCCGAAGATGCGGCGCAAGATCATGCCGGTGGGCACCTACATCGGCGCCACCTATCCCCTGGGCGAGAACCGCGCGACGGCGCTGATCCCCAAAAACAGCGCGATCGTCGACTGCAACTTCGTGCTCGACTACTACCGCCGTTCGCCGGACCACCGCCTGCTGTTCGGCGGCCGGGTCAGCTATTCGACCCTCATGCCGCCCAACCTGCCGCGCGCCATGCGCGGCAAGATGCTGACCGTCTTCCCGCAGCTCGCCGACCAGAGCTTCGAGTACACCTGGGGCGGCTATGTCGCCATCACCGTCGAGCGCACGCCACACTTCGGCCGCCTCGGCCCCAACGTCTTCTTCGCGCAAGGTTTTTCGGGGCACGGCGTGGCGCTGACGAACGTGGCCGGGAAGATCCTGGCGGAGGCCGTGGCGGGGCAGGCGGAGCGCTTCGACCTGATGGCCAGGCTGCCGCACACCACCTTCCCCGGCGGCCGCCTGTTCCGCACGCCGACGCTGGCGCTGGCGATGCTGTGGTATCGGATGCGGGACTATTTGCCGTGAGGGTGGCGCGTTCGAGGGCGGCATGCTGACGCATGCCCTCCAGGAATGGCGCGGTTGAAATCACCGTAGGCCGGGCTTCAGCCTGCCGTTCCGCCGGCCGTCCTCATACCCCCAGCACCTCCTGAGGCGCGACGAAGCGGTGGCCCAGGCTGTCCGCCACGGCCTTGTGGGTCACCTGGCCGTGGGCGACGTTCAGGCCGTCCATCAGGTGGGGGTCCTCGGCCAGCGCCCGCCGATAACCCTTGTCCGCCAAGGCCAGCACGAAGCGCAGCGTCGCGTTGGTGAGCGCGAAGGTGGAGGTGCGGGCGACCGCGCCGGGCATGTTGGTGACGCAGTAGTGCACCACGCCCTCCTCGACATACGTCGGCTGCGCGTGCGAGGTGGGTCGCGAGGTCTCGAAGCAGCCGCCCTGGTCGATGGCGACGTCCACCAGCACCGAGCCCGGCTGCATCTGCCGAACCATTTCGCGGGTGACCAGCCTGGGCGCCGCCGCGCCGGGGACCAGCACGCAGCCGATCACCAGGTCGGCGTGGCGGACCGCCCCGTCGATGTGGTCGGCGGTGGAGTACAGCGTGTCCATCTCGCGGCCATAGCTCAGGTCCAGCTCGTGCAGCCGGTCCACCGACTTGTCGATCACGGTGATCTTGGCGTGCGTGCCCATCGCCATGCGCGCCGCCGCGGTGCCCGCGGTCCCGCCGCCGATCACGACGACGCGCGCCGGCAGGACGCCCGGGACGCCGCCCAGCAGGATGCCGCTGCCGCCCTGCTCCTTCTCCAGGCAGTGGGCGCCGACCTGAACGGCCATGCGCCCGGCCACCTCGCTCATCGGTCCGAGGAGCGGCAGGCGGCCGTGGCGGTCGGTCACCGTCTCGTAGGCGATGGCGACGCACCCGCTGTCGATCAGGCCCTGCGTTTGCTCGGGATCGGGGGCGAGGTGCAGGTAGGTGAAGAGGATCTGATCCTCGCGAAGCTGGCGGACCTCCGCCGGCTGCGGCTCCTTCACCTTCACGACCATCTCCGCCTTCGCGAAGACCTCGTCCGGCGCGTCGACGATCTCGGCGCCGGCCTTGCGGTACATCTCGTCGGTGAGGTTCACGCCCGCGCCGGCGCCCGACTGCACCAGGACCTGGTGGCCGCGCTGCACCAGCTCGCGAACGCCCGCCGGCACCAGACCCACGCGGTACTCATGGACCTTCGTTTCCTTCGGAACGCCGATGCGCATG
>CAZLNO010000030.1:0-2836 GCA_964561005.1 uncultured Rhodovibrionaceae bacterium | reverse complement strand
TTCAGCGTCTGGAACATCCGGTCGATGTGGCCGGTCTCAAGGATCAGCGGCGGCGACAGGGCAAGGATGTCGCCGGTGACGCGGGTCAGCAGGCCCTTCTCCCAGCAGCGGGTGAAGACCTCGTAGCCGCGGTGGCCGGGCGCGCCGGGTCGCGGCGCCAGCTCGATGCCGGCGATGATGCCGAGGTTGCGCAGGTCGATGATGTGGCGCGTGCCCTTCAGGCCATGCACCGCCTCTTCCCAGGCCGGCGCCAGCTCGGCCGCGCGGTCGAACAGCGCCTCCTCCTTGTAGACCTCCAGGGTCGCCAGCGCGGCGGCGCAGGCCAGCGGATGGCCGGTGTAGGTATAGCCGTGGAACAGCTCGATGGTGCCGCCACTCTTGTCGGCGCTGTCGCTCAGCGCGTCATAAATGCCCTCGCGGCAGAACACCGCGCCCATCGGCACGACGCCGTTGGTGATCCCCTTGGCCATGGTGATCAGGTCCGGCACGACGTCGAAGTGCTCGGCGGCGAAGCCGCTGCCCAGCCGGCCGAAGCCGGTGATGACCTCGTCGAAGATCAGCAGGATGCCGTGCCGGTCGCAGATTTCGCGCAGGCGTTGCAGGTAGCCCTTGGGCGGGATCAGCACGCCGGTGGACCCGGCCACCGGCTCGACGATGACCGCCGCGATGGTCTCGCCGCCATGCAGCGCGCACAGCCGCTCCAGATCGTCGGCCAGGTGCGCGCCCCACTCCGGCTGGCCGCGCGAATAGGCCTGCTGCTCCAGGTCGAAGGTGTGGCGCAGGTGGTCGCTGCCGGGCAGCTCGGGGAAGACCCGGCGGTTGTTGACGATGCCGCCGACCGAGATGCCGCCGAAGCCGACCCCGTGGTAGCCGCGCTCGCGCCCGATCAGGCGCCGGCGCTGACCCTCGCCGCGGGCCCGGTGGTAGGCCAGCGCGATCTTCAGGGCGCTGTCCACCGCTTCCGAGCCGGAGTTGGCGAAGAAGACATGGTCGTAGGCGCCGTGCGGGGCCATCTGCACCAACTGGTTGGCAAGCTGGAAGGCGATGGGATGGCCGAGCTGGAAGCTGGGCGCGTAGTCGAGCCGCGCGACCTGGCCCTGCACCGCCTCGACAATGCGCCGGCGGTTGTGGCCGGCGTTGACGCACCACAGGCCCGCCGTGCCGTCCAGGATGTCGCGGCCGTCGAGGCTCTTGTAGTACATGCCGTCGGCGCCGGCGATCAGCTTGGGATGCTTCTTGAACTCGCGGTTCCAGGTGAACGGCATCCAGTAGGGTTCGAGGTTGTTCGGCGTGGCCTCGAACACGTCGGCTTGCTGCGAGCCTTCCATGGCGCATCTCCCTCTTGTCGCGTCTGCCGCGCGTAAACGTCCGATTGACCATAATGGCGGCGTGGCAGCAGGCCAAGGCTTGCCGCCCGGACTTTCGCTCAGGACCTGTCGCGCCCCAACACCTCGTAGAGCGCCACCGCCGCCGCGTTGGAGACGTTGAGCGCGGCGATCGCGCCGCGGGTGGGCAGGTGGACGAGGCGGTCGCAGTGCTCGCGGGTGAGGCGCCGCAGGCCCGCGTCCTCGGCGCCCAGCACCAGAGCGACCCGCGGCGCGTCCGCTTCCGCCTGCAGGGGCGCTTCGCCCTCGCCAGCCAGTCCCAGCACGCGAAAGCCGGCCGTCGCCAGGCGGTCGAGCGCGCGAGCCAGATTCGCCACGTGGACGAAAGGCGTCGACTCCAGGGCGCCCGAAGCCGCCTTTGCCAACGCGCCCGACTCGCCGGGGGCGTTGCGCTTGGTCGTCACGACGCCGACGGCGCCGAAGGCCGCGGCCGAGCGCAGCACGGCGCCGGCGTTCTGCGGATCGCTGATCTGGTCGAGCACGACGACGGCGGCGCGCTCGCACGCCAGGGTGCGCGCGACCAGCGTGTCGACGTCGGGCTGCTGGAGCGGGGCCGTCAGCACGGCGATGCCCTGGTGGACCGCCTGGGTGCCGAGGAAGCGCGCCATCTCCGTTCGGCTGAGCCGCTCCGGCCCGTGTGGCAGGTCGTCGCGCGCGGCCAGCAGCGGCGCGAGGCGCTCCTGCCAGCCTGCGGCGGATTCGCCGGTCAAGAGAAGCCGATGGCAACGTCGGCGGGGATTGGCCAGCGCGGCCTCGACGGCGTGGGCGCCCCACAGCCAGTACGGCTCGTCCACGCCGGGGCGCGGCGGACCCGGACGGGGTCCGGGGTCGCGGCGGGGCTGACGGGATTTCGGTCCGGCCTTGCGTCTGGTCATAACGGTCCCCATTATTGCGAGCGCGGAGGCGGGTTCGGCAAGAATCCCCTGCGACCGGACGCCAGCAAGGCTGGTGGGGCCGGCGCGCTGCGTTTCTGCCTATCTTTGGCGTTGACAGGACTGCCGAAATGGCGGTAGGTCACGCCGCCGCGACAGCGGGGCTGATCCCGGGGGAGGGGTGCCCGAGTGGTTAAAGGGGGCGGACTGTAAATCCGCTGGCGTAGCCTACGTAGGTTCGAATCCTACCCCCTCCACCAGCTCCGGACAGCCGGCGACGTGAGAGCTTGTGCGGGCGTAGCTCAATGGTAGAGCACCAGCCTTCCAAGCTGGGTACGTGGGTTCGATTCCCATCGCCCGCTCCACGGCCGTCGACCCGGCGATGCCGGAGTAGGGTCCGTCCCGGCCGTGCGCGCGATGGCACGCGGCGCCGAGCGCCGACGCGCCCGGGAAAACGAAACACGCAGGCGCCCGCGCATGCAAGCGCCTGATGGGGCCGCAAACGGGAAGACACGATGAGCAAGGCGAAGTTCGAGCGCGACAAGCCGCACTGCAACATTGGGACGGTTGGTCACGTGG
>CAZLNO010000029.1:4405-34535 GCA_964561005.1 uncultured Rhodovibrionaceae bacterium | reverse complement strand
GCCGTTCTTGTGTCGCGGCGGCATCAGGAAGAAATAGGCATACAAATATACACCGAGTCCAAACAGGCCTATGACGAGGATCCAGAGGATGAACCAGTCCATTTTTCCCACCTGACGGCTTCCACGAGGAGTCTTTGCGACGTTATCAGGAACAAAGCCGCAAGGACCACCGCAAGACCGCCGGCCAGCACGGCCGCGCCCGTGCCGTCATGAACAGCCGATACATTGAACATCGGTGCAAACACGCCCAGCAGCAAGATACCGACGGCCAGATTCTGAAAGACGCTCGACAAGGCTCGCAAGCGCTCGGCGCGCAGCAGTCTTTCGGTATGCCCGCTCATGACGAGCAAGCATACAGCCGCGCGTAAGGTCGGAACAACCTTCGCGTAATTGATGTTCTGCGACGGAAAAAAACGGCGACCCCTCGGGATCGCCGCCTTTCTCGCGATTGCGCCCAGGCGCGCGGTGTCGGCTCAACCCTGGCCGATCTGCACCGCCACCCAGCGGTAGTCGCCCTGCGCCTGGGAGTAGACCAGCAGGGTGACCACGCGGTAGCCCTCCTCGCGGGCCTTCTGGACCCGCTTGGCCACGTCGGTGGGGTTGCCGACCTCTTCCTGGTCCACCTCGACGATGACGTCGCCTTCGCGCAGCCCCTTGTCGGACGCGCTGCTGCCGGACATGACCCCGGTGATGACGACGCCCCGCGCGCGCTCGTCCAGCTCGTACTGCTCGCGCAGTTCGTCGCTGAGCGGGGCCAGGGCCAGACCGAGCGCGCCGAGCTTGCGTTCGCCGCCCTCGCGCTCGCCACCGTCGTCGGAGGGCGAGAAGCGGGCCAGCTTCTCGTCGTCCAGCTTGCCGAGCGTCACCTCGACGGTCTTGCGCTCGCCCTTGCGCCAGACCACCACGTCGACCGTCTTGCCGATCCGCGTCTCCGCCACCATGCGGGGCAGGCGGCGCATCTCCTCGACTTCGCGGCCGTCGAACTCCAGGATCACGTCGCCCTGCTTGATGCCGGCCTCGGCCGCCGGGCCGGCCTCGGAGACGGAGGCCACCAGGGCGCCGCGCGGGTCGTCGAGGCGCAGGCCCTCGGCCAGTTCCGGCGTGACCGTCTGGATGCGCACGCCCAGCCAGGCCCGCTTCACGTCGCCGAACTCGCGAAGCTGCGAGATCACGTTCTTGGCGATGGAGGAGGGAATCGCGAAGCCGATGCCGATGGAGCCGCCGGAGGGGGAGAAGATGGCGGTATTGACGCCGATCACCTCTCCGTCGGTGTTGAACATCGGGCCGCCCGAATTGCCCCGGTTGATCGAGGCGTCGGTCTGAAGGAAGTCGTCGTAGGGCCCGGCGTTGATGTCGCGCGAGCGGGCCGAGACGATGCCGGCCGTTACGGTGCCGCCCAGGCCGAAGGGGTTGCCGATCGCGATCACCCAGTCGCCGATGCGCACCTTCTTCGAATCGCCCCATTGGACGGCCGGGAGCGGCTCATCCGTCTCGACCTTCAGCAGCGCCAGATCGGTCTTGTCATCGCGGCCGACGATCTCCGCGCTGCGCGTGGTGTCGTCGTGGAAGCGCACGGTGATCTCGTCGGCGTCGGCGATCACGTGGTTGTTGGTGACGATATAGCCCTCCGGATCGATGACGAAGCCGGAGCCGAGCGAGGACGGGCGGCGGCGCGGCCGCGGCTCCTCGCCCTCGCGGCGCTCGAAGAAGTCGCGGAAGAACTCCTCGAACTGGCGCCGCGCGTCATCCTCCTCGACCGTCTGGGTGGTCGACACGTTGACCACCGTCGGCAGCAGCCGCTCGGCGAGGTCGGCGAAGCTGTCGGGCCGGCCCTCGGCCTGGGCGCCGGCGGGAAGCCACAAGGTCACGACGAGCAGGGCCGCCAGGACGCGGCCGGGAAGGCGCCGGCCCGCGGCACTCAGGCGCTCGCTCAGGACCGGCGCGAAAGCTGTCAGATATCGGCTCAACCTCGTATCTCCGTTGCACGTTGGCGGGTTGCGGCGGCACGGTCGCGGAAACGGGTCGCGCCGCGAAACCGACGGCGGCGCTCTCCTCGCCGACGCGGCGTGACCTCGCTGGCTGGCAGGCTTCGCCGGGAGTGTGACGATTTTAGGGCGCTCGCGCCCGGCCGGCGGACCGTCCTACCCCCGCAGCATATAGATCAGGAACACGCCAAGCAAAGCCATCAGCAGCCCGGCCCAGCGCAGGGCCTCGCGCGGCATGGCCTCGAGCTGCTTCAGCGCCCGGTACAGCATACCGGGGAACGCGGCGAGCGACAGCCCCTCCAGCACGAGCACGAGGGCGATCGCGGTGAGAAAATCGGTGAGGGCAAGATCGGGCATGGGCCGGTCGAATAGCCCGAAGCACCCTGCCGGGACAAGCCCCCGATCGGCGGCGACGAATTGCGCCGCCGATCGGGCTTGCCACGTCTCGCGCCACCCCTATTGGCGATCCGCCTCGCCGTCAGGCGGCACTTCGGCGCGTTGCGGCTTCGTGCCGCCGTTGGGGGACCCCGTGGCGGAGTCACCCGCGGAGGCGGAGGGCGCGCGATCGCCCTGGGGTTGCTCCAGCCAGTCCGTCGTGGCGCCTTGGCTCAGCATCTTGAAAAAGGCGTTCTGGTCGGTCGAGAGCACGACGTAGCTGTTCTCCGCGTCGCCCTGGTTGATCGCCCCCTCATAGGCCTGCATGGAGCGGTAGAACTGGAAGAAGTTCGGGTCCTGTCCAAACGCCTGGTTGAGCGTGCGGGTCCGCTGGCCCTCGCCGGCACCCCGGATGATGTCGGCCTCGCGCTGAGCCTCGGCGCGGATCACGGTCGCCTCGCGATCGGCCGCGGCGCGGATGCGCTGGGCTTCCTCCTCGCCCTGGGCGCGGAACTCGGCCGCCTCGCGCTCGCGCTCGGAGCGCATGCGGGAGTACACCGCCTGGCTGACCTCCGCCGGCAGGTCGGTGCGGCCGATCCGCACGTCGACGATGTCGATGCCGAAGCGATCGGACTCCTGGTTCACCTGCTCCATGATGCGATCCATGATGTTGGCCCGCTCTTCCGAGAGGATGCCGGCCAGGTTCACGTTGCCCAGCACGCTGCGCAGGTTGGAGTTGATGATCGATCCCAGGCGGTCACGCAGGTTCGATTCGAAGCGCACCGTCTGGTAGAACTTCAACGGATCCCCGATCGTATACCGGGCAAAGCTGTCGACGTTCAGCGGCTTCTGGTCGGCCAGCAGGACGCGCTCGACCGGCGGGTCGAGGTCCAACACGCGTTTTTCGTAGAAGAGCACGTTCTGGACGAACGGCAGCTTGATGTTGAGGCCGGGCTCGGAGATCACCCGCCTGGGGTCGCCGAACTGCATCACGATGGCCTGCTGGGTCTGGTGGACGGTGAAGAGTGCGCTCGACAGCACCACACCCAGGACGACCACCAGGATGCCGCCAATGAAGAGAAACTTGCGATTCATGGCTGTGTCCTCCCGGCCTTAGCGGTTCGACGTCGCGCTGGCGGCGGAGGCCCCGTCGCTGCCGCCGGTCGTGCCGCTGCGCCGCTTGCGCAACTCGTCCAGCGGCAGGTAGGGGATGGCGTTGCCGGTGCCCTGGTCCATCAGCACCTTGTCGGTGCGGGAATAGACCTTTTGCATCGTCTCCAGGTACATGCGCCGCTCGGTCACCGACGGATTCTGGAGATAGGCCTCCAGCACCTGGTTGAAGCGCTGCGCCTCACCCTCCGCCTCGTTGATGATCTTCTCGCGGTAGGCCTCGGCGCCCTGGAGCATCTTCTGCGCCTCGCCGCGGGCGCGCGGGATGATGTCGTTGCGGTAGGCCTGGGCCTGGTTGCGCAGGCGGTCGCGGTCCTGCAACGCGCGCTGCACGTCGTTGAAGGCGTCGATCACCTGCGAGGGCGGCTGCACGTTCTGCAGCTTGATGCCGGTGATCAGGATGCCGGAGCCATAGTTGTCGAGGATCTGCTGCAGCAGATCCCGGGTCTTGCCCTCGATTTCCGCTCGGGCCTCGGTCAGCGCCGGCTGGATCGGGGTGCGGCCGATGATCTCGCGCATCGCGCTTTCCGCGGCGATCTTCACCGTGCCCTCCGGCTCGCGGATGTTGAACAGGTACTTGCCGGCGTCGTTGATCTTCCACTGCACCGAAAAGTCGATGTCGATGATGTTCTGGTCGCCGGTCAGGATCAGGCTTTCCTGCTCGACATCGCGCTGGCTGCCGGTGCCGACCTGCCGGAAGCCGATGTCGATCTGGTTCACCCGCTCCACCGAGGGGGTCATCACCGTCTCGATGGGGTAGGGCAGGTGCCAGTTCAGGCCGGGCTGCGTGGTCGCCGTCCATTCGCCGAAGGTCAGCACCACGCCCTGCTGGTCGGTCTGCACCCGGTAGAATCCGGTGAGCAGCCAGATGCCGATCACGACCGCGATCGCCAGCAGGATGCCGCGCCCGCCCATGCCGCCGCCGGGCAGGAATCCCTTCAGGCGCGCCTGAACCTTGCGGATGATTTCCTCGATGTCCGGCGGCTGCTGACCGCCGCCGAGCGGACCGCCGCCGCGGCCGCCCGAGCCGCCGCGACCGCCCCACGGGCCGCCCCCTCCGGAGCCGCCGCCCCAGGGGCCGCCTCCTTGCGATTGCCAAGGCATATCGTCACTCTCCGATTGACTGCGGGATGTGGAAGGCCGCGTCCGGGCTTTTGCATCGCCGGGCCGTAGCCCATATCTTGCCCATAAGTAACGCGTTGTGCCCGCCGGGAAAACAGTTCACCGCGATATTGGCCGGAAATCGGAGCGTTCAAGGATGAATCGCGTCAGCGAGGAAGCGATCTGGGGAGCCCTCAAGACCGTCGAGGAGCCCCGGCGGCAACAGGATATCGTCAGTCTCGGCATGGTCTCGGGGCTGGTGGTCAAGGAGGGCAACGTCGGCTTCGCCATCGAGGTCGACCCGAGCGAGGGCGAGCGCATGGAGCCGCTGCGCAAGCAGGCGGAGCAGGCCGTGCTGGCGCTGACGGGCGTGTCCTCGGTGACCGCCGTCCTGACCGCCCACGACGAGGCGCCGGCCGCCGGCGGCGCTCGTCAGGCGCGGCAGCAGGAGCAGGCGCCGCAGCCGCAGGGCCAGCAAGGGATGGCGCCGGGCGTGAAGCACATCATCGCCGTGGCCAGCGGCAAGGGCGGCGTGGGCAAGTCGACGACGGCGACCAATCTTGCCCTGGCCTTTGCCCGCCAGGGCCACGCCACCGGCATCCTGGACGCCGACATCTACGGTCCCTCGCAGCCGCGCATGATGGGCGTCTCCGGCCGGCCGCAGTCGCCCGACGGCAAGCGCCTGAAGCCGATGGAGAACTATGGCGTGAAGGTCATGTCGATGGGCTTCCTGGTGGCCGAGGACACGCCGATGATCTGGCGCGGCCCGATGGTGCAGAGCGCCATCCAGCAAATGCTGCGCGACGTCGACTGGGGCGAGCTGGACGTGCTGGTGGTGGACATGCCGCCGGGCACCGGCGACGCCCAGCTCACGCTGGCGCAGCAGGTGCCGCTCTCCGGCGCCGTGATCATCACCACGCCGCAGGACATCGCGCTGCTGGACGCCAAGAAGGGGCTGAACATGTTCCGCAAGGTCGACGTGCCGGTGTTCGGCATCGTCGAGAACATGAGCTACTTCCTCTGCCCGCACTGCGGCGGGCGCAGCGACATCTTCGCCGCCGGCGGGGGTCGGCGCGAATCCGAGCGGCTGGGCACCGACCTCCTGGGCGAGATCCCGCTGGACATGGTCATCCGCGAGACCTCGGACGGCGGCCAGCCGGTGGTGATCTCCCACCCCGACAGCGGCCACGCGAAGGCCTACATGCGCATCGCCGAGGGGATCTGGCGCAAGCTGACCGGCGGTAGCGCGACGGAGCGCAAGCAGGCGCCGAACATCGTCATGAACTGAGGGGACGACTTTCGAGCCGGCGAGGCGGGAATGACGCGCCTGTCGGCGCGTCCCCCTCCTTAATCCTCGCCCAGGGGGGAGGAGACTGGGATTGGTGCGGCCGCGCCGAGCGGAGTCCCTTCCCCCTTTTGGGGAACACCAGGATGGGGGACGCGGCGAAGCCGTGTCACCGCCTCGACGCGTCCCCAAGCCCGGTCTGCGTCAGTTCTTCGCCTTGTCGACCAGCTTGCCCTCGGACAGCCAGGGCATCATGCCGCGCAGCTTGGCGCCGACCTGGGCGATTTCGTGCTCGGCCCAGCGGCGGCGCTCGGCCTTGAAGTGCGGCTGGCCGGCCTGGCACTCCAGCACCCACTCGCGGGCGAACTCGCCGGACTGGATTTCCTCCAGGACCTCGCGCATGCGGTCCTTCACGTCCTCGTCGATGATCCGCTTGCCGCGGGTGTAGTCGCCGAACTCGGCGGTGTTGGAGATGGAGTAGCGCACGTTCTCCAGCCCGCCCTCGTACATCAGGTCGACGATCAGCTTCACCTCGTGCAGGCACTCGAAGTAGGCCATCTCGGGCGCGTAGCCGGCCTCGACCAGGGTCTCGTAGCCGGCGGTGATCAACGCCGAGAGGCCGCCGCAGAGCACCGTCTGCTCGCCGAACAGGTCGGTCTCGCACTCCTCGCGGAAGGTGGTCTCGATCACCCCCGCGCGGCCGCCGCCGATGGCGCAGGCGTAGGACAGCCCGATGTCGTGGGCGTTGCCCGAGGCGTTCTGCTCGATCGCCAGCAGGCAGGGGACGCCGGCGCCGCGCACATACTCGCTGCGCACCAGGTGGCCGGGGCCCTTGGGCGCCACCATGAAGACGTCGAGGTCCGGGCGCGGCTCGATCAGCTTGAAGTGGACGTTGAAGCCGTGGGCGAAGGCCAGGGCCGCGTTCTCCTTCATGTTCGGCGCCAGCTCCTCGGCGTAGAGCTTGGCCTGCAGCTCGTCGGGCGTGAGGATCATGACGACGTCGGCCCACTGCGCCGCCTCCGCCGGGGTCGACACCTCCAGCCCGGCGTTCTTCACCTTCTCGGCGGTCTTCGAGCCGGGGCGCAACGCCACGCGGACCTGGTCGACGCCGCTTTCCTTCAGGTTGTTGGCATGGGCATGGCCCTGGCTGCCATAGCCGACGACGGCCACCTTCTTGCCCTTGATCAGGCTGACGTCGGCATCGCGATCATAGTAGACACGCATGGGTTTTCTCCCCTCTTCAGCTTTCTCTTCGGTTTTCGCGACCCGGCGCATGGCGGTTGCCCGGCACCGGATACCTGAATCCGCGGCTCACGAGTGTGTCGTTCACCCGGCGGCGATAACTCATGTCGGTTTATGGCGAATGGCACGACGACGAAACAGGAAATCGTTCCGACTGTACGGCGTGGTCATGAGGTCTTGTGATCGCGATCCAGCTCCGATAGCCGGGACCAGTTCGTCAAACGGTAAACAAAAATCAGGACAATCCAGGCAGCGGCCAGCGCGACAAGTCCGAAACTGATAAACGCCACGCCTGAGCGAAGTGGTTCGGGCCAGAACTTTTGCGCGGCGCCGCCAAGAAGCCCGAGGCACATGATGGCACCTGGCGTCGCGATGGGGCTGAGAAGATGCGCCAGTTGTGTCCAGCTAGGCGGAAGGCCGGTCATACCGGTTTCCAAGGGCACTGGCGATCTGAATTCCGACGAACGCTGCGAAGCCCAACCCCGCTCCGATGGCCGGACTTGCTAGCCACGCCGTCAGCACCGCGCCTGGAACGGCGAGAATGGAGGCCGCCGAAAGTCCCTCCAGCCACCAGGGATAGGCCGTGCGCGCCGGCGTGAATTCAAGCGATCGCATCGCGGGCACCTTGTTTTCCCTCCCCCTTAGCTTAGGCCATCGGATGTCACGAAGCTACCTGGCACCAGCGGCAACGCGATAACGCCCGCGACCCCGAT
Source organism: uncultured Rhodovibrionaceae bacterium (assembly GCA_964561005.1). Lineage (GTDB taxonomy): Bacteria > Pseudomonadota > Alphaproteobacteria > Kiloniellales > Rhodovibrionaceae > CAZLNO01. The sequence goes on along the minus strand of CAZLNO010000029.1, from coordinate 26,664 downwards.
GGAAAGTCAGAGCCGTTGTCGCCTGCCGTCATCGCTCGAGCGCTTGTCGACATCGTCCTCGCCCATGGCTGCGTTTCGTTCCGTGAACGCTGTCAAATTGCCACACTTCGATCAACGGCGCGAGTCAGACGATCGTTGCAGGCTTCCTTTACAACCCCTCGCTGCCGCGCTGGATGGCGACGACGCCGGTGCGCGAGACGTCGACCAGGCCGAGCGGCTGCATCAGGTCGATGAAGGCGTCCAGCTTGTCGGTCTTGCCGATCATCTCGAAGACGAAGTGCTCGTGGCTGGCGTCGACCACGCGGGCCTTGAAGATGTCGGCGATGCGCAGGCTCTCCACGCGCTTTTCCCCGGTGCCGCAGACCTTCACCAGCGCCAGCTCGCGCTCCACGTAGGGGCCGATCTGGGTCAGGTCGGAGACCTTGTGCACCGGCACCAGGCGGCCGAGCTGCGCCTTGATCTGCTCCAGGATCATCGGCGTGCCGCTGGTCACGACCGTGATGCGGGAGAGGTGCTGCTCGGGGTCCACCTCGGTGACGGTCAGGCTCTCGATGTTGTAGCCGCGGCCGGAGAAAAGTCCGATGACCCGTGCCAGAACGCCGGGCTCGTTGTCGACGAGGACGGCGATGGTGTGGCGCTCGATGTGCGTGGCGGCGCGCAGGTCTTGCGGGGAATTGGCCATCGTCGCTGCCTGTTTCTTATGCTTTGCCGGCACCCTGACGGCCGGCGACTCGTGGTGTGTAGGAAATCGTGAAAGCCTGCAAAGGCCGGAGGAGGATGCGCGCCCGGCCGTGATAGCCGTCGCCGGCGTGGCGCGCAACCCGTTCCGCCAGGGCGATCAGACGAGGACCATGCCCTCCTCGGAGATCGGCTTCTCGGCGCGGTCGCCAGGTCCCAGCAGCATTTCGTTGTGGGCCGCGCCGGAGGGGATCATGGGGAAGCAGTTTTCCACCTGATCGACGCAGCAGTCGAAGATCACCGGCTTCGGCGTCTCCAGCATCTCCCGGATCTTCTCGTCCAGCTCGCCGGGCCTGGTGGCGCGGATGCCCACGGCGCCGTAGGCCTCGGCCAGCTTGACGAAGTCCGGCAGGCTGTCGGTGTAGCTCTCGGCGTAGCGTTCGCCGTGCAGCAGCTCCTGCCACTGCCGGACCATGCCCATCCAGTGGTTGTTCACGATGAAGATCTTCACCGGCAGGCGGTACTGCGCCAGCGTGGACATTTCCTGCATGTTCATCAGGATCGAGGCCTCGCCGGCCACGTCGATCACCAGCGCGTCGGGATGCGCCACCTGCACGCCCAGCGCCGCCGGCAGGCCGTAGCCCATGGTGCCCAGCCCGCCGGAGGTCATCCAGCGGTTCGGCTTGTCGAACTTGAAGAACTGCGCCGCCCACATCTGATGCTGGCCGACCTCGGTCGTGATGTAGGGCTCGCGGTCCTTGACCAGTTCGTAGAGGCGCTGGATGGCGTACTGCGGCTTGATGACGTCGCCCTTCTGCGTGTAGTGCAGGCAGTCGCGCGCCCGCCATTCCTCGATCCGGCCCCACCAGGCCCGCAGAGCTTCCTGGTCGAGCTTCAGGTCGCGCTCTTTCCACGCCGCGATCATCTCGCGCAGCACCTCGGCCACGTCGCCGACGATCGGCACGTCGACGACGACGTTCTTGTTGATCGAGCTGGGGTCGATGTCGATCTGGATCTTGGTCGAGTTGGGCGAGAACGCCGAGACCTTCCCGGTCACGCGGTCGTCGAAGCGCGCCCCCACGGCCAGCATGACGTCGCAGTCGTGCATGGCCAGGTTGGCCTCGTAGGTGCCGTGCATCCCCAGCATCCCCAGGAACCGCGGATCGTTGCCGGGAAAGGCCCCCAGGCCCATCAGCGTGTTGGTGATCGGCGCGCCGGTCATCCGGGTGAAACGCGTCAGCAGCTCGCTCGCCTCGGGGCCGGAGTTGATGACGCCGCCGCCGGCATAGATGATCGGCTTCCGGGCCTTCGCCAGCAGCTCCACGGCCTGCGCGATCGGCTTCGCGTCGCCCTTGGTCTGGGGATTGTAGCTGCGGTGGCGCACCTCCTCCTTGGGCAGGTAGCTGCCCGTGGCCTGCACCACGTCCTTCGGCAGGTCGACGACCACCGGCCCCGGCCGGCCCGAGCGCGCGACGTGAAAGGCCTCGTGCAGAATGCGCGGCAGGTCCCCGACCGACTTCACGAGGTAGTTGTGCTTGGTGCAGGGGCGCGTGATGCCGGTCGTGTCCGCCTCCTGAAAGGCGTCGTTGCCGATCAGGTGCGTGGGCACCTGGCCGGTCAGGCAGACCAGCGGAATGGAGTCCATCAGCGCATCGGTCAGCCCGGTCACCGCGTTGGTCGCGCCGGGTCCCGAGGTGACCAGCAGCACGCCCACCTTGCCGGTGGCGCGCGCGTAGCCCTCGGCGGCGTGCGCGGCGGCCTGCTCGTGGCGCACCAGGATGTGGCGGACCTCATTCTGCTGAAAGAGCGCGTCGTAGATCGGAAGTACGGCGCCGCCGGGGTATCCGAAAACCGTGTCCGCGCCCTGATCCGCCAGGGCCTTGATGACGATTTCCGCGCCGGTCAACTGGTCGCTCGACATTGTCTCCGATCTCCGAAACTTCATGTTCAGTTTCTTCCATATGAGTCGCGCTGCCTGGCGCGGCCACCCCGAGGCGGCCGGATGCCGGTCGGAAAGCCCGGCGCACGCGCAATCCCGCCGACCAGCGGCCGGCGGGTGCGGGCAACCTAGTGGTTCAAGGTTGCGTCGTCAACACGAATGCGCGAATTTCATTAAAGATTACCGGCTGCAGGCTTTCCGAAAATTGCGCAAACAGGAAAACGGCCTTGGCGAAATCGCGCCCGGTCTGGTGCCGCAGCCAGGTGAGCTGGCGCTTGGCGTAGCGCCGGGTCGCGGTCTTGGCGTCCGTCAGCGCGCTTTCGAGCGAGGTACCCCCGCGCAGGTGGGCCGCCAGCTCCGGCACGCCGACCGCCTTCATCGCCGGCAGGCGCGGGTCGAGCCCCAGGTCCAGCAGGGTCCGCACCTCCTCCAGCGCGCCTTGGCGGACCATGGCGTCGAGGCGTGCCTCGATGCGGCGGTACAGCGGTGCACGCGCCGGCACGGCCGCGATCGCCAGCACGTCGTAGGGCGGCGGCGCCGCGGTGCCGTCCGCGTTCTGGAAGGTCGCCAGCGAGCGGCCGGTGGCCTCGACCACCTCCAGGGCGCGGGCGACGCGTTGCTGGTCGCGCGGGCGCAGGCGCGCCGCCATCGTCGGGTCGCGGGCCGCGAGTTCGGCGTGCAGGGCCTCGGGCGCCAGGCGGGCCTGGCGCGCGCGCACGCTTTCGCGCACCTCGGCGGGGATCTCGGGCACGCGGACCAGGCCGCGCATCAGCGCGCGCAGGTAGAGCCCCGTGCCACCCACGAGCACCGGCAGTCGGCCGGCCGCGATGGCGGCATCGATCTCCGCCGTGGCAAGAGCGCGCCACTGTGCCGCAGAGCAGGGTTCGGCCGCGGACAGCATGCCATAGAGGCGGTGCGGCACGCGGGCCTCTTCCCCCGGCGTCGGGCGCGCGGTGAGCACGCGCAGTTCGCGGTAGACCTGCATCGAGTCCGCGTTGATGACGATGCCGTCGAAGGCTTCGGCCACCGCCAGCGCCAGGCCTGACTTGCCGCAGGCCGTCGGGCCGGTGATGGCGAGTACCGGCGGCGGCTGTTGCGGTGCGGCATCTTTTTGCATCTGCGAAATGGGCTTGCTCTTCCGTCGCACAGGGCCTATCACCGGCAGGTCATGTCAACAGCCCAGGCACCGGACCAGCTTGTCCTTACCCTGATTGCCGATCCGGCGGCAAGGACGCTAACCCCCGCCCATGTGACCGTTGCCGCCGAGGCGCTGGGCGATCTGGCCGCGGCGGTGATGGAGCCGGACTGGCTGTCCCGTCACGTTGCCTGCGACCTGTCGTTCGTCGCCGGCGATCCCGTTACGGCAGAGACGGCGGTGCGCGGCGCCCTGGGCGACGCACCGGTCGACGTCGCGGTGCAGCCGCGCGCCGGTCGGCGCAAGCGCGTGCTGGTCGCCGACATGGACTCGACCATTGTCACCGGTGAGACCCTGGACGAGATGGCCGAGGCGGTCGGGCTGAAGAGCGAGATCGCGGCCATCACGGCCCGCGCGATGAACGGCGAGCTCGATTTCGCCGCGGCCCTGCGCGAGCGCGTGGCCATGCTGGCCGGGCTGCCGGAAGCGGCGGTCGCGGCGACGCTGGAGCGGGTGGCGCTGACCGCCGGGGCGCGCACCCTCGTGGGGACCATGCAGGCGCACGGCGCCACCACCGCGCTGGTCAGTGGCGGCTTTACGGCCATTGCCGAGCCCGTGGCCGAACGCTGCGGCTTCGACCGCGTGGTCGCCAACCGGCTGCTGCTCGAAGGCGGCAGGTTGACCGGGCGTGTCGCCGAGCCGATCGTCGACAAGGACGCCAAGCTCGCCACGCTGCGCGCGCTGGCCGAAGACCTGGAGGGTGGAACCTCGGCCGCCTGCGCGGTCGGCGACGGCGCCAACGACCTGCCGATGCTGTTGGCCGCCGGTCTGGGCGTGGCCTTCCGCGCCAAGCCGGCCGTGCGCGAGCGGGCCCGCGTCCGCGTGGACCACGGCGACCTGACGGCGCTGCTGTACCTTCAGGGTTATCGCGATGGCGATTTCGCCGCCTGAACCATGCGGATGCGGTGCTCACCCTCTCGCGCTTCGCGCCGCGGTTTGCTAAACGAGCGTGCTGGAACGAATCCGAACCCGGGACAGGCGAATCAGGAAAGTCAGGAGGCCACATGGAATCCGCCTCGACCAAGACCCTCGGACAGCGTATCAAGGCGCGCCGCAAGCAACTCGGCATGTCCGCCTCGGCCCTGGCCCGCCGGGCCGGCGTCACCCGCGACACCCTGCATGCCTGGGAGACGGGGCAGAGCGAGCCGCGCGCCAACAAGCTGCTGATGCTGGCCGGCGTGCTGGGCACCAACGTCGGCTGGCTGATGGAAGGCAGCGAGCGCTGCGGCCCCGCCCCGCAGGCGCCCAGCGACGTGGCGGCGCTGCGCGACCAGCTCGGCCAGGCTCGGGAGCTGGCCGACAACCTCGCCAACATGCTCAACACCCTGCAGTCCCGCATCAACGCCATCGAGGAGGAGAAGGGAAAGGGCTGAACGCCGCCGAGGCTTGGCCGGGCGCGGTCGCCGTGTGGCGCGGCGAAATCCAGTTTCCATCGTGTTGGCCTGTCGCGGCGCGACAATCTCGTCCGGGGCGTTAACCCTTGGCTAACGAGAGGTGTATTAGCTCTTGCAGTATGAGCCGTTGACCGTGTAGAAGACGAATGGATTCCGGATCACGGCAGTCCGGATCATGCAGGTCTCGAAGTGTCCGCGACGTTGCACCGCGTTTATCGATGATGTCCGTGACGCAACATCCTTCCTGGACGACCTTCGCCGCCGCGGGCGCGGCGGCGATCCTGCATGCCGCCCTGCCGTCCGACCTTCGCCTCCTCGACGCGCAGCTCCTCCTTATCGGCCCCTGAACGCCGCCGGCGCCCCCGGGGTGCAGGTGTTCAGGGGAGTGACCGATCAAGCACCCCGCTCAATCGCGCCGGCTTGCGATGTGCGATCGGCCGCGCAGAACGCGTCAATCGAGCGAAGGACCGAGTAGAATGTCGACCCAAGCCACGAACGATCCCAACCACGTCGTCATCTTCGACACCACCCTGCGCGACGGCGAGCAGTCGCCCGGCTGCTCCATGAACCTGGAGGAGAAGCTGTCGGTCGCGAAGGTGCTGGACGAGATGGGCGTCGACGTGATCGAGGCCGGTTTCCCGGTTTCCTCCAACAGCGACTTCGAATCCGTCCGCGACGTCGCCAGGCAGACCAGGAACGCGCAGGTCGCCGGCCTGTGCCGGGCGCGCGCCGGCGACATCGACCGCGCCTGGGAGGCGCTGCGCCACGCGGCGCGGCCGCGTATTCACACCTTCATCTCCACCTCGCCGCTGCACATGAAGTACAAGCTGCAGATGGAGCCCGACGCGGTCCACGAGGCGGTGATCGACAGCGTGACCTACGCGCGGCGCCTCACCGACAACGTCGAGTGGTCCTGCGAGGACGGCACGCGCACGGATCATGATTTCCTGTGCCGCTGCGTCGAGGCGGCGATCAAGTGCGGGGCGACCACGATCAACATCCCCGACACCGTCGGCTACACCGTGCCGGAGGAGTACTACGAGCTGGTGATGATGCTGCGCAACCGCGTGCCCAACATCGACAAGGCGGTGATCTCCACCCACTGCCACAACGACCTGGGCCTGGCGGTCGCGAACTCCCTGGCCGCCATCCGGGCGGGCGCGCGCCAGGTGGAGTGCACGGTCAACGGCATCGGCGAGCGGGCCGGCAACGCGGCGATGGAAGAGGTCGTCATGGCGCTGAAGACCCGCAAGGACGTGCTGCCCTTCACCACGGGGGTGGACAGCCGCTACATCACCCGCGCCTCGCGCCTGGTCTCGGGCATCACCGGCTTCACCGTGCAGCCGAACAAGGCGATCGTGGGCAAGAACGCCTTCGCGCACGAGTCCGGCATCCACCAGCACGGCATGCTGCAGAATGCCGAGACCTACGAGATCATGACGCCGGAATCGGTCGGCCTGACGCGCTCCAACCTGGTGATGGGCAAGCACTCCGGCAAGCACGCCTTCAAGGCGAAGCTGAAGGAGCTGGGCTACGAGCTGTCGGACAACGAGGTGACCGACGCCTTCCAGCGCTTCAAGGACCTGGCCGACCACAAGAAAGAGGTCTTCGACGACGACATCATCGCGCTGATCGACGACGCCGTACTGCGCCACAACGACCACATCCGTTTCGTGTCGCTGGGCGTCAACTGCGGCAGCGAGGGGCCGCAGACCGCGCACCTGGTGCTGGAGGTCGAGGGCGCGCGCCAGGAAACGACGGTCGAGGGCTCCGGTCCGGTGGACGCCACCTTCGCCGCCATCCGCACGATCTGGCCGCACGACGCCACGCTGGAGCTGTATCAGGTGCACGCGGTGACCGGCGGCACCGACGCACAGGCGGAGGTGACCGTGCGCCTGGCGGAGGACGGCATGACGGTGAACGGCCAGGGTGCCGACCACGACACCCTGGTGGCCTCGGCGCGGGCCTACGTGAACGCCCTGAACAAGCTGATGCTGAAGCGGCAGAAGGTGGCGACGGCGGGCGCCGCCGGCGGCGCCGACGCGGCCTCGGTCTAGTTGCGCGGTCGGCGGCGGCCGGAGGCGACCGGCCGCCGCCGCCTTGAAATCGCCATGCCGGGGCGCTATGCAGTCCGGCAAAAATGCCGCAATACAATGATGCGCTCACGGTGCCGGCGCCGTGGGGGCCGCAGGGGCCAGGGGGTCAAGCCACCGTATGTTTTCCCGTCTTCTCGGCATGCTGTCCGCCGACATGGCGATCGACCTGGGTACCGCGAACACGCTGGTCTACGTCAAGGGTCGCGGCATCGTCCTCAACGAGCCCTCGGTGGTGGCGATTGCCGAGTCCCGCGGTAAGAAGCAGGTGCTGGCCGTCGGCGACGAGGCCAAGATGATGCTGGGTCGCACGCCCGGCAACATCCAGGCGATCCGGCCGCTGCGCGACGGCGTCATCGCCGACTTCGAGATCGCGGAGGAAATGATCAAGCATTTCATCCGCAAGGTGCACAATCGCCGCAGCTTCGCCTCGCCGCAGTGCATCGTCTGCGTGCCTTCAGGGTCCACGGCCGTGGAGCGCCGGGCGATCCAGGAGTCCGCCGAGGCCGCGGGCGCGCGGCGGGTGTTCCTGATCGAGGAGCCGATGGCCGCGGCGATCGGCGCCAACCTGCCGGTGACCGAGCCGACCGGCTCGATGGTGGTCGACGTCGGGGGCGGCACCACCGAGGTCGCGGTGCTCTCGCTGGGCGGCATCGTCTATTCCCGCTCGGTGCGCGTGGGCGGCGACAAGATGGACGAGGCGATCATCGCCTACATCCGCCGCAACCATAACCTGCTGGTCGGCGAGGGGTCCTCGGAGCGCATCAAGAAGCAGATCGGCTCCGCCTGCCCGCCGGAGCATGGCGAGGACGGCCGCACCATGGAGATCAAGGGGCGTGACCTGATGAACGGCGTGCCCAAGGAGTTGATCATCTCCGAGCGCCAGATCGCGGAATCCCTGGCCGAGCCGGTGGGCGCCATCGTGGAGGCCGTGAAGGTGGCGCTGGAGCATTCCGCGCCGGAGCTGGCCGCGGACATCGTGGACAAGGGAATCGTGCTGACCGGCGGCGGCGCGCTGCTGGGCAATCTGGATTACGTGCTGCGGGCGTCGACCGGGCTTCCGGTATCGATCGCGGACGATCCGCTGTCCTGCGTGGCGCTGGGAACCGGTCGTTGCCTGGAAGAAATGAAGACGCTGAAGAATGTCCTGATCTCGATGTACTGAGATTGGCGCTTGCCTCGAATCGCGTGAATCCGTCAAGGTGGCCAGTGTTATTCGATTCTTTACGGAAACGCGGAATAATTCCCTCTGCTGCCGGAAGCTCGATTCGACGCGGGCTGGCGGTTCGAGATTCGAGGAGGGCCTAGGTGACCCGACCGGAAGGATCGTTGGCCCAGCTCACGACGCCGATCAAGGCGTGGGCGCAACGTTTCGCCTTCCTGCTGCTGGTCGGCGGCGCCTTCGGCCTGATGCTGGTGGGCAAGGCCGACACCCTGATGGTCGAACGGGCGCGCACCGCGGTGACCGACGCCGTGGCGCCCATTCTCGATGCCGCCTCCCGCCCGGTGGCCACCGTGGCCGAGGTCCTGAGCGAGGGCAAGCGGCTGGCCGAGCTGCGCGCGCAGAACGCCGCGCTGCAGCGCGAGAACGCGCGCCTCAAGCACTGGCGCGTGGTGGCGCATCGGCTGGAGGCGGAGAACGCCGCCCTGGCGCGCCTTCTGGCCCTGGCGCCGGAGCCGGAGATCCGCTACGTGACCGGCCGCGTGGTTGCCGACAGCGGCGGCGCCTTCGTGCGCTCGGTGCTGATCAACGCCGGGGCGATGCACGGCGTAAAGAAGGGGCAGGCGGCGCTGACCGGCGATGGCCTGGCCGGCCGGGTGGCGGAGGTGGGACGCACCAGCGCGCGCGTCTTGCTGGTCACCGACATCAACTCGCGCATCCCGGTGGTGATCCAGAGCACGCGCCAGCGCGGCATTCTGGCGGGCGACAACACCGACCGGCCGCAGCTCCTCTATCTGCCCGAGGAGGCGTCGGTGGAGCCCGGGCAGCGCATTGTCACCTCGGGGCACGGCGGCGTGTTTCCCCCAGGACTGCCGGTGGGCGAGGTCATCAAGGCCGGCGAGAAGGACGTCCGCATCCGCCCCTACGCGGACTGGAACACCATGGAATATCTGCGGGTGGTGGACTATGCCATGCCCGGAATCCTGCTGACCGACGACGGCTATCGCGCGCGCACGGCGGCGGCGCGGCGCTCGTTGGACGGAGGCGGCTCTTGAAGGCAAGCGGCTGGCAGCGCCTGGACCTCATCGCGCGCCAGATCACGCCGTGCTTTCTCACGCTTCTGCTGGTGATGCTGGCGATGGTCCCGATGCGCGTGCCCGATCTGGCGCCGATCATGCCCTGGCTGGCGGCGATCGCGGTGTATTACTGGGCCGTCCATCGCCCGGACCTGATGCCGGCTTCGGCGGTGTTCGCGATCGGGCTGTTCCACGATCTGGTGGCCGGCACGGCGCTGGGGGTCGGCGTGCTGATCCTGCTGCTGATCTACCTGGCGATCGTCGGCCAGCGGCGGTTCTTCGTCAGCCGCAGCTTCCTCGTGATGTGGGCTGGCTTCGCGGTGATCGCGGGCGGGGCCTGCCTGTTGCTGTGGTTGCTCAGCACCTTGCTGGCCGGGACGTTCATTTCGCCCCGGCCGGCGATGTTCCAGTTCCTGACGACGGTCGCCGCCTATCCGCTCCTGGCCTGGCTGTTCGCGCAGGTGCAGCGCAGCCTGCTGCGCTGAGAAAGGGGAGGCCGGCGCACGGCGGATGCAATGGCGCTGCTGCACGAGGATCACGGACGCTTCAAGACCTTCTCCCGCCGGGCCCTGATGCTGGCGGGCGGCCAGGCCGTGCTGCTGGGCGGCCTGGCCGCGCGCATGTACGACCTCCAGGTGCTGGAGCGCGACAAGTACTCGACGCTGGCCGAGGACAACCGGATCTCGCTGCGCCTCCTGCCGCCGCCGCGCGGGCGCATCCTCGACCGCTTCGGCGTGCCGCTGGCGGCGAACGAGCAGAACTATCGCGTCGTCCTGGTGGCCGAGCAGGCGCGGGATGTCGAGCGCACGCTGGACAAGCTCGCCCAGATCATCGCGATCCCGGAAGGCGAGCGTCGGCGCATCCTGCGCGAAGTGCGCAAGAAGCGCGCCTTCGTGCCGGTCAAGGTGGCCGAGAACCTGCCCTGGGAGAAGGTCAGCCGGGTGGAGGTCAACGCGCCGGACCTGGCCGGCATCTCGATCGAGGTCGGACAGACCCGTGCCTATCCCCTGGGCGCGGACGTGGCCCACGTGCTGGGCTACGTCGCGGCCGTTTCGGAGGCGGAACTGAAGCGCGATGACGATCCCTTGCTGGAGCTGCCGGGCTTCCGCGTCGGCAAGAATGGCCTGGAGAAGCAGTACGACGACCGCCTGCGCGGGGCGGCGGGCACCAGCCAGGTCGAGGTCAACGCGGTCGGCCGCACCATTCGGGAGCTGGAACGAACGCCGGGGGAGCCGGGCCACGACCTTGTTCTGAGCCTGGACGCCCGGCTGCAGACCTTCGTGCAGGCGCGGCTGTCGAGCGAGCGCAGCGCATCCGCCATCGTTCTGGATACGCTGAACGGCGACGTCCTGGCGATGGGGTCGGTGCCCAGCTACGACCCGCACGCATTCAGCCTCGGCATGACGACGCAGGAGTGGCGGGAATTGATCAACGACCCGCTGCACCCGCTGACCAACAAGGCGATCGCCGGGCTCTACAATCCGGGCTCGACCTTCAAGATGGTGGTGGCCCTGGCGGCGCTGGAGTCGGGCATCGGCCCGGCCCACGACGTGTACTGTCCAGGATACTACAAGCTCGGCAACGCCCGCTTTCACTGCTGGCGCCGGGCGGGTCACGGCCGGCTGGACATGATCGGCGGGATCAAGAACTCCTGCGACGTCTATTTCTACGACGTCGCGCGGCGCATCGGCATCGACCGCATCGCGGCGATGGCCCGCCGTCTGGGGCTTGGCGCGGAGGTGGGCATCGACCTGCCTGGCGAGCGCGGCGGCACCATCCCGACAAAGGCCTGGAAGCGGGCCGAGATCGGCGAGCCCTGGCAGGGCGGCGAGACGGTCGTCTCGGCGATCGGGCAGGGTTTCGTGCTGACCACGCCGCTGCAGCTCGGCGTGATGACGGCACGCCTGGCCAGCGGCAGGGCGGTCACGCCCCGCCTGACTCGCCGACTGGTTGCCGAGGACGGGGGCGGCGAGGTTTTCGCGCCGGCGGAGTTCCCGCCGCTGGACCTGCCGGATCGGCACCTCGATATCGTCCGTACCGGGATGGACGCCGTCGTCAACGAGCGCGGCGGCACCGCCTACGGCGTGCGCATCGAGGAGGAAGGTCTCCAGATGGCCGGAAAGACCGGCACGGCGCAGGTGCGTCGCATCACCATGGCCGAGCGGCGCCGGGGCGTGATCAAGAACGAGGACCTGCCGTGGCGCCGGCGAGACCACGCGCTGTTCGTCGCCTTCGCGCCGGTCGACGCGCCGCGCTATTGCTGTTCCGTGGTGGTGGAGCACGGCGGCGGCGGCTCCACGACCGCGGCGCCGATCGCGCGCGACATCCTGCTGGAGACGCAGCGGCGCGATCCGGCCGGCCGGGGCGGGCTGGCGCAGCTCGCCGGGGCCGGCACGGCCGAGGACATCTGAGGCCGGGCGCGCCATGGACATCAACGTCTTCCGCCGCAATCCGGAGATGAGCCTGGCCCAGAAGGCGCTGCAGATGACCTGGGGGCTGGTCATCGTCATCTGTGTCCTGGCGGCGATCGGCTGCGTGATGCTGTACTCGGCGGCCAACGGCAGCATGGAGCCCTGGGCCTCGCGGCAGGCCATCCGTTTCGCGGGCGGAATGGTCTTGATGCTGACGGTGGCGCTGATCGACATCCGCGTGTGGTTCCGCTGGGCGCCGCTGATCTACCTGGTCAGCGTCGGACTGCTGGTCGCGGTGGAGGTCATGGGAACGATCGGCATGGGCGCGCAACGCTGGATCGACCTCTACGTCATTCAGCTCCAGCCCTCTGAGATCATGAAAGTGGCCATCGTCCTCGTGCTCGCCCGCTACTTCCATGGTCTCTCGGAAGAGGAGGTGGTCCGGACCCTGCGCCTGGTGCCCGCGCTGGCCATCATTGCGGTGCCGGTCGCGCTCGTCCTGAAGCAGCCTGACCTGGGCACGGCCCTGATGCTGGTGATGGTGGCCGCCGCGATCTTCTTCGCCGCGGGTGTGCGGCTGTGGAAGTTCGGCGTGGTGATCGCCACGGGGGCGGCGGCCGTCCCGGTCGTCTGGCAGTTCCTGCATGACTATCAGAAGGAGCGGATCTTCACCTTCCTCAATCCCGCGAGCGATCCGCTGGGCAGCGGCTATCACATCATGCAGTCGAAGATCGCCCTGGGAGCCGGGGGCGTCTTCGGCAAGGGTTTCCTGAAGGGGTCGCAGAGCCACCTGAACTTCCTTCCGGAAAAGCAGACGGACTTCATCTTCACCATGTTGGCCGAGGAACTCGGCATGGTCGGCGGCCTCGCCCTGCTGGGGCTTTATGCCATTGTGCTGATCTACGGCCTGGCGATTTCGTTGCGCGCCCGAAATCAGTTTGCGCGCCTGATGGTGCTGGGGCTCACGGCAAACATCTTTCTCTATCTCTTCATCAACATCGCGATGGTGATGGGGCTGCTGCCTGTCGTCGGCGTGCCGTTGCCGCTGATTTCCTATGGCGGTACGGCAATGCTGGCGGTGATGCTGTCGTTCGGGTTGATGATGTCGGCCTACATCCACCGCGACATTCGCATTCCGCGCCGCGGCCTGGACGACGGCGACTAGCCGCGCGGCGCTCGTGCCGGCCGGGCGTCGGGGCCCGCGAACTTTCCGCGAGGGCAGGCGGAGAGCCTCTTCACAAAGCCGACCGGAGTTGCTATCTAGCGGTCACTCCAGGGGGCGTGTAGCTCAGTTGGTAGAGCAGCTGACTCTTAATCAGCGGGTCCAAGGTTCGAGTCCTTGCACGCCCACCACTATTCCCCTGAAAACGCTGGATTCCGGTTCCACAGCGGGGCGTGTGTTTACAGTTCGCGGCGGGGCGTTGGCGGCTCGTCAGGCCGGCGTATTCGCAACGGTCAGGGCACCACGACCGGCGGCCGTTGCTGGACGCGCGGAGCAGCTCAGCCGTCGCCGGCGAAGCGGGCGTAGCCCCGCGCGCGCAGCTCGCAGGCGGGGCAAGCGCCGCAGCCGTAGCCCCAGGGGTGCCGGCGCGCGCGCGCGCCATGGTAGCAGGAATGCGTGTGCTCGGCGACCAGCTCGACCAGGTCCGCGCCGCCCAGGGTGTGGGCCAGCACCCAGGTCCGCGCCTTGTCCAGCCACATCAGCGGCGTGTGGATCACGAAGTCCGCCGCCATGCCGAGGTTGAGCGTGACCTGCAGGGCCTTCAGGGTGTCGTCCCGGCAATCGGGATAGCCGGAGAAGTCGGTCTCGCACATGCCGCCGATCAGGTGCCTGGTGCCCCGGCGATAGCCCAGCGCGGCGGCGTAGGTGAAGAACACCAGGTTGCGGCCGGGGACGAAGGTGGTCGGCAGGCCGCCGGAGTCCATCTCGATCGCCACCTCGTGCGTCATCGCCGTCTCGCCCAGCGCGCTCAGGCTGGCGACGTCGATCATGTGGTCGTCGCCCAGGCGCGCGGCCCAGTCCGGGCGCGCGGCCCGCAGCCCGGCCAGGAAGGTCCGGCGGATGTCCAGCTCGACGCGGTGGCGCTGGCGGTAGTCGAAGCCGACGGTCTCGACATGCGCGAAGTGCTCCAGCGCCCAGGCCAGGCAGGTGGCGCTGTCCTGGCCGCCGGAGAACAGGACGAGCGCCCGCTCGGCGCGGCTCGCGGTGGCGGTCATCGGCGTGCGTGCTCCAATGGTACTCTCCGGCTTTCGGGCGCTGGCTACATCCTCTGAAAAGCCGCGTCCAGCACGACGTCGAAGGCCGCCCGCGCCGGGCCGCCGGGCTCCGCCGGGGCGAAGTCGGCCATGACGCGCTCGCGCAGCTCGGGCGGCACGCGGGCCAGCACGAAGTCGCGCGCGTTCATCTCGTGCCCGCGGATGTAGAGCTGCGTCGTCAGCCCCTCGATGCCGCGGCCGCGAATGCGGAAGTGGATATGCGGCGTGCGGCGGCCGTAGGGCACCGGCTTGATGGTGCGGAAGCGATAGCCGCCATCCTCGCCCGTCGCGACGCGGCCGAAGCCCTGGAAGTTCGGGTCGCCGCCGCTGTACGCCTCGATGTGGTGATAGTAGCCGAGCGCGTCGCACTGCCAGATCTCCACGGTCAGCCCGCGCAGCGGCCGGCCCTCGGCGTCCAGCACGCGGCCGAAGACCTCGGCGGGCGTGCCCCGCGCGGCGCCGCCCTCCTCGCCGAAGCGCAGCAGGTCGTTGTCGTGGTCCAGCGGAATCCGGTCGGGGTAGAACGGCCCGGCCGTCTGCGCCGGCGTCGGCCCCGCCGGCGCGGCCAGGGCGGCCGGGGCGAAGCCGGACGCGGCGGCCAGCGTCAGCCCGGTGGCGAGAAGGTGACGGCGGTTCATGGCGCCTCTCCCGTGCAGCTTCGGGGGCCTGCGAGCCCCCCGTCTTGGAGATCGGCGCGCGCGCCGGGCTTGTCGAGGGCTGGCGGTCCCCATCGCGGGCTCGTGATCTGGACGCGGCCCCGCCCGCGCCTTACTTTGCAAGAAGGCTTGCATCCCCTTGAACCGGCTGGCGACGATGCCTGGAAACCGCAAAGTTCCGTCCACCTCCACCGGCAGCGACAAGCAGGTCCAGGACTTCCTGGAGAAGGTGGCGCGCACGCCCGCGATCCGCCGGCCGGACGAGGTGGGCCGCCTGATCTTCGCCATGGACGCCACCGCCAGCCGCGAGCCCACCTGGGACCGCGCCAGCCAGATCCAGGCCGAGATGTTCGCGGAGACGGCGGCGCTGGGCGGCCTGCAGATCCAGCTCGCCTACTACCGCGGCTTCGGCGAGTTCGAGGCCACCGGGTGGTACAGCGAGAGCAAGCCGCTGCTGGAGCGCATGACCAGCGTCATGTGCCGCGCCGGGCGGACGCAGATCGCCAAGGTGCTGAAGCACGCCCGCAAGGAGGCCCAGGCGCGCCGGGTCAACGCCCTGGTCTTCGTCGGCGACTGCATGGAGGAGGACATCGACGCGCTGGGCCAGCTCGCCGGCGAGCTGGGTCTGCTGGGCGTGCCCTGCTTCATGTTCCACGAGGGCGGCGAGCCCGTCGCCCGCCGCGCCTTCGAGCAGATCGCCTCGCTCTCCGGCGGCGCCTGCTGCCGCTTCGACGCCAACAGTCCCCAGCAGCTCCGCGACCTCTTGAAGGCCGTGGCGGTGTTTGCCGCCGGCGGGCGCAAGGCGCTGGCCGACTACTCCCGCAAGCGCGGCGGCGTGGTCAAGCAGTTGACCCATCAGGTGAAGTAGGGTCGGCGAGCCCGTGATCGCCTATCTCGTCCTCGGCGTCGCGCTGCTGATCGGCCTGTTGCTGCTGGCCCGCTGGGCCGCCGAGGCCGAGCCGCGGCAGGTGCTGCGCACGGTGCTCTGGACCCTCGGTATCCTCGGGCTCGTCGCGGGTTTGGCGCTGCTCTGGGCCGGCCGGTATCAGCTCGCCTGGATCGCGCTGCCGGCGCTGATCGGCCTGGCCAGCCGCTGGCGCCAGATCCTCAGCGCCATCAAGGCCGCGCGCGGACCGCGCCAGGGCCAGGCGAGCCGCGTCGAGACGCGCTTTCTCGACATGACGCTGGAACACGACACCGGCGTGCTGGCCGGCGTGGTGCGCGAGGGCAGCTTCGAGGGCGCGCGGGTCGAGGACCTGGACCTCGACGACCTGCTGGCGTTGTGGCGCGAGGTGCGGGCCGAGGACGCGCAGTCGACGGCGGTGCTGGAGGCCTACCTGGACAAGGTGCACGGCGACGCCTGGCGCGAGCGCGCCGCGGGTGACGGGGCCGGGGCCGGCGGCTCGGAGGAGGCGGCGCAAGGGCCGGGCGGCGGCGACGGCCGCATGGACGCGGAGGAGGCGCTGGCGATCCTGGGCCTGGAGCGCGGCGCCAGCCCGGAGGACATTCGCAAGGCCTATCGCAAAATGATGCAGAAGCTGCACCCCGACCACGGCGGCTCCAACTACTTCGCCGCCAAGCTCAACCAGGCCAAGCGGGTGTTGCTGGGGGAGTAGCCGAAGGTGGGATGGCTTAACCGCCGTGGCCCCCACCCGGCGCTGCGCGCCGACCTCCCCCGCAAGCGGGGGAGGTGAGTTCGCGGGCTTCAGGGTATCTCCCTCCCGCTCGCGGGGAGGGCTGGGGTGGGGGCCCTGCCGCGCGACGCGGCTTTGCCGGTCGGGAGCTTGCTCCCGACCGGAACGTTTTCGTCCCGGACGGTCAAAAAACGTTCGGGGCGCGGCCAAGGCCACGCCCCGCCAAATACCAGCGACGATGCCCGAGGCTTACACCGTGAAGCTCTCGCCGCGGGGAGCCCCCGCCCCGCGATCGCCGTTTCCCGCGCCTTTCGGCGGCTTGATGTTGACGCATGCTGACGTTTGCACACGGCCGCCGTCGCGCCGCCCGTCTACATCCGGCAACCCTGTTTCCCGCGCGTTTCGGGGGCTCGATGCTGACGCATGTTGACGTTTGCACGCAGTTGTCCGCCAACCGCGCGTCAACCGGAGCACTCTTCCCACAATGTCCAAGAGCAAGATCAAAGAGAAATACTATCACAGAATCAGGAACAAATCAAGAATAGAGAGCGCGCGTGTCGGGCGGCCTGACGCGCCCTGACGGGCGCGTCCCCCATCCTGGCCTTCCCCCAAAGGGGGAAGGGACGCTGTCATCGGCGCCGCGACGCAATCATTCGCTTGACGGGGTCTCTTGGCTCCGACCGGATCGTTCTCGGTCACATGGTCCTTGAAACGGGCGAGGCGCGGTCCCTTCGACGAACTCAGGGTAAAAGACGGTGCCCCGCAAGACCCCCTCCCCCGCTCGCGGGGGAGGGCCGGGGTGGGGGATCGCCGCGCGTGGCGGGCCTATACCGTGAAGCTCTCGCCGCAGCCGCAGCGGCCCTTTTCGTTGGGGTTGTTGAAGACGAAGCCGCTTTCCAGCTTGCCTTCCTGGTAGTCGATCTCGGTGCCGAAAAGGAACAGCGTCGCCGTCGGGTCCACGAAGAGCTTGACGCCCTTGTCCTCGATGACGTCCTCCATCGCGTTCGGCGCCTCGGCGTACTCCAGATGGTACATCAGGCCGGAGCAGCCGCGCGTCTTGACGCCGATGCGCAGGCCCGCGGCCGATTTCTCACTCTTGGCGATCAGTTCCTTCACGCGCGCGGCCGCGGCGTCGGTGATCGAGATCATCGCGGGACCGGGCATGGTTTCAACCTCTCTGCCGCTTGCCTGTACCAAAGTTAATGCGTACGCCGGGGCATGCCAAGGCGTCGCCGTCGATCGCCCGTCAGACTCGCCTGTCAGAACAGCCCCAGCGCCAGCTTGGCGTCCTCGCTCATCTGCTCCATCGACCAGGGCGGGTCCCAGGTCAGCGTCACCGTGACCTTGCCCGTCCCCGGGACCATCGACACCGCATCGGCGACCCACTGCGGCATCTCGCCCGCCACCGGACAGCCGGGCGTGGTCAGCGTCATCTCGATGGCGACGTCGCCGTTCTTGGCGATGTCCAGGTTGTAGATCAGCCCGAGGTCGTAGATGTTGACCGGGATCTCCGGGTCGTAGACGTCGCGCAGCGCGGCGACGACGGCGTCTTCGCTGGCCGGCTGCTCGCTCGTGCCGCCGGCGCTCTCGCCGGCGGTGGCGGTCAGGCCCTCGGTTTCGGTGGGATCGGGCATCGGCGGGGCGCCGAAGATCGAATCCTGCATCTGTCCTCTCCTTCCGCGTCGGCGCGGCTCGGCTACTCCGTGGAGATCTCGTCCTGGCCATGCACGGCGGCGTCCATGGTGTGCCAGGCCAGGGTCGCGCACTTCACCCGCACCGGGAACTCGCGCACGCCGGAGAGCACCTGCAGGCGCTCCAGCGCGTCCTCGTCCACGCCCTCCGGGATCTCGGCGTCGTCCTTGGTGCACATATCGTGGAAGGCCGTGAACAGCTTCTCCGCCTCCGCGACCGTCTTGCCCTTCAGGATCTCGGTCATCATCGAGGCCGAGGCCACCGAGATGGCGCAGCCCTTGCCCTTGAAGGCGGCGTCCTGGATCACGCCGTCCGCGCCGACGTTCAGGTAGACCACCAGGGTGTCGCCGCACATCGGGTTGTGGCCGTGGGCGGTGCGGTTGCAGCCCTCGCAGTTCCCGAAGTTGCGCGGGTGCTTGCCGTGGTCGAGGATGACCTCCTGATAGAGTTCGCGCAGTTCGTCCATCATCAGCCGAAGATCTCCCGCACCATGTGCAGCGCGTCCACCAGTTGGTCGACGTCCTCGCGCGTGTTGTAAAGGCCGAAGGACGCCCGCGCCGTCGAGCTGAGGCCGAAGCGGTCCATCAGCGGCTGGGCGCAGTGGTGTCCGGCGCGCACCGCGACGCCGGCGCGGTCGACGATGGTGCCAACGTCGTGGGCGTGGGCGGAGTCCATGACGAAGGAGACGATGGCCGCCTTGCCCGGCGCCGTGCCGATGATGCGCAGGCCCTCGACCTCCGACATGCGCTCCGTGGCATAGGCGAGCAGGCCGGACTCGTGCGCGGCGACGGCCTCCATGCCCAGGCTCTCCAGGTAGTCCACCGCCGCGCCCAGGCCGATGACCTCGACGATCGCCGGCGTCCCGGCCTCGAACTTGTGCGGCGGCTTCTTCCAGTCCGAGCGCTCGAAGGTCACGCGGCTGATCATTTCGCCCCCGCCCTGGTAGGGCGGCATGGCCTCCAGCAGGTCGTAGCGGCCGTGGAGCACGCCGACGCCGCTGGGCCCGTACATCTTGTGGCCGGAGAAGGCGTAGAAGTCGGCGCCCAGGTCCTGCACGTCGACCCGCATGTGGGGCACCGCCTGGCAGCCGTCCACCAGCACGGCCGCGCCCTGGGCGTGCGCCGCCGCGACGATCTCCTTCACCGGCACCACGGTGCCCAGCGCGTTGGAGATGTGGGCGATGGCGACCATGCCGGTCCTTGGCCCGATCAGCTCGATGACATCCTCGGCCCGGACGTCGCCGTCGTCGCCGACCGGCGCGACCTTCAGCTCGACGCCGAGCTGGTCGCGCAGGAGCTGCCAGGGCACGATGTTGGAGTGGTGCTCCAGCGTGGTCAGCACGATCTCGTCGCCGGGCTTGAGGAACTTCCGGCCGTAGGTTGCCGCCACCAGGTTGATCGCCTCGGTGGCGCCGCGGGTGAAGACGATCTCCTCCGGCCGCGCCGCGTTGACGAAGCGCGCGGCGGCCTGGCGCCCGGCCTCGAAGTGGTCGGTCGAGAGCTGGCTGAGCCGGTGCACGCCGCGATGGACGTTGGAATAATAGCCCTCGTAGGCCGCCGTCATCGCCTCGATGACCTGGCGCGGCTTCTGGCTGCTGGCCGCGTTGTCGAGGTAGGCGAGCCGCCTGCCGTAGACCTGCTGCTGCAGGATCGGAAAGTCGGCGCGCACGCGCGCGACGTCGAGGGCGTGGCGCGCATTGTCGCCGCCGCGCGAGGGCGGCCGGTTCGCGGCGAGGGCGTCGGCTGTGCTCATCGGTCGGTCCAGGCCTCCATGACGCTCGTCGGGTCGCTCCATCAGGCGGGCGTGCGCGACAGCCAGTCGCCCACCCGCTGCATGAACGCGCTTTGCAGTTCCTCGGTGGCCATCTCCTCGATCACCTCGCCGAGGAAGGACTCCACCATCATCCGCCGCGCGGTGGCGTAGGGGATGCCGCGCGAGCGCAGGTAGAACATCGCCAGCTCGTCCAGCGCGCCGATCGTCGAGCCGTGGCTGCACACCACGTCGTCGGCGTAGATCTCCAGCTCCGGCTTGGCGTCGACTTCCGCCTCGTCGGACAGCAGCAGGGCGCGGCTGAGCTGGTTGCCGTCGGTGCGCTGGGCGTCGGGGTGGACGTGCAGCTTGCCCTGGAACACCGCCCGGCTCTTGCCGGTCAGCGCGCCCTTGAAGATCTCGCGGCAACGGGTGTCGGGCACGACGTGCTCGATCAGCGTGGTGTTGTCGCAGTGCTGCTTGCCGTGGTGCAGGTAGCCGCCGTTCAGCCGCGCCTCGGCGTGCGCGCCCTCCAGGCGCAGGTGCAGCTCGTTGCGCGTCAGCTTGCCGCCGAGCGTCAGCCCGAAGCCGTCGTAGAAGCCGTTCGCGCGCACGCGGCCGTGCAGCGTGTGGACGTGGAACGCACTCTCCGGCTCGCCCTGCAGCTTGTAGTGGTGCAGCCGCGCGCCCGCGTCGACCAGCACCTCGGTGACGGCGTTGGCGAAGGTGGTGCCGTCGCCCAGGCCGACGTGGTACTCCACCAGCGTCGCCTCGCTCTCCGGCTCCAGCACGATCAGGTGGCGCGGATGCCAGGCCAGCGGCTCCTCGTCGCCGGCGGCGAGGAAGACGACCTCGATCGGCTCCGCGACCTTCACGCCGCGACGCACGCGCAGCACCAGCCCGTCCTGCATCAGCGCCGTGTTGAGCGCGTAGAGTGCCTGGCGGTCCTGGCCCTCGGCGATCCGGTCGACATGCTGTTCCAGGAACCCCGGCTCGGCCTCCAGTTCCTGCGCCAGGCTGCGCAGCTCGGCGCCGTCCGGCAGGCGGCCCAGGCTGGACAGCTCGGCCCGGAAGCGGCCGTTGACGAAGACCGCCCGGTGGCCGGCCTGCCCGCCGATCAGGGAGGGCACGGTGTCCACGCTCGCCCGTGCGGTGTGTTCCGTGGCGGGGTGGAAGACCGTGCGTTCCAGGGCGCGCAGATTGGTGTACTTCCAGGCCTCCAGCTTCGGCGTCGGCCAGCCCAGCTCCTGGAAGCGGGCCATCGCGTCCTCGCGCAGCCCGCTCAGCCACGGCAGCGCGTGGCCCGGCAGGCCGCCGGCGTGCGCCAGGGCCTGGTACTGCTCGGCAAAGGGTTGCAGCGCGCTTTCGCTCGCCATGCTCGTTCCTCTTTCGTCGCGATGCCGGCGGGCGCCGGCCTTAGGCCGCGGCCTGCTCGGCGTACTCGGCGTAGCCGTGCTCTTCCAGCTCCAGCGCCAGGTTCTTGTCGCCGGATTTCACGATGCGCCCGCGCACCATGACGTGCACCTTGTCGGGCACGATGTAGTTCAGCAGGCGCTGGTAGTGCGTGATGACCAGCATCGAGCGCTCGGGGCCGCGCAGCCCGTTCACGCCGTCGGAGACCGTCTTCAGCGCGTCGATGTCCAGGCCGCTGTCGGTCTCGTCCAGCACCGCCATGCGCGGCTCCAGCGCGGCCATCTGCAGCACTTCGGCGCGCTTCTTCTCGCCGCCGGAGAAGCCGGCGTTGACCGAGCGGCGCAGCATCTCCTCGGGCATATGCAGATCGCGGCAGCGCTGGCGAAGCTGCTTGGTGAACTGCAGGGCGTCCAGCTCCTTCTCGCCGCGCGCCTTGCGGATGCTGTTGACCGCCTCCTTCAGGAAGGTGGTCATGGTGACGCCGGGGATCTCCACCGGATACTGGAAGGCCAGGAAGAGCCCCATCATGGCGCGCTCCTCCGGCTCCATCTCCAGGATGCTCTTGCCGTCGAACAGCACATCGCCGTCGGTGACCTCGTAGCCCTCGCGGCCGGTGAGAATGTGGGCGAGGGTGGACTTGCCGGACCCGTTGGGCCCCATGATGGCGTGCACCTCGCCGGGCTCGATCGACAGGTCGACGCCCTTGAGGATCTCCTGGCCCTCGACCGAGGCGTGCAGGTTCCTGATTTCCAGTAGACTCATCTGTGTGTTCTTCCCTTAAACCCTCTTCGCGCGAGCCTCTGCCTCGCGCCTTCGGCGCGACGCCTCTCCTTCGACAAGCTCAGGATGAGGCGTTTTCGACCGGCTCATCCTTCGACCGGCTCATCCTTCGACCGGCTCATCCTTCGACC
>CAZLNO010000029.1:0-4305 GCA_964561005.1 uncultured Rhodovibrionaceae bacterium | reverse complement strand
CATCCTTCGACCGGCTCATCCTTCGACCGGCTCAGGATGAGGCGATAACTGGCGGCAGTGTCGCGCGGACCCCCTCATGCTGAGCCTGTCGAAGCATGAGGCTCGCCCGCTCACACCTGGCTCCCTTCGGGCGACCTAGCCGACGCTGCCCTCCAGGCTGATTCCGACCAGCTTCTGCGCCTCGACGGCGAACTCCATCGGCAACTGCTGCAGCACCTCGCGGCAGAAGCCGTTGACCACGAGCGCCACGGCGTTCTCCTCCGACAGCCCGCGCTGGCGGCAGTAGAAGAGCTGGTCCTCACTGATCTTCGAGGTGGTGGCCTCGTGCTCGACGCGGGCGCCGCGGTTGCGGCTCTCGATGTAGGGCACGGTGTGCGCGCCGCAGGTCTCGCCGATCAGCAGCGAATCGCACTGGGTGAAGTTGCGCGCGCCGTCGGCCTTGGGCGAGACGCGCACCAGGCCGCGGTAGGTCTGGTCGGCGTGCCCGGCCGAGATGCCCTTGGAGATGATCCGGCTGCGCGTGTTCTTGCCCAGGTGGATCATCTTCGTGCCGGTGTCCGCCTGCTGATAGTTGTTGGTGATGGCGATGGAATAGAACTCGCCCTGCGAGTTGTCGCCCTGCAGGATGCAGCTCGGATACTTCCAGGTGATCGCCGAGCCGGTCTCCACCTGCGTCCAGGAGATCTTGGAGTTGTCGCCCCGGCAGGCGCCGCGCTTGGTGACGAAGTTGTAGATGCCGCCGACACCCTCCTCGTCGCCGGGGAACCAGTTCTGCACCGTGGAGTACTTGATCTCCGCGTCGTCCAGCGCCACCAGCTCGACCACGGCGGCGTGAAGCTGGTTCTCGTCGCGCTGCGGCGCGGTGCAGCCCTCCAGGTAACTGACGTAGCTGCCCTCCTCGGCGATGATCAGGGTGCGCTCGAACTGCCCGGTGTTCTCCGCGTTGATGCGGAAGTAGGTGGACAGCTCCATCGGGCAGCGCACGCCCTTGGGGATGTAGACGAAGGAGCCGTCGGTGAAGACCGCGCTGTTCAGCGTGGCGAAGAAGTTGTCGGAGTAGGGCACGACGCTGCCCAGGTACTTCCGCACCAGCTCCGGATGGTTCTGGATCGCCTCGGAGATCGAGCAGAAGATGATGCCCTGCTCCTCCAGCTTGGCCTTGTAGGTGGTGGCCACCGAGACGCTGTCGAACACCGCGTCGACCGCCACGCCGGCCAGCATCTCCTGCTCCTTGAGCGGGATGCCCAGCTTCTCGTAGGTCTCCAGCAGCTTCGGATCGACCTCGTCCAGGCTCCCGGGCTTGTCGTCGTCGCTCTTCGGCGCCGCGTAGTAGTAGGCGTCCTGGAAGTCGATCGGCGGCACCTCGACCTTCTGCCAGTTGGGATGCTTCATGGTCAACCAGTGGCGATAGGCCTTCAGTCGCCACTCCAGCATCCACTCGGGCTCGCCCTTCTTGGCTGAGATGAAGCGGATGATGTCCTCGTTCAGGCCCTTCGGCGGCCGCTCCTCGTCGATCTCGGTGACGAAGCCGTACTTGTACTTCTGGCTCGTGACCTGGCGGACCTGCTCGACTGTTTCGGCTGTGGCGCCCATGTCTCTCCTGCTCCTGCGATCGCTCTGTGGGACGACCGTTCTTGACCTCAGTTCCTGTTCGCCCGTCGACTGCCGCGAAGACCTAGCCGCCGGCGCTTCCCGCGCGGGCGGACGCCCTCTCCGGCGAGTGCTCGGGCAGCGGGAAGGGGGAGCCGGCGGCCATCATGTCGTGCAGCGATACGCTTTCCAGAGCGCCGCGAATGGCCTCGTTCACCTTGTCCCAGCTTCCCCGCATCGGGCAGTGGTGCTCCACCTCGCAGCAGCCGGCCGCGCTGTCCACGCAGGCCGCCAGGGCGATCGGCCCTTCCAGCGCCTGGATGATCTGGGCCACGGAGATCTGCGAGGCCGGCCGGCTCAGCGCGTAGCCGCCGGCGGCGCCGCGGTGCGACTCCACGAGGCCCTCGCGGGTCAGCACGTTCAGCACCTTGGCGACCGTGGGCAGGGGCACGCCGGTCGCGTGGGCGATCTGCTGCGCGCTGCTCAACCCCCGTCGATCGAGGCTCATCTGCGACAGCACGACGACCGCGTAGTCGGTCAAGCGGTTGAGCCGGAACATGCATCTTCCCCATAGCGCGCCGTGTGGCGTTGTAATCCGGACCGATCTGGTCCGATATCCCTCATATAGCCGAGCATGGGCCGAGATCAAGCCTCTTGCGGTCCTGAGCGGACGCGGGCCGCCTTCGCCGGCGGCTTCACCCGATCGTGTTGTCTCGTGTCTTTGCCGCGCGCCCGCGCGACTTCAACGTCGGAAGGCGGCGCGGGCGGAGTCGACGTTTCCGCCGATCGGCGGCCAGCGCCCTGCCGCACGGGTACGGACAACAGGGAGTTTCGCGACATGGCGCAAGCATGGCGAGGTGGACTGGCCGGCGTGGTCCTGGCGACGGTGCTGGGCGCGATCGGGCCGGCGTCGGCGGGCGAGGGGAATGCGCGGAACGGCGAGAAGGTCTTCCAGGCCTGCGCCGCCTGCCATGCCCTTGAACCCGGCGTGCATCGGGTGGGGCCGAGCCTGGCCGGCGCGGTCGGCCGCACGGCCGGGAGCGCCGAGGGCTTTCGCTATTCCAAGGCGATGAAGCAGGCGGACTTCGCCTGGACGCCGGAGAAGCTCGACGCCTATCTGGCCGATCCGAACGGCACGGTGCCTGGCAACCGCATGCCGTTTCCCGGCCTGAAGGACCCGCAGGATCGCGCCGACGTCATCGCCTACCTGAAGACGCAGGGGCGGTAGGGCGCCGCTTCACTCCCGTCCGCGGCGCCGCGCGCCGCCCGCGCGCATGGCGCGCCGACCCGGCCTCGAGACCTCTCAAGGCTTGCAAGGCGCAAGCAGGGCGGGGCATGCTGTGGCCGGCAAAGCATGGGGGTGGGGTGATGACACAGCGTTTTGCCGGAACGCTTGCGTGCGTCCTGCTGGTCGGTTTTCTGGCCGCGCCGTCGGTGACGCTCGGGGGCGACGCGGGGGCGATGCCGGAGGGCCGTCCGCGCATCGGCATGCAGCTATACCAGATGCAGATGTGCCATTCCTGCCATTCGCTGCAGGGGTTGCGGCGCAAGGGGCCGCATCTCTATGGCGTCGTCGGGCGGGAAGCGGGCTCGCTGGACAACTACGACTACTCCGGGGACCTGGCCGAGGCGGACTTCGTCTGGACCGAGGAAACCCTCTTCGCCTTCCTTGAGAATCCGAAGCGCATGTTTCCCGACACCAAGATGAGCTGGCCCGGCATGCACGATGCGCAGAAGCGGGCGGACATCGTGGCCTTCCTGAAGGCCTATGCCGAACAGCGCCGCAACTAGCGCCTTGCGGGCCAGGTCGGTGACTCTGTCGGCAGGACAAGAGGGCGCGGGCAAGTCGAGGCATGCCTCGACTTCTGTGGTCAGGCACGTCGACATTTCCGACTTCGGACGGGGTCAGGACGTTGAAGCGAGTTTTGCCGGTTGTTTCACAACAATGTGAATGCCTTTGACTTCGGCCGTTAACGGGACGGGTCTACCGTCCGTTTAGGTTCGATGGGGCGATCGCCTGGCCCCGGTGAGGAAGCTTCTAGATCTGGGAGAGAGAACAAATGCAAAAATCGCGTAAGCGCGCGTTGCTATCGACGACGATGATCCCCTTCGTGGTCGTCGCCGGAATGGCGGCGGGCACTGCGGTCACCGTGGCAGCCGTGGCGACGCCTGCGGTGGCGTCGTGCAACCCATGCAATCCCTGTGCCGCGGCGAATCCCTGCAATCCCTGCGCGGCCAATCCCTGCGCGGCGGCCAATCCGTGCAACCCGTGCGCGGCGGCCTGCAATCCGTGCAATCCCTGCGCGGCGGCCAATCCGTGCAACCCGTGCGCGGCAGCCTGCAATCCGTGCAATCCCTGCGCGGCGGGCGCGTGCAACCCCTGTAATCCCTGTGCGGCCGCGGCCGGCGGCGCGACGGAATGCTATGTGCCCCGCTTGCAGCAGGCGGCGGCCTGCAATCCGTGCAATCCGTGCGCGGCGGCGTGCAGCCCGTGCAATCCCTGCGCGGCGAACCCGTGCAATCCGTGCGCGGCGGCCAATCCGTGCAACCCGTGCGCGGCGGCCAATCCGTGCAACCCGTGCGCGGCGAACCCGTGCAATCCGTGCGCGGCGGCGTGCAGCCCGTGCAATCCGTGCGCGGCGGCCAATCCGTGCAATCCGTGCGCGGCGGGCGCGTGCAACCCCTGTAATCCCTGTGCGGCCGCGGCCGGCGGCG
>CAZLNO010000028.1:18618-34870 GCA_964561005.1 uncultured Rhodovibrionaceae bacterium | reverse complement strand
CAGCTCGATCGTGCCGGCGTCGGCCGGCGCCTCTTGCAGCCTGGGGTCGCGCGGCAGGACGCAGGTCACGCGCGTACCATCGGCCGGCGAGGATTCCAGCGCGACCCGACCGCCGTGCAATTCGACCAGGCTGCGTACCAGCGACAGCCCGAGTCCGGCGCCCGAGGTGCGCGGCTGGCCGCGCACGAACTTCTCGAACACCCGCTCCTGCTCCTCCTTCGGCATGCCGATGCCGGTGTCGCTGACGGCCAGGTGCACCTCCTCGCCGACCCGCGCGCCGTGCAGCACCACGCGCCCGCCCTCCGGCGTGAAATTGAAGGCGTTGGAGAGCAGGTTGAACAGCGCCTGCTTGATCCGCCGCGCGTCACCGATGCACACGCCGGTCTCCGGGGCGCAGTCGATGTCCAGGGTCAGCCCCCGCGTGTGCGCGCGCTCGCGGGCCAGCTTCGCCGTTTCTTCCAGCAGCTCGCGGACATCGATCTCCCGCCACTCAAGCTCCATGTAGCCGGCCTCGATGGTCGCCAGGTCGAGGATGTCGTTGATCAGGCTGGTCAGGCGCTGGGAGGATTGCACGATGGCGTGGGAATACTCGCGCTGGCGCTCGTTGAGGGCACCGAAATAGCCGTTGTCGAGGATCTCCGCGAAGCCGACGATCGCGTTGAGCGGCGTGCGCAACTCGTAGGAGATGTTGGCGATGAACTCGGACTTGAGCTGATCCGCGGTCTCCAGCGCCTCCGCCCGCTCGCGCAGCGCGCGCTCCACGCGGATCGAATCGGTGACGTCGAGGTAGGTGAACAGGCTCTGGCCGTCGGGGAGCGGCACCTGGGTCCAGTCGATCACCCGGCCCTCCCGGTTCTCCATGCGGCCGTGGCGCGGCTCGGGCTCGGTGGTGCGTCCGATGACGTGCTCCAGCAGGTCGGGCCAGCGCTCGTCGCTGATCTCGAAATGCGGGCGGCAGGCCTCGACCAGCTCGCGGACGTGGGGATGCTCGCCCAGCCGGCGCAGATCGAGTCCCCAGAGGTCGACGAAGGCCTGGTTGCACAGCCGCAGCCGGCCGTCCGGCCCGAAAACGGCGACGGCCTCCTGCAAGTTCTCGATGGTCTCGTGCTGGACCGCGATCATGGTGTTGAAGTTGCGCTCCAGCGTCAGGCGATCGGTGACGTCCTCGTAGGTGAGGAGGACCCCGCCCAGGGGGTGCGGCGACTTGGTGATCTTCAGCGTGCTTCCGTCCGGGCGGTGCATCAGCTCCTCCTCGGACTGGATGAGGTTGCGGAGCTGTTCGATCACCTCCTGCTTGAAGGCGGGAAAGTCGGACTGTTCCGGCAGCGAACGCTGTTCGCGCATGGTCTCCAGCACGTCGCCGACGTGGGGCTCGCTCTCCAGATAGTCCGGGTCGAGGTCCCAAAGCTGGGTGAAGGCGCCATTGTAGAATTTGACCCGCAGGTCCGACCCGTAGACGATGATGGCGGTGCCGAGGCTCTCCAGCACCTCTTCGTGGGCGGCGATATGGCGCGAAAGCTCGCCCTCGAACTCTTCCTCGCGGGTCCGGTCCACGGCGAAGCCGACCAGCGTGCCGTCGCCCAGGGGCGTCTCCACGATCTGCATCAGCCGCCGCGAGCCTTCGGCAACCACGTGGTGTGCCTCGCCCGTGCTCTCGCCGCTGTCGCGCGCGCGGGCGGCGAGCGCCCGTCCCGCTTCCTGCAGGCTGCCGCCCAGGAGTTCCACCCCTTCGCGCAGCACGCTGGAGCGGGGCTGGTCCACCGCGCGCGCGTAGGCCGCGTTGCAGTCGATCAGACGCAACTCCGAATCGCGGCGCCACAAGGGGAAGGGCAGGCGATCGAAGCTCTCGGTCAGCCGTGCGGCCCGCACCTCCGCCGCCTGACGCTGCGCCACCTGGGTGCTGACGTCGCTGAACCACACCGTCGGCGCCAGGCCGCCGGTCACCCCGCGCACCTCCAGCCAGCGGCGCGGCGAGGGCGTCGCCAGCGTCAGCGCGAAAGGGGCGGTCTCGCGGCGCAGGCGCCGGACCGCATGGGCCAGGGCCTCGCCGTCCTCGTCCTCGAAGCGACGGCAGACCTCTGCCGCCGAGGCCGTCTCGGCATCCAGATTCAACAGGCGACGCAGCCCGTGCGAAACCTTGTCGCCGTCGTCCGACAGGATGAGATAGCCGTAGGGACTATTGAGCAGAAGCTCCGACACCTCGTTGAACCGCGCCTCGCTGCGCCCGAGACGGTCGGCCGCGCGGCGCCACAGCCGGCCATACACCGTGCAGGCCGCGATCGCGGCGAGCGCCAGGATCAGCCCGGCCACGGCCGCGAGCGCCAGGATCTGGTTCGGCGTGATCACGCGCGCCCTCCGCGTGCCGGCCGCGATCCGGGGCCGCGCCCCCCTTCCTCGGCAGAATCGGCGGCGAATTCCGTCGTTTGCATCCCCGGTTTCGGCGCTTGCCCTGTTTTCGTCGGGTTTAGAGTTCGTTCACTTTCGCCGAGACTAAGCGTTTTCCGGGAATCGAACAACCGGCCGCGAATCAGGCGCGCATATCGACTGCCCGCCGGCGGTCAATCGTTGAAATCGTCCAGCAGCGCCGCGATGCGACCGCTGTCGTATTGCTCCATGATCGCCATCGCGCGATAGCGCGTGGCCTGGATGTCGAGCCGGCGCACCCGCTGCTTGACCCGCGGCAGCACGCTGGGCGCCATCGACAGCTCGCGCACGCCCAGTCCGAGGAACAGCGGGGTGTAACGCGGGTCGCCCGCCATCTCCCCGCACACCGAGACGGGGATGTTGCTGCGCACCGCCGCCTCGACGGCGAACTGGATCAGCCGCAGGACCGCGGGATGCAGCGGATTGTAGAGATGGGCCACGCGCTCCTCCGCGCGGTCGATCGCCAGGGTGTACTGCGTCAGGTCGTTGGTGCCGATGGCGAAGAAGTCCGCCGCGGCCGCCAGGGCGTCGGCGGCCAGCGCGGCGCCCGGCACCTCGATCATGACGCCCACCGGGGGAATCGTCTCCGGTACCCCGGCGCCGGCGCGGCGCAGCCGGTCGTGGACGTCCCGCACCACTCGCCGCGCCTCGCGGATCTCCTGCACCGAGGTCACCATCGGCAGCAGGATCCGGACCGGCCCGTGCGCGGCCGCGCGCAGGATCGCGGCGAGCTGCGGCTCGAACAGCGAGCGTTCCTTCAGGCTCAGGCGGATGGCGCGCAGGCCCAGGGCCGGGTTCGTGCTCTCGCCCAGGTGTTCGCCCAGGGCAAAAGCCAGCTTCTCGCCGCCGACATCCAGGGTGCGGATGGTGACGGGACGCCCCTCCATGCCCTCGACGATCTGCCGCAAGGCCCAATACTGTTCCTCTTCGCCGGGAACGTCCTCGCGGTTCATGTAGAGGAACTCCGTGCGCAGCAGCCCCACCCCCGCGGCACCGGCGGCCACGGCCTGTTCCAGCTCCCGCGGCAACTCAAGGTTGGTATAAAGGGCGACGCGCTCGCCGTCCCGGGTCTCGGCGGGCAGGTCGCGCAGGTGCTGCAGGGCCCGGACCTCGCGCGCCATTTCCTGCTGCCGGCGATGATAGCGGGCAAGCCGCGCCTCGGTGGGATTGACGATCACCGTGCCGTGGCTGCCGTCGACGATCACCGTCTCGCCGGTGCGCACCTGCCCCAACAGGTCGGCGATGCCCAGCACCGCCGGCAGCCCCAGCGAGCGCGCCATGATCGCGGTGTGCCCCTCGGCGCCGCCCAGCACCGTGGCGAAGCCGCCGACGTGGCGCGGGTCCATCAGCGCGGTATCGGCGGGCGTGATCTCCTCGGCGATGATGATGCTGGCCGGCTCCAGGTGGTCGAAGCCGCGATAGGGCGCGTCCAGCAGGTTGCGCACGATGCGCAGGCCGACCTCGCGGATTTCCTGCGCGCGGGCCCTCAGATAGCTGTCCTCCACGGCGGCGAAGCCCTCGGCGATGCGGTCGATCTCCGCCATCACCGCCGCCTCGGCGTTGATCTGCTCGCCGGCGATGCGCTCACGCACCCCCTTCAGCAGGCTCTGCGAGCGCAGCATCTGCAGGTGCGCGTCCAGCAGGTAGCCCAGTTCCTCCGCGGCCGTGCCGTGGATGCTGTCGGCCTTGGCCCGGATCTTGCCAAGCTGGCGCCGCGCTTTCTTGACCGCGCGGTCGAAGCGCTCCCGCTCCGCCGGAATCTCCGCCTCGGGAATCTTGTACTCGACCGCCTGCAGCTCGCGCGCATCGCGCAGGTGCGCCGGCCCGATGGCGACGCCGGGCGACACGCCGAGTCCCTTGAAGACGCGCTCCTCGCCGCGCGCGCCGCCGGCCGCGCCGATGTCCGCGTCGGTCCTGGTCGTCGTCAGCGTTTCCTCCCCCGGCATGGCGCTCTTGTGTCGGCGGGCGCCTGTCGGCTTGCGCGATTATCCGTCCTCGTCGAATTTCCGCCGGATCAGTTCCTCCAGGGCGTCCAGGGCCGAAGCGGCGTCCGCGCCCTCGGCTCGCAGCTCGATCTCGCTGCCCGGCCCGGCGGCCAGCATCATCAGACCCATGATCGAGCGGCCGGGGACCTCGACCCCGTCCTTCACCACGGTCACCGTCGCCCGGAAGCGTTCGGCCGTGCGGACGAACTTGGCCGCGGCCCGGGCATGCAACCCGCGCTGATTGCAGATGCTGACGCGCCGCGCGTCACCGTTGAAGGCGTCCGCGCTGCTCATTCCGTTCCGGAGCCGGCCCGCTTGCGGCCGGACCCCTTGCGAGTCTCGCCCTCCAGGAGCTGCGAGGCGACATTGATGTACTTCCGCCCAGCCTCCTGCGCCCGCACCACGGCCGACTCCAGCGGCTCGCTCTCGCGCAGGCTGGTCAGCTTGATCAGCATCGGCAGGTTGACCCCGGCGATCACCTCGATGCGGCCCTGGCCCAGCACGCTCATCGCCAGGTTGGAGGGCGTGCCGCCGAACATGTCGGTCAGGATCGCCACGCCGTCGCCGTCGTCCACCCGCTTCACGCTGTCGATGATGGCCCGGCGCCGCTCCTCCATGTCGTGGTCCGGCTCGATGCAGACCGCCTCGATCTGGCTCTGCCGGCCGACGACGTGCTCCACCGCGGCGACGAAGTCCGCGGCAAGCCGCCCGTGGGTGACGAGCACGATGCCGATCATGCCGATTCCTTTCCCCGCGAAGCCCCGCCGAACGTTCTTATATCAGCCGCCAGCACTTACATCCTCCTGGCCGCCGGTCAAGGCCAACTCCCGGTGGTTGAGAATAACCCGCCAGCCCGCTTCGCCCAGCGCGTCGGCCAGGGTCTCGGCGACGGCGACCGAGCGGTGGCGTCCGCCGGTGCAGCCCACCGCAATGGTGAGATAGCTCTTCCCTTCGCTGGCATAGCGCGGCACCAGCCGCGACAGCATCCCCGTCAGCCCCTCGACAAAAGCCGGATAGTCGGGATCGGACGCGACGTAGTCCACGACCGCGGCATCGCGGCCGGTCAGCGACCGCAGGCGCTGATCGTAGTGGGGGTTGCGCAGGAAGCGCACGTCGAACACCAGGTCGGCCTCGCGCGGCAGGCCGTTCTTGTAGGAGAAGGAGGTGACGAAGACCACCATGCCAGGCCCGGTT
This sequence comes from uncultured Rhodovibrionaceae bacterium, assembly GCA_964561005.1. Taxonomy (GTDB): domain Bacteria; phylum Pseudomonadota; class Alphaproteobacteria; order Kiloniellales; family Rhodovibrionaceae; genus CAZLNO01. Next base: position 29,267 of record CAZLNO010000028.1, on the reverse strand, counting down.
TCCAGGCCGAGCTGGCTGGCGATGACCTGCCGCAGGTCGCGCTCCGACAAGGTCGAGGTGTCGATGGCCAGATCGGCGCGGCGCAGCAGCGGGGCGACCAGGCGCCGTTCCATCGCGATGCCGTCGGTCACCGGCCGGTCCTGCGCCAGGGGATGGCGGCGCCGGGTCTCGGTGTAGCGCCGGCGCAGCACCTCGTCCTCGCAGTCGACGAACACCAGCGTCACGTCCAGCGCCGGCTCCGCGCGCAGCCGCGCCAGCGCGTCCAGCAAGGGATCGGCGGCGAACTGGCGCGAACGGATGTCGACGCCCACCGCCACCGGCCCGGTCAGTCCGCCGGTCTGCACGATACGGGGCAGAAGCTGCAGCGGCAGGTTGTCGATCGCCTCGTAGCCGATGTCCTCCAGCGCCTTCAGCGTCGTCGAGCGGCCGGCCCCGGACATCCCCGTCACCAGCACGACGCGCAGCGGGGCGGCCGCGGCATCCTCGGGGTGGGCAGGTTCCCGCACGGCCACGCCGGCGTCCGACGTCTCGGCCGGCGGCGCGGCGGGCGCCCGCGCGCGCTGACTCAAGGCCAGGCGCAGCTTCGCCACCGCCCCGGCCTCGAAGGGGTCCAGCTCGGCGCGCGGCAGGCTCACGCCCAGCAGGCTCTCGCTCTCCGGCGCGGGCAGGCGCTCCGCCGCCGCGTGCGGCTTCAGGTCGACGAGCAGCGCCACCGGCGTGGGGCCGGCCTGCGGCAGGCTGAGGATGCCCAGCCCGCGCGCCTCGATCCGGCCGGCCGTGGCGGCGGGGGCCCGCGCGATCACGCGCGCGCCCTCGCGCGTCAGCAGGCACTGGTCGTCGGCGACCAGCGCCGCCCCCGCCTGGGCGATCAGGCGCAGCGCCAGGTCGGACTTGCCCGCGCCGGCCGGCCCGCGCAGCAGGACCCCGGCCCCGTCCAGCTCGACGCAGGTGGCGTGGACATTGGTGGACGTGGCGGACATGTTCCTCGGCCTCTCTCGCCCTCATTCGCCGGGCAGGCGAACGACGAAGCGGGCGCCGGCGATCGTGCCGTCGGCGCGGCGGCGGTTCTCCGCCCGGATGCTGCCACCGTGACCCTCGACGATCTGCTTCGAGATCGACAGCCCCAGGCCGGAATGCGTCCCGAACTTCTCGCTCTTCGGCCGCTCGCTGTAGAAGCGGTCGAAGATGGCCCGCAGCTTGCCTTCGGGCACGCCCGGCCCCTCGTCGTCCACGGTGACGACGACCGCGCCCGCCTCGCGGAATGCGCGCACGCGCACCTCGCCCTCGCGCGGGCTGAAGGTGGCGGCGTTGGACAGCAGGTTGCGGAATACCTGCCCGAGCCGCCCCTCCAGGCCCGGCACCACCAGCGGGTCGGGCCGGCCGTGGGCGTCGCGCGGCAGGTCGAGGCGGAAGCGCGGCCCGCCGTCGGCCTCGAAGGTGGCGTGCTGCACCTCCACCAGGGCATCCAGCAGGCGGGCGAGTTCCACCGGCTCGTTCACCGCGCGGGACAGCTCGGCGTCGAGGCGCGAGGCGTCGGAGATGTCGCTGATCAGGCGGTCGAGGCGCTGCACGTCGTCCAGGATGATGCCCATGAGCTTTTTCTGCTGCTGGGGGTCGTCCACGCGGGCGACCGTCTCCACCGCGCTGCGCACCGAGGTCAGCGGGTTCTTGATCTCGTGCGCGACATCGGCGGCGAAGCGCTCGATGGCGTCCAGGCGGTCCCACAGCGCCTCGGTCATCTCCTTCAGCGAGGCGGACAGCTCGCCGATCTCGTCGCGCCGGTGCGACAGATCCGGAATGTCCACCTGGCGGCCCTTGGCGTGGCGCACGCGGTCGGCGGCCTCGGCCAGGCGGCGCACCGGACGGGCGATGGTGCTGGCGAGGTAGATCGACAGCAGCACGGTCACGCCCAGCGCCACGCCGAAGACGATCAGGATATCGATGCGCCGGTCGCGCACCGCCGCCTCGATCGCGCGGCCGTCCTGCGAGAGCATCAGCGCGCCGAGAACCTGGCGATAACGCTGGACCGGCACCGCGACCGAGAGCACCAGCCCGCCCCGGCCGTCCCGGCGGACCTGGACGGCGCTGTCCCCGGCGAGCGCGCGCTCCGCCTCGCCATAATGGGCGGCGCGCTGCACCTCCGCCTCCTTGTACAGCGGCAGGTCGCCCAGGCCCGGCAGGCGGTCGGCCAGCCAGCCATAGGCGCGCTCCAGCTGGCGCGTGACCGGGTCGCCCTCCGAGGGCGGCGGCAACTCCTCGACCCGGATGCGCCCGCCGGAGCCCAGGAACACGAAGCTGTCGGCCAGCAGCCGGCCCGTGGGCGCGAACAGCCGGGCGCGCAGCTCGCGCTCGGCCAGCAGCACGCGCATGGCATGGCGCGCGCCCTCGGGCAGCAGCTTCGCCTCGCCGGCCTGGGTCACCACGACGGCGCTGTTCGCCAGGGTCGCGGAGAAGGCGCGGGCCTGGGTGCGCAGCGAGTCCAGTTCGGCGGCCACCAGGCTGTCGCGGTACTGCTCCAGGTGCAGCAGGCCCAGCACGGGAATCGCCAGGACCAGCACGTTGACGGCCAGGATCCGGCGGGTCAGCGGCGAGCGCCAGGCGCCCCGGCGCCTGCGGCGCGCGCCGGCGCGCGCCTCCGGCACGCGGTGCCGGGCGCCCTCGGCCGCGGAATCCTGTGTCGCGGCGTCATGTTGACGGGACCGGAACCAGCGGCCGACCGGCACGACGTCACGTATCGCGATAGCGATAGCCCACTCCGTAAAGCGTCTCGATCTGCGCGAAGGCCGGGTCGACGGCCTTGAACTTCTTGCGCAGCCGCTTGATGTGGCTGTCGATCGTGCGGTCGTCGACGTAGATGCTCTCGCCATAGGCGGCGTCCATGAGCTGGTCGCGCGACTTGACATGGCCCGGCCGCAGCGCCAGCGCCTTCAGGATCAGGAACTCGGTGACCGTCAGGTTCACCTCGCGGCCGTGCCAGGTGCACTGGTGGCGGCTGGGGTCCAGCATCAGCGGGCCGCGCAGGATGGCCTGCTCTCCCCCTTCCTCCTCGCCCTTGTGCGCCAGGCGCTCGCGGCGCAGCACCGCGCGGATGCGCTCGATCAGCAGGCGCTGGGAGAACGGCTTGGTGATGTAGTCGTCCGCGCCCATGCGCAGGCCCACCACCTCGTCGATCTCGTCGTCCTTGGAGGTCAGGAAGATCACCGGCAGCGGCGACCCCTCGCGCAGGCGGTTCAGCAGCTCCATTCCGTCCATGCGCGGCATCTTGATATCGAGCACCGCGATGTCCACGGGCTGGCTCTGGATGCCGCGCAGCGCCTCGCTGCCGTCGGCGTAGGTGCGCACCTTGAAGCCCTCGGCCTCCAGGGCGATCGAGACCGAGGTGAGGATGTTGCGGTCGTCGTCGACGAGCGCGATCGTCTCCGGCATGGTCACGGGCCTCCATTGCTCGTGCGCATGTAGGAACGCCGTTCCGCGAAGTCCACAAGGTGTCGTGGACGCCGTTGCACGGTCGCCTGCCTACTGTTTCGCAGTGGAACAACAGCGCACGGCTGCGGCCCCCTGGTGGCCGAAACGTGGCGGCATTGGGGCCAGGGCGAGCCAAGGTCGTGGCCTCCGCCATGCGCGGCCCGGTCCCTTCCCCCTTGGGGGCGGGACTGAATCGATTGCCGGGTTCCATCCCGCGGCCGGAACGTTCGCCCTTACGCCGCCCGGACGCTTGAGAGGAAGCTGTCCACGCCGTCGCGCAGGGCGACGAAGCGGTCCTGCAGTTCCGAGGCCGCCTTCAGCACGTCCTGCGCCGCCTCGCCGCTGTGCCGGGCGGCGTCGCTGACCGAGTTGATGTTCCCGGTGACCTCGCGCGTGCCGGCGGCGGCCTGCTGGGTGTTCTCCGCGATCTCCCGCGTCGTCGCGGTCTGCTGCTCCACCGCGGAGGCGATGGCCGAGGCGATCTCGTTCATCTCGCCGATCGTGCTGGAGATGTGGCGCATCGAGTCGACCGCGCGCCGCGTCTCGCTCTGCACGCTGGCGATCTGGCCGGAGATCTCCTGCGTGGCCTTTTCGGTCTGGTTGGCCAGCGACTTCACCTCGTTGGCCACGACGGCGAAGCCCTTGCCGGCGTCGCCGGCCCGCGCCGCCTCGATCGTGGCGTTGAGGGCCAGCAGGTTGGTCTGCTCGGCGATGTCGCTGATCAGGTTCAGCACCTTGTCGATGTGCTGCACCGTGCCGGCGAGCGCCTCCATCGACTGCATGGTCTGGTCGGCCTCCTTGACCGCCTTTGCCGCGATCGTGGCGGAATCGGAAGCGCGCTGGCCGATCTCGCCGATCGAGTGGGCCATCTGCTCGGCCGCCGAGGCCACGGTGGCGACGTTGCCGGTCGCCTGCTCGGAGGCGCTGGCGACTCGGCCGGCGCGCACGCTGGTGTCCCGCGCCGTCTCGCCCACCGCCTCGGCGGTCTGCTTGAGGCGCCCGGTGGCGGCGGTGACCGTCTCGATGGTCTGCTCGACCTCCTGCTCGAAGGTGGCGATGCTGGCCTCGATTTGCCGGGTGCGCGCTTCGCGCCGCGCCTGCTCGGCGGCCTTCTCGGCGTCGAGCAGGCGCATGCGCTCCTGGTTGTCGCGGAAGACGGCGACGGCCTCGGCCATCTCGCCGATCTCGTGGCGCGCATTCTCGGGGACCTGGATGTCGGTATCCCCGCCCGCGAGGGTGTTCATGGCCCGGGTCATGCGCCGCAGCGGCCGCGAGACCGCCGACAGGCCATAGGCGGCCGCGCCCGCGATCAGCAGCAGCGCCGCCAGCGCCAGGACAATGTCGGTCACCAGGATCGTCGTGGCCGCCCGCTCGCGCGAGGCGTCGATGGCCTGCCGGGCCTGCTGGCCGAGCAGCTTCCGCAGCGCGTTGTCCAGGCGCGTCAGCACGATCTGGCTGCGCGACAGCGTGGCCTCCATGGCGTCGAGGCGGCTGGCCTCCTCGAAGATGAAGCGGTCGACCGCCACCGCATAGCGGCCGTCGCGCACGGCCGCGAGCGTGCGCGCGTTCGACGCCGCGAGGAGGTCCGCGTACTGCGGCATCATCTTGAGCTGCCGGCGCAGGATCGCAATGCGGCCCGCGGCCTGGACGCGCGGATCGCCGCTCGTGGCGGTCTCGGTCGTGAAGCCCAGCGGCTCGATGGCGATAACCGCAAGGCTTTCGGTCAATTTCCCGAAGTCCTGCTGCAGCGTCGCGATCCCCTCGCGCATCTGCCGGCGCGCGGATTCCACCTTCGCCGTCAGCACGGACTGCCGGGTCAGCAGGCCGCGCTGGTGCAGCCGGGCGAAGGCCTGGGCCTGGCGGAGCAGCGCGGCCATGTCGCGCTTGACCGAGTTGCTGGCGTCCTGGATGCGCTGGCCCTGACGCCGCAAGTCAAGCTCTTCCGCGAAGGCCCGGTCAAGCTGATCCGTCAGGCGGTCCATGGCGACCAGGCTGACGCCGCTCATCAGGACCAGCGGAATGACCACGGCGCCGACGATGCGCAGCGAAACGCCGCGGAACGCATCGGCGCAGTGCGCGCACACGGCGCGCAGCCGGACGGTGAACGCAGGCATGGCGACTCCCCCAATTCCGTCCCGGATCCACCCCCTGTACGGATCCGGGTCCCCAGGCTGTTTCGTCGTCTTCGTTCTCAGGACAGCGATTCGATCATGTGCCGCACCGTGGCGATGACGCTGTAGACGTCGCGCGGGGTCTTGCCGGAAACGTCCTTCGAGACCTCCGCCGGCGTCTGCCCGCCGATGGCGATCTTCACCGACGCCGCCTCGGCCAGCAGATGCTGCATCAGGCCGAACACGTCCGACGGCAGCACCTCGCCCTCGATCCGCTCGGGCAGCACGACCCCGCCGGGGATCGCATAGGCGCCGTTGCCATCGACCAGCTTCTTCAGCGATTCCAGGGCGGCGTAGGTCGCGGCGTAGACCTCGGCCGGTTTCTTGTTCGTCTTGGCCGCGACCGTCTCGTAGGCGGCATCGACCCCGCGCAGATCGCGAATCCCGGCCACCTCCTCGCGGATGGCCCTGGCCAGGGCATAGACGTCGTTCGGCACCAGCGATGGGATTCCCAGTGTCTCCAGTCGCCGGTCGGCGCGCACGAGGTGCTGGTAGACGTCGCTCGGCGTCTGGCCCTCGACCAGATCGGGCTTCTCGGGCGCCACCGCGAGGCCGAATTCGGGCGCCAGCTCGACCATGCAACGCCGGATTCGATCCACCGTCGCCTTGACGTCGGCGGGCTGGACCTCGCGCGCCGGCATCGGCGGAATCGCGCCGGGGTCCTGGCCCAGCAGGGTCTGCAGCGTGAACGCCTTGGTCAGGACCTCGCGCGCCTTTTGCAGGACGTGGCGCGGCCGGCGGGCCGCCATGCGCGTCCCCGCATCGGCTTCGGGATCGGTGAGATTGGCCGCATGGAACGCGGCCAGGTAGCGATTGATCTCCTCCACCGCGCGGTATACATGCGACGGCGTGGTTCCCTCGGCGCGAACGGGCGCCGCGCCGGCGACGAACAGCGCCAGCAGCGCGATCGGAACAAACCGATGACGGCCCGGCATACGCATCCGCGTTTCCCCCTCACACGAATTTGTCAAAGGATAAACTCGCGGCACGCGAGTGTAGGCCCGAAGAATTAACGAAACCTTCACAGGCGATTTCCGCGCCTCGACCACAGCCTCTGCGTGTATTATTTGCGCGCCAGGACTGCCGCGGGATTTGCTAGAGTGACGGCGATGACTCACCAGAATACTCCGGACAGTCAGGTCATCCGCGACCTTCTTCGCCGCGCGGCGGCGGCCAGCCTGGCCACGCGCCTGCACGAGACGGGCGAGCCCTATGCCTCGCTGGTTCTGCTGGCCAGCGACCCAACGTCGCGTCCCTTGATGCTGCTGTCGGACCTGGCCGTGCACAGCCGGAATATCGCCGCCGACCCGCGAGTCTCGCTGCTGATCGACGAGACCGGGGGAACGCACGACCGTCTGGCCGGCACCCGTGCCAGCCTCCAGGGCACCGCCGGCGTGGTGGACGACGACGCGCTGCTTCAGAGCTTTCTGCGCCGGCATCCCACGGCGGCGGACTACGCGGGCTTCGCGGATTTCCGCCTCTATCGCGTGGATGTCGTCCGGGCGCACCTGGTGGCCGGCTTCGGCCGCATCGCCTGGGTCGACGGCGCGGCGATCGTCGGTGCGGGCGACGAGCCGGAGAGGTGCGCCACGGAACCGGCCCGCGCGGCCGGACGTTCTCCCGACGCGGAGTCCCGCACGCGGCGCGGCGCGAGCAGTGACGATGCCGGGCAGGGGGCCGGGCAGGGGGAAGAGTCGTAGGCTCCGACTCCGACGGCGGCGCCGGATCGCCTTCGGCAACGCAAATGTGATAGCTATTGAACCGGCGGCCCTGTCTCGGCTAGACCCACCCGCAGGGGATGTCCGGCGGCGTCATGGCGCGGCGCTGGGGAGCAAGAATCAAGAGGGACTCGATTGATGACCACCGCTTCCGGACCCGTCGTCGCGCACGAGGGTCTCGCCCAATGCGGGCTTGTCAACCCCGGGCCGACCCACTGGAACCTGTCGCCGCCGACGCTCTGCGAGCACGCGATCCGGCGCGGCGAGGGCGAGCTGGCCGACGGGGGGCCGCTCGTGGTGAGCACCGGGGAACACACGGGCCGCTCGCCCAATGACAAGTTCATCGTGAACGACGACAAGACCCGCGACAGCGTCTGGTGGGGTCCGGTGAACGCGGCGATGTCTCCCGACGCCTTTGGCCGCTTGCACGCCAAGGTCACGGCCTACCTGCAGGGGCGGGAGATCTTCGTGCAGGACCTGCACGCCGGCGCCGACCCGAGCTATCGCCTGCCGGTGCGCGTGGTCTGCGAGCGTGCCTGGCACGCCCTTTTCGCGCGCAACATGTTCATCCGTCCCGCGGTCGACGAGCTGAGCGGCTTCGTCCCCGGCTTCACCGTGCTGCACGCGCCGGGGCTGCAGGCCGATCCCGCGCGCGACGGCACGAACTCGCCCACCTTCATCGCCATCGACTTCACCCAGCGCCTGGTGCTGATCGGCGGCACCGAGTACGCCGGCGAAATCAAGAAGTCGGTGTTCACCGTGCTGAACTATTTGCTGCCCGAGCAGGACGTGCTGCCGATGCACTGCTCGGCCAACTTCGGCGCGGACGGCGACGTGGCACTGTTCTTCGGGCTGTCGGGCACCGGCAAGACGACGCTGTCGGCCGACGCCTCGCGCCGGCTGATCGGCGACGACGAGCACGGCTGGTCCGACCTGGGCGTGTTCAATTTCGAGGGCGGCTGCTACGCCAAGGTCGTTCGCCTTTCGGCCGAGGCCGAGCCGGAGATTTACGCCACCACGCAGCGCTTCGGCACGGTGCTGGAGAACGTGGTCGTGGCGCCGGACAGCCGGGTGCCGGACCTGGACGACGCGCGGCTGACCGAGAACACCCGCGCCAGCTATCCGCTGCACTTCATCCCCAACGCCTCGACGGCGGGCCAGGGCGGCAATCCGCGCAACATCGTCATGCTGACCGCCGACGCCTTCGGCGTGCTGCCGCCGATCAGCCGGCTGACGCCGGAACAGGCGATGTACCACTTTCTCTCCGGCTACACCGCCCGCGTGGCGGGCACCGAGCGCGGCATGGGCGCCAGCCCGACGGCGACCTTCTCCACCTGCTTCGGCGCCCCCTTCATGCCGCGCCATCCCAGCGTCTACGCCCGCATGCTGGGCCGCAAGATCGCCGAGCACGGCTGCACCTGCTGGCTGGTCAACACCGGCTGGACCGGCGGCGTCTACGGCGTGGGCAAGCGCATGGCCATCGCCCACACCCGCGCGATGGTGCGCGCCGCGCTGGACGGGCGGCTGGCGGAGGCCTCGACCGAGGCGGACCCGCACTTCGGCCTGGCGATGCCCACGCACTGCCCGGACGTGCCCGGCGAGGTGCTGAACCCGCGCAACGCCTGGCACGACAAGGCGGCCTACGACGACACCGCGCGCGAGCTGACCCGGCGCTTCGCCCAGAACTTCGAGCAGTTCGCCCCCTACGTCGGCGAGGAGGTCAAGGCCGTCGCGATCCAGGCGGCCGCCTAGCGCCGCCGTCGCCGCCGGCCCGCGCCGCGAGACCCTGGCCGCGCCCATGTCCGACAGCCCCTGGACCCTGGAGATGCAGGAGCCGCCCGGCGAGGGCATCGTCGAGGGGCTGACGGCCTGCCTGCGCGCCTATACGGAACAGGCGGTCGGCCTGCGCTATCAGCGCCAGCAGTGGGCCTGGGTCGCGCGCGACGACGCGGGCAGGCTGATCGGCGGCATCACCGCGGACCTCACCTGGTCCTGGCTGTACGTCCGGCTGCTCTGGGTCAACGCGCCGTGGCGCGGCCGGGGACTGGGCTCGGCGCTGCTGCGCGCGGCCGAGGAGCGGGCGGTGGCCGAGGGCGCGATCGGCGCGCTGGTCGACACCGCCGACCATCAGGCGCCCGACTTCTACCAGAAGCTCGGCTACACCATCTTCGGCACCGTCCCCGACCTGCCGCCGGGGCGCACCAATTATTTCCTGCAAAAGCGCTTCGACACCTGAGGGCTGTACGCCGCAAGGTCGTTGCAATTTCGCCGTCGCCGGGACAAGCTCTGTCGAAACACGCGACGGCGAAACAAGCGAAGGGAGCTGCCATGCGCAAGGGGGTTGCGGTCTGGGCGGCGCTGCTGACGATCGGCGCGGCGCTGCCGGCGGCGGCGCAGGACGCGCCGGACCCGACGGGGCTCTGGCTGACGGAGAACGAGCGCTCGGCCGTCCGCGTCGAGCGCTGCGGCGACAAGCTGTGCGGGCGGGTCGCCTGGATCATCGAGGGCGGCATGCAGCACGACAGCAAGAACCCCGACAAGTCGCTGCGCGACCGCCCGATGTGCGGCCTGCAAATTCTGCGCGGCCTGGAACGGGACCCGGACGACCCGGAGGAATGGGAGGACGGCGAGGTCTACAAGGCCGACGAGGGCGACACCTATGACGCGGACCTCACCGTGAAGGGTCCGGACAAGCTGAAGGTGCGCGGCTACATCGGCATCTCGCTGTTCGGCAAGTCGCAAATCTGGACCCGCGTCAACCAGGCCGACTACCCGCCCTGCACGCCGCCCGAGGGGTAATACCGGCGGCGGTTCGTTTTGACGCGTCATCCCGGATGCGATGCAGCACGCCAGTGCCGCTTCGCTGGTCCGGGATCTGGTCGCCGTGCGGGCGGCCGTCGCGAACCGCCTGGCGGAACGACTTCAGCCGGGCGAAGAAAGCGTCCTGCGCGGGGTCGTCGGGAACGGCGCCGACCACGAAGCCCGTGGCGTCACGCTGGCAGGCGACCCCCTTGTGGCCGCTGCGCTCGACCCAGAGACTGGGGAAGTCCTGGCGCACCAGGGCCGAATTGCTGACACTGATGGCATAACTGTGCAGGAAGGCGTAGCTCTGCATCAGCGGCGGGATCGTGTGCGCATGGTTGCGGTCGCGCCGCGGCCCGGCGCCGTCGCTGTGGGCCGAGAGGAACACCAGCTCCGCCCCGCGCTCGGCATAGTCCTGCCACAGTTCCGGAAAGGCGAAGTCCAGGCAGATCATCAGCCCGCAGCGCACGCCGCCGATGTCCAGCACGACCGG
>CAZLNO010000028.1:0-18518 GCA_964561005.1 uncultured Rhodovibrionaceae bacterium | reverse complement strand
CGCCCAGATACGGTGGCGGCGGGCCGCCGCCCGCACGCGCGCCGTCGCCTCCGCCAGCGCGGCCCAGTCGTAGCCCGCCCAGCTCGGCCACTCGGGCCCGCCATAGCCCGAGAGCGCGCATTCGGGAAAGTGGGCGACATCGGCGCCGGCCTCGGCGGCGCGGCGCAGCAGGGTCGCGCTCTGCCGCGCGTTGGCCGCGATGTCGCGGCTGGCCGGGAACTGGCAGGTCGCCACGCGCAGGCGCGGCGGCGCGCCGGTCGCGGAGGGCGGGACGTCCCAGTCGTAACCCTGCTGCATCTTGCGCTATCCTTCCCGCTGCCCGCCGAGGGCGAAACCGGCCGGCGACGTCCGGGTGGCGGACATGAAAGCCCGCGATGCGCGCGACTGTCCACCCGAGGCGCGAACAATCACGCGTGAGGTTCTAGTGAACAGGGATTTACCCTCGGACCCAGGTGAAGATGCCGAGCCGCAGGCGCGCTCGCTGCGCCAGGCGCTGGCGGTCTATCTCGACCGCCGCGTGGCCGGGATGCTGTTCCTGGGCTTTTCCGCCGGCCTGCCCTTCCTGCTGATCTTCGCGACGCTGTCGGCCTGGCTGCGCGAGGACGGCGTGACGGCCACCACGATCGGCTTCTTCTCCTGGGCCGGCATCATGTTCTCGGTCAAGGTGGTCTGGGCGCCGATCGTGGACCGCGCGCGCCTGCCGGGGCTGACGCGCTGGCTGGGCCGGCGGCGCGGCTGGATGCTGCTGGGCCAGCTCGGCGTGGCGGCGGGGCTGCTGGGCATCGCGTTGAGCGACCCGGCGGCCGAGATTCCGCGCGTGGCGGCGCTGGCCGTGCTGATCGCCTTCTTCTCGGCGACCCAGGACGTGGCCATCGACGCCTACCGCATCGAGGCGGCGGCGCCCGGGGTGCAGGGCGCGATGGCCGCCGCCTACGTCCTGGGCTATCGGGTGGCGCTGCTGGTGGGCGGCGCCGGCGCGCTCTACATTGCCGAGTTCGTCTCCTGGTCCGCCGCCTACACCATCATGGCCGGCCTGATGGGCGTTGGCATCGCCACGGTGCTGGTGGTGCGCGAGCCGACCGCCTACCGACCCCCGGCGGTGGCGGCCGGCGAGGCGCTGCCGCCCGCGCTGCGCGACCGCGACCTGCCGCCCCGCCTGGCGGCGGCGCTGGCCTGGCTGCACGGCGCCGTGGTCTGCCCCTTCCTGGATTTCTTCCGCCGCTATCGCCGGACGGCGCTGCTGATCCTGGCGTTCGTCGCGGTCTACCGCATTTCGGACATCACCATGGGGGTGATGGCCAACCCCTTCTACATCGACCTGGGGTTCTCCAAGGCGGAGATCGCCAGCGTGACCAAGGTGTTCGGCTTCTTCATGTCGATCGCCGGCGCCTTCCTGGGCGGCGTGCTGGTGGCGCGCTACGGGGTGCGCCGGCCGCTGCTGCTGGGCGCGGCGCTGGTGGCCGCGACCAACCTGCCGTTCGCCTGGATGGCCTACGTCGGGCCGGACATCCGCCTGCTGACGGTGACCATCAGCGCCGACAACCTGGCCGGCGGCCTGGCGGGCGCGGTGTTCGTCGCCTACCTGTCCTCGCTCTGCTCGGCGGCCTACACCGCGACGCAGTACGCGCTGTTCTCCTCGCTGATGACGCTGCCGGGGAAGTTCATCGGCGGCTTTTCCGGCGTGGTCGTGGACAGCCTCGGCTATGTCGAGTTCTTCCTGGCCGCCGCGGCGGCGGGCGTGCCGGCGATCCTGCTGGCCGCCGCGCTGGGCCGCTTCGGCGCCGGGCCGCGGCCGGCGGTTGGCGAGGCGCCGGCGGAACGCTAGCGTTCCCGCAAGCGTTTTTCTGCACGCGCGGCAAGGGGAGGCGATCATGGGCGAAGCGGTCGACGAGCGGATCGAGGTCACCCAGGGCGACATCACAAAGCTTCAGGTCGACGCCATCGTCAACGCCGCCAACCAACAGCTCAAGCGCGGCGGCGGCGTGGACGGGGCGATCCACCGCGCCGCCGGGCCGGAGCTGCAAACGGCCTGCGACGAGATCGGCGGCTGCCCGACGGGAGAGGCCGTGGTGACGCCGGGCTTCGAGCTGCCCGCGCGCCATGTCATCCACACCGTCGGGCCGGTCTGGAGCGGCGGCCACAAGGGCGAGGACGACGCGCTGGCCGGCGCCTACCGCAACTCCCTGGCGCGCGCCGAGGAGAAAGGTGCGAACACCGTCGCCTTCCCGGCGATCTCCACCGGCGTCTATGGCTACCCGCTGGACCGGGCCACCGCGATCGCGGTCAGCACGGTCCGGGACTGGCTGGCCGGCCACGAGCGGCCGGAGAAGGTGATCTTCTGCGCCTTCGACGAAAAGACGCGGCAGGCCTACGAAACCGCGCTCCGCGGATAGCCCTCGCGGGGCGCCGGCGGACGGCGGCGCGGCGCTTGTCCCCGGCGTGGGTCCGGGCTATGTGTTGCAGTGCAGCATGGACCGGAAGATGCCGGTCCGAAACCTGGAGCGAGCCGCCCCGGCCATGAGCATTCGCAACCTGAAAAGCCTGTTCCAGCCGCGCTCCGTGGCGTTGATCGGGGCCTCGCGCCAGGCCGGCTCGGTCGGCAAGGTGCTGGCGCGCAACCTGTTCCACGGCGGCTTCGAGGGGCCTGTCCTGCCGGTGCATCCCACCCACGAGGCCATTGAAGGCGTGCTGGCCTACGACTCGGTGGCGGGGCTGCCGTTCGCGCCGGACCTGGCGGTCATCGCCGCGCCGCCGGACAGCGCGGCCGAGGCCGTCGCCGAGCTCGGCCAGCGGGGAACACGGGCGGCGGTGCTGGTCGCCGACGGCTTCGACGAGCGCCGGAGCGAGTCGGGCAAAGCGCGCCGTCAGGCGGTGCTGGACGCCGCGCGCCCCCATACGTTGCGCGTCCTGGGGCCGAATTCGGTGGGGCTGATGCTGCCGCAACCCGGTCTCAACGCCAGTGCGACGCACCTGAGCCCGGCCAGCGGCGACCTGGCCTTCGTCACCCAGTCCGGCGGCATGCTGACGGCGATGCTGGACTGGGCGTCGCCGCGCGGCATCGGCTTCTCGCAGGTCGTTTCGCTGGGCGACATGATCGACGTCGACTTCGGCGACACGCTGGACTACCTGGCGAGCGACCCGCACACCCGCGCCATCCTGCTCTACGTCGAGACGATCACCCACGCGCGCAAGTTCATGTCGGCCGCGCGCGCGGCGGCGCGAACCAAGCCGGTCATCGTGATCAAGGGCGGCCGCCACGAGGAGGGCGCACGGGCGGCCAGCACGCATACCGGCGCCCTCGCCGGCACCGACGCCGTCTACGATGCCGCCTTCCGCCGGGCCGGCATGCTGCGCGTGGACACGCTGCACGAGCTGTTCGACGCCGCGGAGACGCTGTCCACCTCGCCGCGGGTGCACGGCGAGCGCATGGCGATCCTGACCAATGGCGGCGGCCCGGCCGTGCTGGCCACCGACGCGCTGATCGCCGGCGGCGGCACGCTGGCGGAAATCTCCGAGGCAACGCTGGAGCGGCTGGACGAGGCGCTGCCGGCCGGCTGGTCGCGAGGGAACCCGGTCGACATCGCCGGCGACGCCTCGGGCGAACGCTACGCGGCGGCCCTGCAAATCCTGCTGGAACAGAAGGATGCGGACGCCGTCCTGGTGCTGAACTGCCCCACCGCCGTGGCCGACTCGACCGACGCCGCCGCGGCGGTGGTCCGTGTCCTGGGCGGGCGGCGGCGGCGGCCGGTGTTCGCCGCCTGGCTGGGCGAGGAATCGGCACGGGAGGCAAGACAGGTCTTCGCGCGGCACCGCATCCCCAGCTACGCCACGCCGGAGGACGCGGTGCGCGGCTTCTTGCACCTGCTGCGCTACAGGCGCGGCCAGGAGGCGCTGATGGAGACGCCGCCCTCGCTGCCCGGCCATTTCGAGCCGGACCGCCGGGCGGCCGGCCGGCCCGTCGAGGCCGCGCTGCGCGAGAACCGGACCTGGCTGTCGGAGGCGGCGTCGAAGCAGGTGCTGGCGGCCTACGGCATCCCGGTGGTGGCGACCCGCTTCGCCGAGAGCGTGGACGCCGCCGTGCAGGCCGCGCGGGACCTGGGGTTCCCGGCGGCGGTGAAGATCGTCTCTCCCGACATCGCGCACAAGAGCGAGGTGGGCGGCGTGGCGCTGGAACTGGAAACGGCGGAGGAGCTGCGCGCCGCCGCCGAGCGCATGCTGCGCCGCATCGCGCGCACGCGCCCGGATGCCACCATGGAAGGCTTCACCGTGCAGCCGATGGTGCGCCGCCCCGGCGCCCACGAGTTGATCATCGGCGCCAGCGAGGACCCGCTGTTCGGCCCGGTGCTGCTGTTCGGCCAGGGCGGCGTCGCCGTGGAGGTCCTGCGCGACCAGGCCCTGGCCCTGCCGCCGCTGAACCTTAACCTGGCGCGGCGCATGATCGCGGAGACGCGGGTGCATCGCCTGCTGGCGGGGTATCGGGGCCAGCCACCGGCCGCGCTGGACGAGATCGCGCTGGCGCTGATGAACCTCTCCCAGCTCGTGGTCGACCGGCCCGAGGTGGCGGAGGTCGACATCAATCCCCTGCTGGCCGACGGCAAGGGCGTGATCGGGCTCGACGCGCGGATCAGGGTCCGCCGTCCCGACAGCTCGGGGGCCGCGCGGCTGGCGATCCGGCCCTATCCCAAGCAGCTCGAAACCACCATCACGACGCAGGACGGGCTGCAGGCCTTCCTGCGGCCGATCCGGCCGGAGGACGAGCCGGCGCTGCGCGAGACCTTCAAGAAGCTGTCGCCGGAGGACGTGCGCCTGCGCTTCTTCACCCCGATGAAGGAGCTGTCGCACCAGTTCGCCGCGCGCCTGACCCAGATCGACTACGACCGCGAGATGGCGCTGGTCGCGGTGAACCCCGCCGATCCGGGCGACATCTGGGGCGTGGTGCGGATCACCGCCGACCCGGACAACCAGCGGGGCGAGTATGCCGTGGTCGTGCGCTCCGACCTCAAGGGCCGGGGCCTGGGCTACTGCCTGATGCAGCAGCTCGTCGCCCATGCCCGCCGCCGCGGCATCGGCGAGATCGTCGGCGACGTCCTGGCCGAGAACCGCTCGATGCTCCAGATGTGCCGCGATCTCGGCTTCGAGGTAACCCACGACCCCGAGGACCCGCAGCTCATGCGCGTGCGGCTGGTCGTCGAGAAGCAGGCCCACAACACCGGTTCTGGTTGCACGAGCGCGGAAAGTTGATTTCAGCGGGGCGCGGGTCCTCTCCGCGCCGCGAACGTTTCCTGGGCCGGGCATGAGCGAAAACGTTCCAGTCGGAGCCGGGGACCCCGACCGGCGAAAGCCTGGATTTCCACCGAATATCGTCGACCACGAGTCACACAATGCCCACGTCATTGCCGGGCTTGACCCGGCAATCCCGCCGCGCATAAAGCTCCTGAAAGGGGATGCGCGGATCAAGTCCGCGCATGACGCGGATCAAATCTATTGGGACTTGATATTCGTGCTCATTTCCCTATGCCCGCGACCCGGCCCCACGCGACAACGCCTGCTCCAGCGCCTGGGTCAGGTCGGCGGCCAGCAGGGGCTTGGACAGCAGGCCGGCGGCGTGGTGCCGGGCCTCGCTGGCGGCGCGGTCGAAGTAGCCGGTGAGGTAGATCACCGCCACGCCGCGCTCGGCCAGTTCCTGACCCAGGAAGATGCCGTCGATCTGGTCGTCGAGCCGCACGTCGACCAGCGCCGCGTCCGGGAGGACCTCCTCGCAGATCCGCAGGGCGTCGATGCCCCGCGCGGTGGGCCCCAGCACGCGATAGCCCGCCCCGTCGAGGTTGATCGCCAGCGACTCGGCCAGATCGGGGTCGTTCTCGATGACCAGCACGCTCTTGCTCATGGGAACAGTCTATCACCCGGACCGGTCTCGGGATAACGGCATTTTCGTGGTCGAAGCCCGGCCCGGCGGCCGTAGCGGCAGCCGCACCACCACGCGCAGGCCGGCGGGCTCGTTGGCCTCGGCGCGGATCGCGCCGCCCAGGGCCTCGACGTTGCGCCGGGCGACCCAGAGGCCGATGCCGGCATGCGCCTCGCCCAGGACGCTCCGGGACTCGCCGGCGCCGCTGCCCGGCCGCGTGGAGTAGTAGCGATCGAAGATGCGCTCGCGGCTGTCCTCGGGAACGCCGGGGCCGTTGTCGCTCACCGAGAACTCGGCGGCGCCCGCGTCGTCCGCGTTGAGAGCGACGCGCACCGTGCTGTCGGGCGGGGCAAAGTCGATGGCGTTGCCGATCAGGTTCTCCGCCACCGGCAACAGCAGCGCACGGGAGCCCCCGACCACGATGCCGGTTTCGATGTCGCGCTCGAAGGTCAGGCCCTGGGCGGCGGCCCGGTCGGCCTGGGCCTCCAGTGTCTCGTCCAGCAGCGCGCCGAGGTCGACGTCCACCTGCGGGGCGACCAGGATGTCCGCCGTGGCTCGGTCCACCTGGCGGGCCGCGTCCACCAGGTCGTCCAGGCGGAACACCGCCCGCTCGATCAGCGTCAGCGCCCGATGCCCGTGCACCGCGTGCGCCGGCAGCGCGCTCTTCAACGGGTCCAGGGCCTGCGCGATCGTCGACAGCGGGGTCTTCAGCGCGTGCGCGTTGTCCTCCGCGGCGCGGCGGATGACCCAGGCGGTGCTGCTCAGCGTCACCACCATGCGGTCGAAGGCGCGCGCCACGCCGTCCAGTTCGGGAATGCGGTTCAGCGCCCGGAAGCTCGGTCCCTCCGCCGTCGGCCGCGCGCCGATCGACTCGGCCGCGGCGGCGAAGCGGCGCAGGTTGCGCCAGACGTCGAGACCCAGCAGCAAAACCATCAGCGCCATCGCCATGTAGATCGCCGAGGCGAGCTGCACCTGCGGCGTCCGCCAGTAGGGCCGGCCGAGCGCGGCGCCGATGGCGTCGTCGCCGGCGTGCGAGGTGATGACGGCCCAGCACCCCGCGTCGGTCCGGATCGGCGTGATCGAGGTCAGCACCTCGGTCTTGCCCGAGATGTTCACCGCCTGCAGGCCGTCGCGGCCCCCCGTGGCGCAGTCCGCGCGCAGCTCGCCCAGCACGCCGGTCTCGATGAGCTGGGCGCGGGTTTCCGCCAGATAGTCCGCGGAAACCTTCGGCGCGTGCGCGATGAAGAAGAAGCGGCCCTCGGTCTGGGGGTCCGCGGGGTGCAGCAAAAGCTTGATGTTCCGGCCATCGACGACGCGGATGCGGCGCAGCGCCTGGGTGAGGTGGCGCAGGCCCTCGCCGTCGTAATCTTGCAGGCGGGGACGCAGAAGCTCGGCGACCACCCGGCCCTCGTTCGCCAGACTGTCCAGCAGCAGCGTCCGCTTCTCCATGTCGGCGGTGCGGAACTGGTCGTAGATCAGCAGCGGCAGCACCAGGAAGACCACAAGGAGAATGGCCGCCTTGGCCTTCAGAGACTTCACCATCGCAGCACCGGGAAGGTTCGGGTATCCGTCCCGGCCGGTCCGGCGCGCAAGGGCGCGGTCGCCGGGACCTCAGGGACCGCTGCGCGGATCGGGGGTCTCGGCCGTCTGCTCGCCATGGCGGTCCCGGTTGGCCAGAATGATCAGGCACGACCGCCGGGCGCCGGCGTGGCGGCTGCCCGGCTCCAGCTCGTAGGTCAGGGCGCGCTTTCGGTTGTCCAGGAGGTCGGGATAGAAATACAGCCGCAGCCGGCAGGCGCCCCGGCGGTAGGACCAGACCGTGGCCGGCGGCTCCGCCTGCTGCGCGTCGGGCTGGCCGAACAGGCGCCAGGCGTCTTGAATCTCCAGCCCGTTCAACTCCGCCGGAGCCACCTGGACGAGCGCGGGCTTGCGGTGTGGCCTCGGCGGCGGGGAAAGCACCGTCGTCCCGTCCGACCCGGCTTCCGGCCCGGCCTCCCCCTTGGCGAAGCCTTGGCGCGCCGTCGGCGGCGGCAGGGGTGGGGGGCCCTTCTCCGCCGTCACGTCACGCATGGCCGGATCCACCGGGACGCTGCGCTCCGGCGACCCGGCACCGAGGCCGCAGCCGGCCAGGACGGGGATCAGCACCGCAAGTACCGTTCTTGCCCAGAGCCGAGATGCCATCGCCGCGCCGGTCCCTGACTGCCGAGGCGCCCCTGCGTGGGAGCGCGGATCGCCCTGCCCGATCGGCGACGCACCGCCCGTCGCCGTGGCTTGCCTTGCGACTGCGGCGGCGGCAACCGTCCCGGCCGCCGGCTGTCGCAGTCGGAAATGGCAATCTGTCACGGGAAGTGTTCAGAAGCGATTAACCAGTTTGGTTGCATTTGTCGGGCATTGTCGGCGTCGCCGGCGGCGGGTGGCCTCGCAAGCCGCAGCGGCGTCCTGACCTAGGCCCCCAAGCCCTCGATATGCTCCAGCAGGCGGTGGAGCTGGTAGCGCAGCCGCTGGATGTCGGTCGGATCGGAAAGGCGGTGGTCGCCGTGCTTCACCAGGACGGCCTCGACGTCCTCGGACTGCACGGTTTCCAGGATGCGCAGCGACCACTGCCAGGGCACGTCGGTGTCGTCCATGCCGTGGATCAGCCGGATCGGACAGGCGATGGGCAGCGGCCCGCGCAGCAGCAGGTGGCTGCGCCCCTCCTCGATCAGGTGGCGGGTGATCGGCAGCGGCGCGCCGTGCTCCGAGGGCTCGTGGTAGACGCCATCACGCTCGATGGCGGCGCGGGCCTCGGCGTCCATCCGCGCCCACATGAGATCCTCGGTGAAGTCAGGCGCCGCGGCGACGCCCAGCAGCCCGGCCACGCGCCCCGGCCGCGCCAGCGCCGCCAGCAGCATGATCCAGCCGCCCATCGAGGAGCCCACCAGCACCTGCGGCCCCTCGGTCAGGTGGTCCAGCACCGCGACGGCGTCGCGCGACCACTGGCCGATGGTGCCCTCCGCGAAGTCGCCGGAGGACTGACCGTGGCCCTGGTAGTCGAAACGCACGAAGGCGTGGCCGTGCTCGCGCGCGAAGGCCTCCAGCGCGGTCGCCTTGGTGCCCGTCATGTCCGAGGCGAAGCCGCCCAGGAACACGATCCCCGGCAGCCTGCCCTCGACCTTGTGGTAGGCGATGCGGGCGCGCGCGTCGGTCAGCAGGAACTGCGGCTCGGGCGTCGGTTCGAGGTCGGAGGTCGGGGCCATGGCGGAGCCTCTCCTGGCGCGAATGCGGATTTCCGCTTGTGCGGCCGGGCCTTCCGTGGCAGGCGCGGCGGCGAGCGATGGCGCGCCGGCCCGGCGCGCGAACGATAGCACCCGAGGCATGACGGCCCAAGAGCGCGCGAACACCGGTCGCCCGAAGGTGATCCTGCAGGTGCTGCCCCGGCTGGAGACCGGCGGGGTGGAGCGCGGGGCCGTGGACATCGCCGCCGCCCTTGCCGCGCGCGGCGACACCGCGCTGCTCGCCTCCGCCGGCGGCGCGATGGCGGCGGAGCTGGAATCCGCGGGCGCGGCGCACGTAACCCTGCCGCTGCACCGCAAGGACCCGGCGGGACTGCTCGCCAATGTCGCACGATTGCGGCGGCTGATCCGGACGCGCGGGGTGGACCTGGTGCACGCCCGCTCGCGCGCGCCGGCGTGGAGCGCGCTGCTGGCGGCGCGGGCCGAGGGGGTGCCCTTCGTCACCACGTTTCATGGCACCTATAACTTCCGGACCGCCGCCAAGCGGGCCTACAACAGCGTCATGGCGCGGGGCGACCGGGTGATCGCGATCTCCGGGTTCATCGCCGAGCATGTGCGCCGGCACTACGGCGTCGGCGAGGACCGCCTGCGCGTGGTGCCGCGCGGCATCGACCTCGACCGCTTCGACCCCGAGACCGTCGATGCCGAGCGCCTGCGCGCGCTGGCGGAACGCTGGTCGCTGCCGGCCGGGGTGCCGGTGGTGCTGCTGCCGGGGCGGCTGACCCGCTGGAAGGGGCAGGCGGTGCTGGTCGAGGCGCTGGCGCGCCTGGGGGAGCGGCCCTTTCATGCCCTGTTGGTCGGATCGGACCAGGGACGGCGCGGCTACCGCCGGGAGCTGGAGCGCCTGATCGCC
This sequence comes from uncultured Rhodovibrionaceae bacterium, assembly GCA_964561005.1. Taxonomy (GTDB): domain Bacteria; phylum Pseudomonadota; class Alphaproteobacteria; order Kiloniellales; family Rhodovibrionaceae; genus CAZLNO01. The sequence goes on along the minus strand of CAZLNO010000028.1, from coordinate 8,488 downwards.
GCGCGGGGCCTCGCGGAGCGGGTGCGCATCCACGACGATTGCGACGACATGCCGGCGGCCTACATGCTGAGCGACGTGGTCGTCTCCGCCTCCACCGACCCCGAGGCCTTCGGCCGCGTGGCCAGCGAGGCGCAGGCGATGGGCAGGCCGGTGGTCGCCAGCGGCCACGGCGGCGTGCCGGAGCAGGTGCTGCCGGGGGAGACCGCCCGTCTGGTCCGCCCCGGCGACCTGGACGACCTGGCGCGCGGGGTGGCCTGGGCGCTGTCGCTGGACGCCGGGGCGCGGGCGCGTCTGGGCGTGGCGGCGCGGCGGCGGGCGCGCGATTTTTCGCTGGCGGCAATGTGTTCGAAAACATTGGCCGTCTATGATGAACTCCTCGACGGCGAAACGGTGGCGGCGATGTCGCCACGGGACGAAAGCCCGCCGTCGCGAATCTTGACAGAGCCCTGAGGGCCGATAGCTTGGCGGCGATCCGCTTTATCGGCCGAGATCCGGAGGACGTGCCTTGAGCGAGGTTGCGGAAGCTCAACAAGAGGTGACGATCACCCTGCCCGACGGGGCGACGCTGGCGTTCGCTCACGCGCCCACCGGCCAGGAGGTGGCCGAGCGCATCGGCCGGAAGCTGGCGAAGGACGCCCTGGCGATCAAGGTGGACGGGGAGCTGCGCGACCTCACGCGGCCGATCCCCCAGGACGCCACGGTGGAGATCGTCACCCGCGGCCACCCCGACGCGCTGGAGCTGCTGCGCCACGATGCCGCGCACGTGATGGCCGAGGCGACGCAGGAGCTCTATCCCGACACCCAGGTCACCTTCGGCCCGCCGACCGAGAACGGCTTCTACTACGACTTCGCCCGCAAGGAGCCGTTCACGCCGGAGGACCTGGAAAGGATCGAGCAGCGCATGCACGAGATCGTCGACCGCGACGAGACCATCGTGCGCGAGGTCTGGGACCGCGAGGACGCGATCCACCACTTCAACGAGATCGGCGAGAAGTACAAGGCCGAGCACATCGAGACGCTGCCGCGCGACACCGAGATCCGCATCTACCGCCAGGGGAACTGGCTGGACCTCTGCCGCGGCCCGCACCTGCCCTCGACGGGCAAGCTGGGCCACGCCTTCAAGCTGCTGAAGGTCTCCGGCGCTTACTGGCGCGGCGACCAGCGCAACGAGCAGCTTCAGCGCGTCTACGGCACGGCGTGGGAGAGCGACAAGCAGCTCAAGGACCACCTCCACATGCTGGAGGAGGCCGAGAAGCGCGACCACCGCCGCCTGGGCCGCGAGCTCGACCTCTTCCACCAGCAGGAGGAGGCGGTCGGCAGCGTGTTCTGGCATCCCAAGGGCTGGACGCTGTACCGCGTCATCGAGGACTTCGTGCGCCGGCGGCTGGAGGCCTCGGACTATGTGGAGGTGAAGACACCGCAACTCATCGACCGGGCGCTGTGGGAGCAGTCCGGGCACTGGGACAAGTTCCACCACCACATGTTCACGGCGACGACCGAGGACGAGCGCACCCTGGCGATCAAGCCGATGAACTGTCCGGGGCACGTGCAGATCTTCAAGCAGGGCATCACCAGCTACCGCGATCTGCCCTACCGCATGGCGGAGTTCGGCTCCTGCCACCGCTACGAGCCGTCGGGCGCGCTGCACGGCCTGATGCGGGTGCGCGCCTTTACCCAGGACGACGCCCACATCTTCTGCACCGAGGACCAGATCAACAGCGAGACGCGTCGCTTTTGCGACCTGCTGCAGGAGATCTACTCGGCCTTCGGCTTCGACGACGTCAAGGTCAAGTTCTCCGACCGGCCGGAAAAGCGCGCCGGCTCGGACGCGGTCTGGGACAAGGCCGAATCGGCCCTGCGCAACGCCGTGGAGTCGACGGGGCTGCCCTACACGCTGAACCCCGGCGAGGGCGCGTTTTATGGACCGAAGTTGGAATTCGTGTTGCGCGACGCGCTCGGCCGCGACTGGCAGTGCGGCACGCTGCAGGTGGACTTCGTGCTTCCCGAGCGGCTCGACGCCACCTACATCGGGGAGGACGGCCAGAAGCACCGGCCGGTGATGCTGCACCGGGCGATCCTGGGCTCCTTCGAGCGCTTCATCGCCATCCTGATCGAGGAGTACGCCGGGCGTTTCCCGCTGTGGCTGGCCCCGGTGCAGGTGGTGGTGGCGACGATCACCGACGCCGCGGACAGCTATGCGGAAGGGGTGGCGGCAAAGCTGCGCGGCGCGGGCCTGCGTGTCGAGACGGACCTGCGCAACGAGAAGATCAACTACAAGGTGCGCGAGCACAGCCACATGAAGGTCCCCGCCATCGCCGTGGTGGGCAATCGCGAGGCGGAACAGGGCACCGTGGCGCTGCGCCGGCTGGGCAGCGAGAAACGGCAGGAGGTTCTTGCGCTCGACGACGCACTGGCTACACTTCGCACAGAGGCAGCGCCACCGGCCTGAACGCCGTCGCGTCGGTCCGCCCCTCGTCGATCGACGGGCCGACGCGGTATTCTACAACCGCAGCGAAGGGAGCTTGATCCATAGCAAGGCCAACCGCCGATAGCGCGCCGTCGAAAGACGGGCCGCGCGTGAACGAGCAGATCACGATTCGGGAAGTCCGCCTCATCGACGAGGAGGGCAACAATGTAGGCGTCGTGCCAACCCGCGAGGCGCGCGAGCGGGCGGAATCGGCGGGGCTTGACCTCGTGGAGATTTCGCCGACGGCCAGCCCACCTGTTTGCAAGATTCTGGATTACGGGCGCTACAAGTATGAAATGCAGAAGCGCCAGAACGAGGCGCGCAAAAAGCAGAAGACCATCGAGGTCAAGGAAATCAAGATGCGCCCGAACATCGACGAGCACGATTACAACGTGAAGATGAAGGCCATCGAGAAATTCCTGGCGGAAGGCGACAAGGTCAAGGTGACGATGCGCTTCCGCGGCCGGGAAATGGCCCACCAGGATCTTGGCCAGAAGCTTCTGGAGCGGGTCCGCGAAGCCGTTGCCGATCAGGCGAAGGTGGAAGCCAGTCCGAAAATGGAAGGCCGGCAAATGATCATGGTCATCGCGCCGCGTTAAGCGGCGCGACCCGCGCCAGACCGTGATCTGCCGATCGCATGACGCCAGACTTCCGCGAGGCGATGCGCCAGCGGGAGGCTATTCGCTCGACGTTCGCAACACCGTTCGAACGCGCGACATCCTGGTGACGAGTTTGTCCAGGATGCGCGACATCGATTGCCGTTCGTCGGCGCTGAGATCGTCGATGGCATCGACCAAAGTTTTGATCGGGTCGTCTTCAAGCAACTTCTGCCCGCGCTCGGTCAGGTGCAGCCCACGGTTGCGCGGCACGCCGTCCCCATAGTCCCTGGCGAGGTAGCCTTTCTGCACCAGGGTGGAGATCGTCGTGGACGCGGTGCCCATGGTCGACGCGCGGTGTCGCGCGAAGGCGGTCACGGTTCTGTCAGCCTCGTCGGCCAGGGCGAAATAGCGCAAAGCATGCCACTGTGCCGGCTTGAGCCCGTGACGGAAGCTTTGACTGTAGTGCAAACGAATCAACTGCTCCAGCGCCAGCGCGATTTCTTCGGACTGGCTGGTCGACGTGCTCTGGTCCATGTTCATGACGGTCTTGGACCCTTCCTCATAAGCGGTGCCTCGGAGACTAGCGGTCTTGGTTGGCTCGGTCATCACGATACGCTCGTTCCAGCTTTGGGCGGCCAATGCATTCGATCTTGTTGCCCGCATCGCACTTCGTTTACCGAATATTAATTCTTTTGCCTCCCGATGCAAGCAATTTCGTGGGAACTTTTTTCAGTCGCCCACCCTGTTCATGTTCCGAACAGCGATCTTTTGGAAGCGATTACAATTCAAAACCACGAGTTCTGGATAAAATCCCACAAAAATTGCGTTATCGAAGTTTGCATTTGCGGTCGCCGCCGCCAGCCACGGCCCGACAACGACGGCGCGTACAAGCAGAGGCCGGCACGCCGCTTTTGTCGTCGCCTTCTTGCGCGCGCCCGGCCACGCCGGTAACCTGACGGAGCTTGTCATCGAGCCCCCTCGGTGAGCGCGGGGTCGGGAGGCGTGCAGCGGTGCCGGTGGAGTACGATTGGCGCCTGGTGGCGCTGTCGGTGCTGATCGCGGTCCAGGGCAGCTATGTCAGCCTGTTCCTGGCGCGCCGCCTGAGCGAGCCGCACGCGCTGCCATCCAAGCTGATCCTGGTGGCCTCGGCGCTGTCGCTGGGAATCGGCATCTGGTCCATGCATTTCATCGGCATGCTGGCCTTCGACCTGCCGGTCGCCGTGGCCTACGACGTGCTGATGACGCTGGTCTCCGCCCTGGTGTGCATCCTGGTCGTGGGCCTGGGCGTCTTCTTCGCCAGCTACCGGCCACTCACCCCGCCGCGCCTGTCGCTGGCCGGGACGCTGATGGGCGGCGGCATCGCGGCGATGCACTACATCGGCATGGCGGCGATGCAGGCGAACTGCATCACGGTCTACAAGCCGCCCGTGGTGCTGGCCAGCACCGTGGTCGGCATCGCGGCGGCCACCGGGGCCCTGTGGCTGTGCTTCGCGTCCGGCCGGCGGCAGCCCATCCTGCTGGGCGGCGGCGCGATGGGCCTGGCGATCTCGACCATGCACTACACGGCGATGGCCGCCGTCGACTTCCTGCCGGGCGGTTCCCCCGTGGAGGTGACGGCACCGGCGCTGAGTTCCAGTCTGCTGGCCATCGTCGTGGCGGTATCCGCTTTCGTCGTGACCGGCCTGTTCGTCCTGGTGGTGCTGCCGGAGCAGCCGGCCACGGTGCCGGCCACGGGGCCCGGCGGCCTCGATACCTTCGGCGTGGGAACGGAGCCTCCGTCCCGTGGCGGACCCGGCGCGGAAAGCCGGCCAGCCGGCGCGGCGTCAGCGGGTATCCCGGTCAAGGCCGGCGGACAGACCGTGCTGCTGCCGCGCGAGCGCATCTATGCCGTGCAGGCGGACGCGCACTACACGCGCATCTTCGACGGCGCGCGTACGTACTTCTGCGACCGATCCATCTCCGAGCTGGACCGCCAGCTCAGCGGCGCCGGCGCCTTCCTGCGCGTCCACCGCAGCCACATCGTCAACCTCTCGCACGCCGTGGCCCTGCGGCAGGTCCGCGACCAGGGCGAGCTGCGGCTGGACGGCGAGCGGGCCTATCGCGTGCCGGTCAGCCGCCGCCGTATGTCCCAGGTGCGTGCGGCGCTCGGACACGCACGCCCGTAGTCGCCGTTCGTGCAGACCACCGCCGCTCGTGCACTCGCGGCGCCGCTCGTGCGCGCCGCATTGCCTGCGCCGGCGCGGCGGCGGCTGAATCGGTGGGCGAAAGAAGCGAAGACAGGTGCCGGCGCCCTCGGGCGAACCGGCGCCAAACGCGACCGGGGAGGTCGACGATGATACCCGCGCCCTTCACCTACCACCGCCCGGAGTCCGTCGCCGAGGCCGTGCGCCTCATCGGCGAACTGGGCGAGGACGCCTTCGCGCTGGCCGGCGGGCACAGCCTCGTGCCGATGATGAAGCTGCGCCTGGCCGCGCCGAAGCACCTGATCGACCTGCGCCGCATCCGGGATCTCGCCGGCATCCGCGTCGAAGGCGACGAGATCGTGCTCGGCGCGATGACGACGCAGCAGGACCTGCTCACCTCCGACGAGCTGGCCCGCCGCTGCCCCATCGTCCCCGAGACGGCGGCGCAGATCGCCGACCCGCAGGTGCGCAGCCTGGGCACGCTGGGCGGCAACGTCGCCAACGGCGATCCCGGCAACGACATGCCCGCCCTGATGCAGTGCCTCGACGCCACCTTCACCCTGCAAGGCCCGGACGGGACCCGGCAGGTGGCCGCGCGCGAGTTCTACGAGGGCGCCTACACCACCCTGCGCGAGCCCGAGGAATTGCTGACCGAGGCGCGCATCCCGGTGCCGCCGGCCGGCCACGGTTACGCCTACGAGAAGCTGAAGCGCAAGGTGGGCGACTACGCCACCGCGGCGGCGGCGGTGGTCCTGGTCATGGACGGCGGGCGCTGCCGCCGGGCGGCGGTGGCGCTGACCAACGTGGCGGACACGCCGCTCTACGTCCCCGACGCCGTGGCGGCGCTGGAGGGCTCGCCCGTGGACCGCGACGCCATCGCGAAGGCCGCCGCGGCCTGCGTCGCCATCGCCGAGCCGGCCGCCGACGGCCGCGGGCCGGAGGACTACCGCAAGCGCATGGCCGGCGTCATGGCCACGCGCGCCATCCAGCGGGCGCGCCAGCGCGCCGCCGCCTGACCCCCTTCGAAGGGAGAGTCCGCCCCATGTCCGACAAGGTCCATATCAAGCTGACGGTGAACGGCCAGCCGGTGGACGCCCTGGTCGAGCCGCGCACCCTGCTGATCCACCTGCTGCGCGAGCACCTGGGCCTGACCGGCGCGCACATCGGCTGCGAGACCAGCCACTGCGGCGCCTGCACGGTCGACCTGGACGGCCGCTCGGTGAAATCCTGCACGCTGTTCGCCATCCAGGCCGACGGCGGCGAGGTCGCCACCGTCGAGGGCCTGGCCGGCGCCGACGGCACGCTGCACCCCCTCCAGGAGGGCTTTCGCGAGATGCACGGCCTGCAGTGCGGCTACTGCACGCCGGGAATGATCATGCGCGCTTACCGCCTGTTGCAGGAGAACCCCAACCCCTCGGAAGAGGAGATCCGCTGGGGTCTGTCCGGCAACCTCTGCCGCTGCACCGGCTATCAGAACATCGTCAAGGCGGTCCGCCACGCCGCCGAGCGTCTGGCCGAAACGAGGGAGGCCGCGGAATGAGCGAGGTCGCGACCAGGGAACAGCGCAGCGACGACCTCAAGGGCGTCGGCTGCCCGCGCAAGCGCACCGAGGACGCGCGCTTCATCCAGGGCAGGGGCCGCTATGTCGACGACGTCAAGCTGCCCGGCATGCTGCACGGCGAGTTCGTGCGCTCGCCGCACGCCCACGCGCGCATCACGTCGATCGACGCCTCGGCGGCGCTGGCCCTGCCGGGCGTGAAGGCGGTGCTGACCGCCGCGGACCTGAAGCCGCTGGGCCTGCACTACATGCCCACGCTGGCCGGCGACGTGCAGGCCGTGCTGGCCGAGGAGAAGGTGCTGTTCCAGAACCAGGAGGTCGCCTTCGTCATCGCCGAGGACCGCTACATCGCCGCCGACGCGGCGGAGCTGGTCGAGATCGAGTACGAGGACCTGCCGCCGCTGGTCGACCCTTTCCGCGCGCTGGACGACGACGCGCCGGTGCTGCGCGAGGACCTGCAGGGCAAGAACGAGGGCGCGCACGGCGCGCGCCGGCACCACAACCACATCTTCACCTGGGAGGTCGGCGACAAGGCCGCCACCGACGGCGCCTTCGACCAGGCCGAGGTGACGGTCAAGGAGCTGATCAGCTATCAGCGCGTCCACCCCGCGCCGCTGGAGACCTGCGCCTGCGTCGCCTCGATGGACAAGGTGAACGAAGCGCTGACGCTCTACGGCACCTTCCAGGCGCCGCACGTGGTGCGCACCGTGGCGGCGCTGCTGTCGGGTATTCCGGAGCACAAGATCCACGTCATCGCGCCGGACATCGGCGGCGGCTTCGGCAACAAGGTCGGGGTCTATCCCGGCTATGTCTGCGCCATCGTCGCCTCGATCGTGCTGGGCGTGCCGGTGAAGTGGGTGGAATCACGCATCGAGAACCTGACCACCACCGCCTTCGCCCGCGACTACCACATGACGGCGGAGCTGGCGGCGACCCGGGACGGCCGCATCACCGGGCTGCGCGCCCACGTGCTGGCCGACCACGGCGCCTTCGACGCCTGCGCCGACCCCAGCAAGTTCCCCGCCGGGTTCTTCAACATCTGCACCGGGTCCTACGACATCCCCACCGCGCATGTGAGCGTGGACGGCGTCTACACCAACAAGGCGCCGGGCGGGGTGGCCTACCGCTGCTCCTTCCGGGTGACCGAGGCCGCCTACATGATCGAGCGGATGGTGGACATCCTGGCGCAAAAGCTGGGCATGGACCCGGCCGAGCTGCGGCTGAAGAACTTCATCCAGCCGGAGCAGTTCCCCTACCAGCAGTGCCTGGGCTGGGAGTACGACAGCGGCGACTATCCCACCGCGATGAAGAAGATGATGGCGGCGGTGGATTACGACGGCCTGCGCCGCGAGCAGGCCGAGCGCCGCGCCGCCTTCGACCGCGGCGAGACGCGCGAGTTGATGGGAATCGGCGTGGCCTTCTTCACCGAGATCGTCGGCGCCGGCCCGACGCGGAACTGCGACATCCTGGGCATCGGGATGTTCGATAGCTGCGAGATCCGCATCCACCCCACCGGCGCGGCGATCGCCCGCCTGGGCACCAAGACCCAGGGCCAGGGGCACGAGACCACCTACGCCCAGATCCTGGCCAGCGAGATCGGCATCGGCGCCGACAACATCGCCATCGAGGAGGGCGACACCGACACCGCGCCCTATGGCCTGGGCACCTACGGCTCGCGCTC
>CAZLNO010000027.1:0-34943 GCA_964561005.1 uncultured Rhodovibrionaceae bacterium | reverse complement strand
AGGGCGGCCGGACTGCGCGAGGCATCCTACTGGCCGCGCTCGCGGGTGACAAGCAGGCCGGCCCTGCCCGCCCGCGAAAACGCCGGCCGGTGTTTCCGCGGGCGCGGCGCGTTCGGCTTTACGCGCCGGATGGGAGCGGCTAGCTTCGCCCCCGATCGCGCCACCCGACGACACGGCCCCGATGACCCTGCCCTTGAAGCCGCGCCTGAAACGGCTGCAACGGCGCCTGCCGTTCTCCCACGTCCGTCGCCTCAGCGGCGTGGTGGACCCGCGGCGCTACGAGGACCCGCAATGGACCCGCCTGCACGAAGAGCTGGAGAGCTACGCGCTGGGCGGCGAGGACATGCGCCTGTATCTCAAGCATGTGTTCCGCTCCTCGAACGGCGAGGTCAACCGCAAGGGCTACGAGTGGACCCACTGCCTCTACGGTCTCTACAAGCTCGGAGCAATTCACCCCGAGGCTCGGGCGCTGGGTGTCGGTTCCGGGCGGGAGCCAATCATCTTTTATCTGGCCGACCGCATCCGGCAGGTGGTCTCGAGCGATCTCTACGGCGGCGAGACGTGGTCTCGGAACTGGGGCGCCGAGGCCGACATCGACGTGGCGTTGCGGCCGGAACGCTACTGTCCGCGCCCCTTCGACCGCGCGCGCACCTCCTTCGCCGTCGCGGACGCGTGCCGGCTGCCGTTTCCCGACCGGAGCTTCGATATCTGTTGGAGCCTGTCGTCGATCGAGCACTTCGGCGGCCATGCCGCCGCGCGCCAGGCGCTGGCGGAGATGGCGCGCGTCACCCGGCCGGGCGGTGTCGCCTGCGTGGCGACCGAGTACCTGCTGCTGCCGGAGTACAGCCATCCCGAGTACTTCAACCGCGGCGACCTGGAGGCGCTGATCGCCTCGGTGCGCCCGGCCTTCGAGCTGGTTGGGCCCGTCGCGTACGATTCACTGCCCTACGCGTACGTCGTCGACAGCCTGCCGCTGCCGCAGAACCAGCATCGCCGCCGCCGCGCGGTCGTCTGTAACGACGGCGCGGTGCAGTGGACCTCGATCGTGCTCTTCTTCCGGCGCACCGGCGCCGCGATGCCGGGGCCCGACGCGCTGGATCGCTTGTCGGGCGGCGCGAATTTGGCTAACGCCACCGCATGACCGTGGAACGCGAGACGCTCTGTGCCCCGCTGGCCGCCGGCGGGCGCGTCGGACGCCTGATGCGGCGGGCAACCTACGCCGCCGTCGCGACGGCCAGCATCCTCGTCGTCGTCAAGCTGGGGGCGTGGGTCGTCACGGATTCGGTGAGCCTGCTTTCGACGCTGGTGGACTCCGTTCTCGATGTGGCGGCCTCCCTGGTGAACATGATGGCGGTGCGCCATGCGCTGACCCCCGCGGACCGGGAGCACCGCTTCGGTCACGGCAAGTTGGAGCCGCTGGCCGCCCTCGGGCAATCGGCCTTCGTGGGCGGCTCGGCCTTGTTCCTCGTGATTTCGGCCGGCCAGCGCTTCATCGCGCCCCGACCGGTACAGCAGGGCGAGTTCGGCATTCTTGTCATGCTGGTCTCGATCGCCGCCACGCTGGTGCTGGTGGCCTATCAGCGTTCGGTCATACGGCGCACGCGCTCGCTCGCGATCCGCGCCGACAGCCTGCACTATGTCGGCGACGTGCTGGTCAACGCCGCGGTCGTCGTGGCGCTGCTGTTGTGGATGGAGTTCGGCTGGACCTGGATCGACCCCGCGTTCGGGCTGGTCATCGCGGCCTATATCCTGACCACGGCGGCGCGGATCGCGCGTGGCGCGCTCGACATGCTGATGGATCGCGAGTTGCCGGATGCCGATCGCGCCCGGATCGTCGAGATCGTCCGCCAGCATCCGCAGGTCCTGGGCATGCACGACCTGCGCACCCGCGCGTCCGGGCCGCAGAGCTTCATCCAGCTTCACCTGGAGCTCGACGGGCGGATGAACCTGCGCCAGGCGAACGTGATCGCCGACACCATTGAAACCGAGCTGCGCACCACCTTTCCCGACGCCGAGGTGATCATCCACCAGGACCCCTTCGGCGTCGACGACGACAGCACGCCCCTCACGTAACCCCTGGCGGCTGCCGTCGTCATCTGTTGACGAAGGTCAATGCGGGGCGCGACGCTTTGGCCTACGTTCCAATGCAAAGACCAATCGCGAACCAGGTAGGGCGGGAGAGGGAGATGGCCATCCGCAAGATTCTGTGCCTGCTCGACGGCGGCGAGGGCAGCGAGGCGGTCCTGCGAACCGCGCTGACGCTGGGCGAAATTCAGAAAGCCTATGTCGAGGCCCTGCACGTCTCGATCGATCCGCAGCACGCGGTTCCCCTGGCCGCCGACGGCATGACCGCCACGATGATCGAGGACATCATCGAGACGGTGCGCCAGGAAAGCGAAAAGCGCGCGGAAGCCGCCGCCGAGATCTATGCGCGGCGGGTGGCGGACGCCGGGCTGCCCACCATCGATGCCGGCAGCGAGGTGCCGGAAGGCTTCGCCGTCGCCTATCGCAGCCGGCAGGGCCGCGAGCACGAGGTGGTGGCCGAGCAGGGCAAGCTGTTCGACCTGCTGGTCGTGACCCGGCAGCACGGCGAGGGCGAGCCGCCGGCGACCCCGACGCTGGAATCGGCGATCATGGAGACCGGCCGGCCGGTGCTGGTGGCGCCGACCACGCCGCCCGAGGCGATCGGCAGCCATGTCGCCTTCGCCTGGCGGGCCACCGTGCCGGGCGTGCATGCGCTGGCCGCCGCGCTGCCCGTCATGAAGGCGGCCAAGAAGGTGACCGTGATCACGGTGGACGAGGGCGGCGTCGGGGCGGACCCTGGCGATGTCGTGGGCTATCTGGCCTACCACGGCATCCGCGCGGAGGCGAAGCCGGTGCGCGGAGGCGGTCGCGAGGCCGGCCAGGCCATTCTGGAGGAGGCCACCGCCGCTGGAGCCGACATGCTGGCCATGGGTGCCTACGCGCACAGCCGGCTGCGGCAGCTTATCCTGGGCGGGGTGACGCGGACGGTGCTGCGCTCGGCCAGCCTACCGCTCATGCTGGCCCATTGACGCGGGCGGGCGAGGCGCCGTGGGGCGCCTGTCTGGTGAAGGAGTTGCGCCATGCTGACGTATGAAGACGTGCGGGAGCTCAGCGAGCTCACCGAGGAGGAAATCGAGGCGATCGCCGAGCACGAGCATATGCCGGAGATCTGCGCAGCCGAGTTCGGCTACTATCTCTGTCACTCGGAAAACGGCATCCCGATGCTCCGGCGCATCATCCTGGACGACATCGACGCGGCGCGTCGGGCCGAGGACTACGCGAAGGAGATGAAGCTGCGTGCCGTGCTGCGTCACTTCATCCAGTCCCACCCCGAGCATCCCAAGCGCGCCTACGGGGACGACGCGGCGTGACGACCCCTGGCGTTCGCGCGTGGTTTCGCTAGACTCGGCAATGTCATGAGCGAGTCGCGCAAAACCGTGCTGCTGACCGGGGCCAGCCGCGGGATCGGCCACGCCACCGTGCGCCGCTTCAGCGCCGAGGGCTGGCAGATCATTACCTGCTCGCGCGAGGACGTGCCGGCCGAGTGCAAGCGCGATCCCAACTGGACCCATCACATCACCGTGGACCTCGGCGACCGTGGCAGCCTGGACCACTTCATCGCCGAGGCGAACCGCATCCTGGCCGGGGCGCCGCTGCACGCGCTGGTGAACAACGCGGCGGTGTCGCCCAAGACGCCGTTCAAGGAGCGGCTGGGCTGCCTCAACGGCGACATGAACGAATGGCGTCGGGTCTTCGAACTCAACTTCTTCGCGCCGCTGGCGCTGGCGCGTGGTTTCGCCGTGGCCCTGCGCAAGGGCAAGGGCAGCATCGTCAACATCACCTCGATCGCCGGCCACGCCATCCATCCCTTCGCGGGCTCGGCGTATTCCACCTCCAAGGCGGCGCTCTCGGCGCTCACCCGCGAGCTGGCGGTGGAGTTCGCCGAGCTTGGCGTGCGGGTCAACGCCGTGGCGCCGGGGGAGATCGAGACCTCGATGGTCGGCCCCGAGTACGAGACGCTGATCCCGCGCATCCCCATGCACCGCATGGGCACCCCCGAGGAGGTGGCCGGCGCGGTGTTCCAGCTCTGCAGCCCGGATTTCGGCTATGTCACGGGCACGGAGATCTTTGTCACCGGCGGCCAGCATCTGTACTGATTCCTCCCGGCTCGCACACGCGTGTGGCGAGGCGTGGCGCGTCGCGGCAGATTCCTGTTGCCGAACGCGTTGCGCATGCCGTTTAGTGAGCGAAGGTTCGACCGCAGTGTGACCTCACGGCCCGCCCTTGCCGAGGCATGCCGGGCAGAGCGTGCGGGTTTTTGGGGGGATCGGGATGCGCGTCCGCGATATTCTGAACCAGAAGGGCGACAGCGTGGTCACGCTGAAGCCGCAGTCGTCGGTCGGCCTCGCGGTCAAGACTATGGCGAAGCACAACATCGGCGCGCTGGTCATCTCCAGGACCGGCCGCAGCATCGACGGCATCATCTCCGAGCGCGACATCATCCGCGGAATGGCGAGGAACGGTACGGAGTTTCTCCGCTGGCCGGTGGGCGACGCCTGCTTTCACAAGGTAGAGACCTGCAAGCCGAGCGACGAGCTGGCGACGGTGTCGGCCACGATGCGCAAGATGCGGTGCCGGCATCTGCCGGTGAGCGACGGTGGCCAGCTTTGCGGGATGATCAGCCTGGTCGATATCCTGCGCGCCCAGCTTGCGCGCACGCGGCTCTGACGCGACGGTGCGCGGGCATGCAAGAAAAGGGGACGGGCAGTCTCAGGAAAGCCGGCTCTGCAGATCGCGGAACCAGGCCAGGCGTGCCTCTGTCGCCGCGATGTCCTGGTCCAGCCAGTCGAGGAAGAAGCCCGGCTCGCCGGCGTAGCTCGCCCGCAGATCGCTCAGCCGGGCCAACTCGCGCGTGATCATCTCGACCATCAGGTCCACCTGCTCCTGGCGGTCCGACTCGTCCAGCAGGTGGAGAAAACGCATCTTCAGGGCGATGATCAGCTTGCCGATGTCGTTGATCGGCGCCCGGACGGAGGACGTCATCAGCCGCACCAACTCCGCACGTCCGGCATCGGTGATGCGCAGGCGCGCATTGTCCTCCATTCCCTTGCCGTCGACAGGCTCGATGAGCCCCTCCACGATCAAGAGTTCCAGGGGCGTGCCCACGAGGTCCAGCGATGGGCCGACGATGCGCTGGGTGAAGTGGCGCACGTCCTCGGCCACCGCGGCGTAGGTCATATCCTGGGAGGCCAGGGCGCCAAGGGCAGCCAGGCGGACGGCTTCCGTGGGGATGAGAGTGTTGTCGCGATACATCGAATCCCCCTTGGCGACACGCTGAGCACACGAAGAAAATAGGCGCCAACAGGAGCAATGTCCAGGTTCGGCGCAAAAAGCAGGGGCGCGCCTGGCGAGCCAGGCGCGCCCCGCGCGTCGTGACCAGGCCGCCGCTCTCAGCCCGGCGTCATGCCGCGCAGCCTTTCGTTGCGGCGGCGCAGCAGTTCCAGAGAGGTCAGGAGCAGGATCGAGATCGTGATCAGCATGGTCGCCACCGCCAGAATGGTCGGGCTGATCTGCTCCCGGATGCCGGACCACATCTCCAGCGGAATGGTCCGCTGCTCGTAGCCGGCGAGGAAGAGCACGATGACCACCTCGTCGAAGGAGGTGATGAAGGCGAACAGCGCGCCGGAGATCACGCCCGGCGCGATCAGCGGCAGGATGATCTTGAAGAAGGTCCGCGACGGCGGCGCGCCCAGGGACTGCGAGGCCCGGATCAACTGCCGGTCGAAACCCACCAGGGTCGCCGTCACCGTGATCACGACGAAGGGCGTGCCCAGCGCCGTGTGGGCCAGGATGACGCCGAGGTGGGTCTGCGCCAGGTTGATCTGGGAGTAGAAGAAGAACATCGCCGCGCCGGAGATGATCAGCGGCACGATCATGGGGCTGATCAGCAGCGACATGATGAGCGTGCGCGCCGGCATGTGCGGGCGCGACAGCCCCAGCGCCGCCAGCGTGCCCAGCGCCGTGGCCAGGAAGGTCGCGGCGATGGCGATGATGAAGCTGTTCTTGATCGAGTGAATCCAGCTCTCCGAGGTGAAGAAGTCCTGGTACCACCGAAGCGAGTACGCATCGAGGTCGAAGGAGAGCATGCCGGGGGTAAAGGTGAAATATGGCTCCGCGTTGAAGCTGAGCGGGATGATGATCAGGATCGGCGCGATCAGGAACAGAAAGACGAACGCGCAGATCGCCAGGTAGATATAGTGCCAGGCGCGCTCGAGCGGGCCGACATAGGGCGCGAACTTCGCCATCTTTGCCTTACCCCAGCTTCATGTTGTCGATGCCGACGATGCGGTTGTAGACGATGTACATCAGCAGCACGCCGAGCAGCAGGATGGTGCCGATGGCCGCGGCGAGGCCCCAGTTCAGCGACTCCTGCATGTGGTAGGCGATGTAGTTGGAGATGAGCTGCCCGGAGCGGCCGCCCACCAGGGCCGGCGTGATGTAGTAGCCGATCGCCAGGATGAACACCAGGATGCCGCCGGCGCCCATGCCCGGCACCGTCTGGGGCACATAGACGCGCCAGAAGGCCACCAGCGGGTTGGCGCCCAGCGAGCGCGCGGCGCGCAGGTAGCTCGGCGAGATGCCCTTCATCACCGAGTACAGCGGGAGAATCATGAAGGGCAGCAGGATCTGGGTCATCGCGACGATGGTGCCGATCTTGTTGTAGATCATCTGCAGGCGGCCCTCGTCGGAGATGACACCGGCCCAGACCATCATGTCGTTGAGTACGCCCTCCGTCTGCAGCATGACGATCCAGGTTGTCGTGCGCACCAGCAGCGAGGTCCAGAACGGCAGCAGCACCAGGATCATCAGCATGTTGGAATGTCGCGCCGGCAGGTTCGCCAGCAAGTAGGATACCGGGAAGCCGAGCAGCAGGCAGAGTCCGGTGATCAGCGCCGACATCCAGAGCGTCCGCAGAAACAGCATCTGGTAGATCTGGCGGTAGTTCGGCTGCTCAACGATTTCACCTTCCTCGTTGTAGGTGTAATCGAGGGCGTTCAGATAGTAGGCCGCCGTGTAGTAGCCGCTGTGCTGCTTGATGACCTGCCAGGTCTCGCGCTCGCCCCAGTCGTCGTCGATCTCGATCAGGGCCTCTTTCCAGGGCGGCGAGGCATTGCCGATTTTGCGCGCGGAACCGAGGATGAGCGAGCGCATTCCGGATTCCTGGTAGTTCAACCGGGTCGCCGCCTGGCCGATGCTGCGGTTGGCCTGCCCCTCCTTCAGATCCTGCGCCATTGCCGCGAACGCGGATTCGGGCGGCAGCCCCTCGCCATCCCAGGATTCCAGCGCCTGGACCGTCCGCGTCAGCGTTTCCGGCACCGGCGCGTTGTCGACACTGCGCTGCGCCATGTCCAGGATGGGCATGAGGAAGGTGAAGACGATGAAGAACAGCAGCGGCGCCGCCAGTCCGAAGGCCAGCAGCTTGTTGCGTCGCAGGGCGCGCCGCAGCGACACCTTGAGCGGCGTGCCGTCGGCCGTCGTCAGGTCGGCGGCGGTCGCTTCGGCCTGAGCCATAGTCGTCCTCGCACAAACAAGACCGAGTCAGGTGATGGGGTCCGGATGATGTCGGGCCGGGCGGGACGGGCGCGCGCACCCGTCCCGCCGCCGCTGGTGGTTCAGCGCGCCAGCCAGGCGTTGAAGCGTTCCGACATCTCGTCGCCGTTGTCGGCCCACCACTCGGCGTCCTTCGAGATCGGATTCTCGAAGTTTTCCGGGTTGGTCGGCATGTGCGGCTTCATGTCGATGCCGGTCTCCGCGTGGGTCGCCACCAGTGGCGCCGAGGACTTGCGCGCCGGGCCGTAGGAGATGAACTTGGCCTGATCGGCGAGCCGCTGGGTGTCGGTGGCGAAGCGCAGATAGTCCTTCACCCGGTCCGTCAGCTTGCCCTTCGGCACGACCCAGCCGTCCAGCTCGAAGAGCTGGCCGTCCCACATCAACTCGAAGGGCTGGTCTTCCATGACCTGCGCATTGAAGAAGCGCCCGTTGTAACCGGTGGCGATGGAGACCTCCTGGTCGGCCAGGAGCTGGGGCGGCTGCGCGCCCTCGGTCCACCAGATCGTATCCGGCTTCAGCTCGTCCAGCTTGGCGAAGGCGCGGGCCACGCCCTCGTCGGTGTCAAGGACGTCGTAGACCTCGTCATACGGCACGCCGTCGGCGGCCAGCGCCCATTCGAGGTTGCCCGCCGGGATTTTTTGCAGCGCCCGCTTCCCGGGGTAGGTGTCGGTATCCCAGACGTCGGCGACCTTGCTGGGATAGTTGCCGCCCTCGAACGCCTCCTTGTTGTAGGCAAACAGCGTGGCGTACACGATTTCCGGGATGAAGCAGTCGCTGAGCGAGCCCTCGATGAAGTCCTCGCTGGGCGGCGTGCCGTCCGGCGCCGGCGCCAGAATCTCGTCATGGTCGATCGGCTCGATGATGCCCTCGGCGCAGGCGGTCAGCGCCGGCCCTTCCAGCATGTCGACGACGTCCCAGGTGACGTTGCCCGCCTGAACCTGGGCGCGAATGCCGGCCAAGCCATTGGCGGATTTGTCCTCGTTGACGATCTCGACCTCGGGATTCCGCTCCATGTAAGGCTCGTGATAGGCCTTGACCTGGCTCATGGTGTAGGCGCCGCCCCAGGAGACGATCGTCAGGGTTTCCTCGGCCGACGCCGACGACGCCGCCAGCGCGACACCGGCCACGCAGGCCGCCGCGGTCGACGCTTTCAGCCATTGCTTGTTCATATGTGCTCACTCCCTGTTGTGCCTTGGCCTTCAACCCGCGCGGACAGCTCGCGGTCCGGGGGCATATCCCGCGCCCGGAACGGCCCCTTGGCGGGCCGCGTCGCCTGGGTGCGGGCCCGAGCCGCCGCCGGACGACCTCAGCCGTCCAGCGCGCGGCAATCCTCCATGGCCCAGCCGACGCGGACGCTCTCGCCCCGCCGGATGGCCGCATGGCCGTGCGTGTTCGGGATCTTGATGACGAACTCTTCGTTGCCGCACACGCTGACGCGGGTGCGGATGTGGTCCCCCAGATAGATCAGTTCCTGAACACGCGCGTCGAAGATGTTGGGCAGACTGCCCGGTTCCGGGTTCACCGTGACGCGCTCCGGGCGCAGCGACAGCGTCGTGCTGCCGCCCTGGCCGTCGGTGTTGATGTTCAGGGCCTCGACCTGTCCCCCCTGATTCTCCAGCTCCACGGTGCAGCTCTTGCCGTTGACCTGCTTCACCCGCCCGCGCAGACGGTTGTTCTCGCCGATGAAGTAGGCGACGAAGGCGTTGACGGGCTGCTCATACAGCGTCGCCGGATCGGCGAGCTGCTGGATCACGCCGTCGTCGAACACGGCGATGCGGTTCGACATCGTCAACGCCTCGGACTGGTCGTGCGTGACGTAGACGACGGAGACGCCGAGGTTCTCGTGGATGTGCTTGATCTCGAACTGCATCTCCTCGCGCAGGTTCTTGTCCAGCGCGCCCAGCGGCTCGTCCATCAGCACCAGCTCCGGGTCGAACACCAGCGCACGCGCCACCGCCACGCGCTGCTGCTGGCCGCCGGAGAGCTGCGCGGGACGGCGGTTGCCGAAGCTGCCCAGGCGCACCATGTCGAGCGCCTTCTGCACCTTCTGGTCCGCCTCCGCGCGGTTCATCTTGCGGACCTCCAAGGGGAAGCGGAGGTTTTCCGCCACGGTCATGTGGGGAAACAGCGCGTAGTTCTGGAACACCATGCCGATCCCGCGCCTGTGCGGCGGAACGTTGTTGATCGGCGTTCCGTTCAGAAGGATCTGGCCGTGGGTGGGGACCTCGAATCCGGCCAGCATCATCAGCACCGTGGTCTTGCCGGAGCCCGAGGGTCCCAGCAGCGTCAGGAACTCGCCGCGTTCCACGCCGATGTTCAGATCCTTCACAACCAGCGTTTCGCCATCGTAGCTCTTCTGCACGTGCTCGAAGTCGACGATATTGCCGTTCTGCGCCATCCCTACCTTCTTGTTCTTGCTGCAAACCCTTTGGCTGGTGAGGCGGCGGGATCCTGCCGCGCGCCGCCGGACGTCTCGGGTGTCCCCTCGTGCATTGCGAAAAACGCAACCCTGTCCTGTGCCAGAGTCGACGCGAGGCTAGCCCATCCGAAACCGGATTGGGAGTCATTTTTTGTCGATTTTTCAAAGGCGACGGCGCGCCGCCCGCGTGGCCGCCGCTGTACGGATGCAGGCAAGGCGGGGGCGGGGCGCCTAGGCGGCCTGCTTCAGACCCAGGCGGCCCCACACGTCCCGCAGGGCCGACACGAGATGATCCATGTCGGCGTCGGCGTGCATCGGGTTGGGTGTGAAGCGTAGCCGCTCGGTGCCGCGCGGCACGGTGGGATAGTTGATCGGCTGGACGTAGATTCGGTGGCGGGCCAGCAACTCGTCGGAGGCCCGCTTGCACAGCGCGGCGTCGCCGATCATGACGGGCACGATATGGCTTTGCGACGCCATGACGGGCAGGCCAACCTCGGCCAGGCGGCGTTTCAGCGTGGCGGCGCGCTCCTGGTGGGCGTCGCGCTCGGCCTGGCTGTGCTTCAGGTGCTCCACGCTGGCCAGCGCCCCGGCGGCAACATGGGGCGGCAGCGCGGTGGTGAAGATGAAGGCCGAGGCATGGGAGCGCACGAAATCCACCAGTTCCGCCGAGGCGGCGATGTAGCCGCCCAGGCAGCCGTAGGCCTTGCCCAGCGTGCCCTCGATGACGTCCAGGCGGTGCATCAGGCCCTCGCGCTCGGCCACGCCGCCGCCGCGCGGGCCGTAGAGCCCCACGGCGTGCACCTCGTCCAGGTAGGTCAGCGCGCCGTGCTTCTCCGCGACCTCGCAGATCTCGGCGATCGGGGCGATGTCGCCGTCCATCGAGTAGACCGATTCGAAGGCCACCAGCCTGGCCCGCCCCGGCGCCACCTCGGCCAGCCTGCGGTCCAGATCCTCGGGGTCGTTGTGGCGGAAGATGCGCTTTTCCGCGCGCGAATGCCGGATACCCTCGATCATCGAGGCGTGGTTGAGCGCATCCGAGAACACCACGCAGTCGGGCAGGCGGGCGGCGAGGGTGGACAGCGCCGCCATGTTGGAAACATAGCCCGACGTGAACAGCAGCGCCGCCGGCTTCTCGTGCAGATCCGCCAGGGCGCGCTCCAGCAGCACGTGGTAGTGGTTGGTGCCGGATATGTTGCGCGTGCCGCCGGCGCCGGCGCCGCATCTCTCCAGGGCCTCGCGCATGGCCGCCAGAACCTTGGGATGCTGCCCCATGCCGAGATAGTCGTTGGAGCACCAGACCACGACCTCGTCGACGGTCTCGCCCGTGTGGCGGATCGCCTTCGGGAAGTCTCCGGCGCAGCGCTCCAGTTCGGCGAACACGCGATAGCGGCCTTCCGACCTCAGGGCGGCGAGCGCATCGGCGAAGAACTGCTGGTAGTCCATGGCGGTCGTCTCCGGGGGCTTGGCCAGGCTGTTCCAGGCGGTTACGTCCTATGACGATATAATGCAATCGTCATCCGGCATGCAGCCCCGGCGTGTCCCCGGCCGTCCGGCCGCGTCGTATCGCCGCGGCGGGTGCCGGCCGGCACCCGCCGCTAAGGCGTTCACGCAGCCAGCAGGCCTTCGCCGCGGGCCCACGACCAGGTCTCGTCCAGCGCCTTGCCGATGCCCTCCAGCATGGCGTCGATCTGGTCCTCGGTGATCACCAGCGGCGGGCAGACGGCCAGCGTGTCCTGAAGGTTGCGCAGAATGACGCCATTGGCCCGGCAGCGGGCATCGAGATGGCCGCCGATCTTGCCCGGCGGGTCGAACGCCGCCTTGCCGGCCTTGTCGGCGACGCACTCCAGCGCGCCGATCATGCCGATCCCGCGCACTTCGCCCACCAGCGGGTGCCCGGCGAAACGCCGCAGCCCCTCCTGCAGCCGCGGCGCCAAGGCGGCGGCGCGGCCGGCGATGTCCATCTCCTCGTAGATCTTCAGCGTCTCCAGGGCCACGGCCGCCGGCACCGGATGGCCGGAATAGGTGTAGCCGTGGCCGAGCGTCCCGATCTTCGCGGAGTTGTCGGCGATCGCCTGATAGATCTCGTCGCGCATCATCACCGCCGAGATCGGCAGATAGGCGCTGGACAGCGCCTTGGCGACGGTGACCATGTCCGGCTGGATGTCGAAGGTCTCGCAGCCGAACATCCGGCCGGTGCGGCCGAAGCCGCAGATCACCTCGTCGGCGATCAGCAGGATGTCGTACTTGCGCAGCACCGGCTGGATCTTCGCCCAGTAGGTCGCGGGCGGCACGATGACGCCGCCGGCGCCCATCACCGGCTCGCCGATGAAGGCCCCGATGGTCTCCGGCCCCTCGTCCAGGATCTGCTGCTCCAGTTCGGCGGCCAGGCGGTCGGCGAAGGCCTCCTCGCTCTCCCCCGGCTCGGCGAATCGGTAGTGGTGCGGGCAGGCCGCGTGCTTGATCCGCTCCAGCGGCAGGTCGAAGTCGCGGTGGTTCCAGGGCAGGCCGGTCAGCGACGCGGTGGCGATGGTCACGCCGTGATAGGCGCGGATGCGCGAGAGGATCTTCTTCTTCTCCGGCTTGCCGCGGGCGTTCCAGTAGTACCAGACGAACTTGATGGCGGTGTCGTTCGCCTCCGAGCCGGAGTTGGCGTAGAAGACCTTGCTCATCTCTCCCGGCGCGATTCCCAGCAGCCGCTCGGACAGCTCGATCACCGCCGGCGGCACCTTGTGCGCGAAGGAGTGGTAGTAGGCCAACTCCCGCATCTGCCGCTCGGCCGCCTGGATCAGGCGTTCGTTGCCGAAGCCAAGGCTGGTGCACCACAGGCCCGCCAGGCCCTCGATGTAGCGCTTGCCGCTATCGTCGAAGACGTAGACACCGTCGCCGCGCTCGACGATCATCGGCCCCTCGGCCTCGTGCTTGCGCGCGTTGGTGTAGGGGTGGAGGTGATAGGCGACGTCCCGTGCCGCCGGCGAGTTCGGGCGTTCTTGCATCACGCTGTTCCCTGCGTTCTCTTGTTTCGCGCCCGCTTGCCGGGCGCCGGGGGCCGCGCCGTACCCGGTCGCGGGACCGCGCGGACCGACGGGCAGCCTACGCCCCTGCCCATCCAGGGCCAAGCCCTCGCGGCGAAGGGCGGCGATGCGTCGCGTGCAATGCCGGTGCCGGGTGGTTGCTGCCGCCGCGTCGGACGGCTAAGGTCCCCGACTGTATCACCAAGATAACAACAGGGAGCGCGACGGAACGATGGTGAGATGTATTCGGCGATACATGGGCGTGGCCGTGGCGGCCGCGGCGGCGGTGTCTCTGGCCGGCCAGGCGCAGGCGCGGGATCTGACGATCGTCTCCTGGGGCGGCGCCTATCAGGACGCGCAGCGCGAGGTCTATTTCGAGCCTTTCCAGGAGGCGACCGGGACCGGCTTGCTGGAGGACAGCTACAACGGCGGCCTGGCGAAGATCCGCTCGATGGTGCAGACCGACACGGTCACCTGGGACGTCGTCCAGGTCGAGGCGCCGGAGCTGATCCGCGGCTGCCAGCAGGGGCTGTTCGAGTTCATCCCCTGGGACAAGCTCGGCGACCGCGCGAACTTCATCGAGGGCGCGGCCACCGACTGCGGGGTCGGCACGATCGTCTGGGCGATCGTGATGGCCTACAATACCGAGAACGTCGACGGCGAGCCGTCCGGCTGGACCGACTTCTGGAACGTGGAGAAGTTCCCGGGCAAGCGCGGCCTGCGCAAGGGCGCGAAGTTCAGCCTGGAGATCGCGCTGATGGCCGACGGCGTTCCGGCGGGCGAGGTCTATGACGTCCTGTCCACCGAGGACGGGATCGACCGCGCCTTCGCCAAGCTGGACGAGCTGAAGCCGCACCTGCAGTGGTGGGAAGCCGGCGCGCAGCCGCCGGAATGGCTGGCCGCCGGCGACGTGGTGATGTCCACGGCCTATAACGGCCGCATCACCGCGGCCCAGAAGGAGGGGCAGCCGTTCAAGATTTCCTGGGACGGCCAGGTCTATGCGATCGATTCCTGGGTCATCGTGCGCGGCTCGCCGAAGATGGACGAGGCCGTGGAGTTCATCCGCTACGCCAGCCAGCCCGAGAACCAGGCCGGCCTGCCACAGGCGATCCCGTATGGCCCGACCCACGTCGACGCCATCGCGGAGATTCCCGAGGAGGTCGTGCCGGATCTGCCCACGGCGCCGCGGAACCTGGAGACGGCGCTGCGGAACGACACCGAGTTCTGGATCGACCGCGAGGAAAGCCTGGACGAGCGCTTCAACGCCTGGATCGCGCAGTAGCTGCGCGCGACCGGGCGGACGAGGCGATGCGATCGGGCTCCGGCCCGCAACGGCCGGCGGGGCGGGGGCTTGCCCCCGCCCCGAACGTTTCCGCAAGACCGACATGACCGAAGCCACTCTTCCCACCGCCACGGCGCTGCAAAGCGACCCGCGTATGATCAGGCGCGCCCTGAAGCGGGCGGAGCGGCGCAAGCGCCTGACCGCCGCGGCCCTCATCGCGCCGCTTTTCGTCTTCCTGCTGGTGGTCTTCGCGCTGCCGATCGCGCTGATGCTGTATCGCGCGGTGCACAACCCAGAGGTCGTGACGCATCTGCCCCGCACCACCGAGGCGATCGGGCAGTGGGACGGGACCGGAACGCCGGGCGAGGCCGTCTACGCCGCGCTGGGCCAGGACCTGGTCCAGGCGTTCTACGATCGCAAGCTGGCGGAGCCGGCGCGCCGCCTCAACTACGAGATCAGCGGCTACCGCTCGCTGATCATGAAGACGACGCGCAAGCTGCCGCGCGGCGAGGCGCCGGCCTCCTGGAAGCGGACCTTCCTCGACATCGACCCGGCCTGGGGGCAAACCGCGTACTGGACGGCGATCCGCGAGACCGCCGAGCCCTACACGACGTACTACTTGCTGGCGGCGCTCGATCTGCGCCTGCAGCCGGACGGCGACATCGTGCCGGCGCCGACGAACCAGGCGATCTATGTCGACATCTTCGCCCGCACGCTCTGGATGGCGACGGTGATCACCGGGGCGGCGCTGCTGATGGGCTATCCGCTGGCCTTTTTGATGACCACGGGCCACAAGGTCACGCGCGGCGTGCTGCTGCTCTTCGTGCTGCTGCCGTTCTGGACCTCGCTGCTGGTGCGCACCTCGGCCTGGGTCGTGCTGTTGCAGCAGGAGGGACTCATCAACCAGGCGATCCAGTTCGCGGGCCTGTCGGGCGCCCCGCTGCAGCTCATCTACAACCGCTTCGGCGTCTACGTCGGCATGGTGCACATCCTGCTGCCCTTCATGGTGATGCCGATCTACGCCGTGATGCGTGGCGTGCCGGCCAGCCACATGCGCGCCGCCGCCTCGCTGGGCGCGACGCCGTTCACGGCCTTCCGCCGCGTCTACCTGCCGCAGACCGTGCCGGGCATCGGCGCCGGCTGCCTGCTGGTGTTCATCCTGGCGGTGGGCTTCTACATCACGCCGGCCCTGCTGGGCAGCCCGACAGATCAGATGGTCAGCTACTTCATCGCCTACTACACCAACCAGACGATCAACTGGGGTCTGGCCTCGGCGCTGGGCGTCATCCTGCTGGCAGCGATCTTCGTGCTCTACGCGGTCTACAGCCGCATCGTCGGCCTCGGCCGGATGCAGCTCGGGTAGGGGAGGGGCGCGATGCCGAGACTTCCCGGACCGCCGCCCCACGCCGCCCCCTTCGACCGCGTCTGGTGGTACTTCCTGCGCGTCTTCGTCGCGCTGGTCTGCGTCTTCCTGGTGGCGCCGATCCTGGCGATCATCCCGATCTCGTTCTCCTCGGGCAGCTTTCTCTCCTATCCGCTGCCGGGCTTTTCGCTGAAGTGGTACGCGGAGGTGTTCCAGCCGCGGCCCTGGATGTTCGCCCTGCGCAACAGCCTGATCGTCGCCTCCGGGGCGACGGTGCTGGCGACGACGCTGGGCACGCTGGCGGCGCTGGGCCTGGCACGCGGGAACCTGCCCGGCCGGCAGGCGATCATGGCCTTCCTGATCAGCCCGATGATCGTGCCGCTGATCATCACCGCGGTGGGCGTCTACTTCTTCTTCGCGCAGCTCGGCCTGACCGCCAGCTTTCCGGGGCTGATCCTGGCGCACACCGCGCTGGCCGTGCCCTTCGTCGTCATCACCGTGACGGCGACCCTGGAGGGCTTCGACCCCAATCTGATCCGCGCGGGGCAATCGCTGGGCGCGGCGCCGCCGCGGGTGTTCCGCAAGGTGATCCTGCCGCTGATCTCCCCCGGCGTGGCGTCCGGGGCGATCTTCGCCTTCGCGATCTCGTTCGACGAGGTGGTGGTGGCGATCTTCCTGGCCGGTCCGGCGCAGCGCACCCTGCCGCGCCAGATGTTCGACGGCATCCGCGAGAACATCTCGCCGGCGATCCTGGCGGTGGCGACCCTGCTGGTTCTGGTGGCGCTGGCGCTGATGGTCACCATCGGGCTGCTGAAGCGCCGCAACGACCGCCTGCGGGGCATTCGGGAGTAGGCCGGCGCGTTCGTGCCGCCGGCCTCAGCCCCCGACCTGGCGCAGCCAGGCTTCCAGGTCCCGCCAGGCGTAGGCGGCCTCGGCGAGCAGCTCGCCGGCGAAGGCTTCCTCGCGCTCGGCGACCCGCTGGCCGCCCATGCGCTCGTAGAAGAAGCGGGCCGGGTTCTCCGCCAGCACCCAGATCACCGCGCCCTGCATCCCAAGATCGTAGAGGTGGCGGAACAGCGCCATCAACAACCGCCGGCCGAGGCCGTGGCCCTGCCAGTCGAGGGCGACATAGAGGGTGTAAACCTCGCCGTCGTAGTTGAGTCGCGTGCCGCGCTGCGGGCCGCAGGAGCCGAAGCCGACGATCTGGTGCGGCGCGGACTGTCCCGTCGGGGGCGCCTCGGCGACCAGGACGGCTTCCTCCCCCTTGCGCCGGGACAGCGTCTTGCGCCAGGTCAGCGCCTGTCCCGACTCGGTCATGCGCACAAGGTATTCGTCGGGCACCACGCCGGCATAGGCGGCCCGCCAGGTGTCCACGTGGATCTTCGCGATGGCCGCGGCATCGGCGGGCCTGGCGCGGCGAATGCGCGGGGAGAGTTCCATCAGCCTGTCTCGAAACGCTCCAGAACGGCGATGTAGAACCCGTCGGTGCCGTGACGGGCCGGGCTCAGTGTGAGGTCATCGCCGGTCCCCGGGCAAGAGCCGACCAGCGTCTCTTGCCACACCCGGGCGATCGGCAACGCCCGGAATGCCCTGTATCGATCGAGGAAGTGCTCCATGCGCCGGCGGTTCTCCTCGGGCAGCAGCGAGCAGGTGGCGTAGACCAGCCGCCCGCCCGGCCGGACCAGCCCGGCCGCCTGCTCCAGCACGGCGTCCTGAGTGGCCATGCGCCGCTCCAGGGCCGCGGGGGTCAGCCGCCAGCGCGAATCCGGCTGCCGTCGCCAGGCGCCCACGCCGGAGCAGGGCGCGTCCACCAGCACGCGGTCGAACTGTCCGGCTTGCTCCGACAGCCAGGGGTCGCCATCGTCCGCCAGCAGCCGCCGCTCGACGTTGCGCGCTCCGGCGCGCTCCAGTCGCGGCCCGGCCCGGCTCAGTCGCCTGCTGTCGACGTCCAGGGCCACCAGGCGGCCCCGGTCGCCCATGGCCGCCGCCAGCGCCAGGGTCTTGCCGCCGGCGCCGGCGCAGAAGTCGCAAACCGCCAGGCCCGGTCGGGCGCCGGCCAGACCGGCCACGATCTGCGAGCCCTCGTCCTGGATCTCGACCAGGCCCTGACGATAGGCGCTCGTGGCCTGGACCGGGCGGCGGCCGACGACGCGTAGGCCCCAGGGGGCGTAGGGGGTCGGGCTTGTCTCGACGCCCTCCTCGCGCAGGCTGTTCGTCACGCTCTCCCGACTTTCCGCCGCCAGCGCGTTGACCCGCAGGTCGACCGGCGCCGCCTCGCGCAACGCCGCCAGCTCCGCTTCGGCCTGCGCGCCGAAGGCCTCGCGGAAGGACGGCAGCAGCCAGTCCGGCACCTCCAGGCGCACCCAGTCGGGCTGGCGCGCGTCCGACAGGGCGATCCCGTGGAGGGACTCCAGGATGCGACGCTCGCCCTCGTCCAGCGGCTGCGGGCGATATTGTCCGCCGTCGCAGAGCGTTTCGATGTCCGCGACCGTCTTACCCTCGATCAGCGCCAGCGCCGCCAGGACGCGGGACCGGGCCTCCCCGGCGCCCGCCGCGGCGTGGCGCTCGGCGGTGCGCGGCTCCGGCCCGGCGGCGGCCCACCACCAGTCCAGGCGGGCGCGCGCCCGCAGCACGGCGAAGACCAGATCCGAGACCGCGCGGCGGTCCTTGGCGCCCATGAAGCGGCGCGCGCGGACATACTCCGAGACGACCTGATCGGCCGGCCGCTGCAGCGCGGCGACCTGGCCGAGCAGCTCGATCGCGGCCTGGATGCGCGCCGCCGGGGTCATGGCCGCCGACCGCCCCGGCGGCGCCGTGAACAGTCGCTCATGTGTTGCGGTAGTTCGGCGCCTCGCGCGTGATCGCCACGTCGTGCACGTGGCTTTCGCGGATGCCGGCGTTGGTGATTTGCAGGAACTTCACGTTGCGGTGCATCTCGGGAATCGTGCGGTTGCCGGTGTAGCCCATGGCCGAGCGCAGCCCGCCGACGAGCTGGTGCAGCACCGTGCCCACCGGGCCCTTGTAGGGCACCTGGCCCTCGATGCCCTCGGGCACCAGCTTCAAGCGGTCCGACACCTCCGCCTGGAAGTAGCGGTCAGCCGAGCCGCGCGCCATCGCCCCCAGCGAACCCATGCCGCGATAGGCCTTGTAGGAGCGGCCCTGGTAAAGGAAGACCTCGCCCGGACTCTCGTCCGTGCCGGCCAGCAACGAGCCGATCATGGCGCAGTCGGCGCCCACGGCGATGGCCTTCGCCAGATCGCCGGAGAAGCGGATGCCGCCGTCGGCGATCGCCGGGATGTCATTGGCGCGGCAGACCTCGACGGTGTTGATCAGCGCCGTCATCTGCGGCACGCCCACGCCGGCGACGATGCGCGTCGTGCAGATGGAGCCGGGGCCGATTCCCACCTTGACCGAGTCGGCTCCCGCGTCGATGAGCGCCTTGGCGCCCTCTGTCGTGGCGACATTGCCGGCCATCACCTGGGCGGCGTTCGACAGCCGCTTGATCTGCCGGATCTGCTCCAGCACGCCGCGGGAGTGGCCGTGCGCGGTGTCGACCACGATCACGTCCGCCTCGGCCTCCAGCAGGGCCTCGGCCCGCTTCAGGCCGTCCTCGCCCACGCCGGTCGCCGCGGCGACGCGCAGCCGCCCCTTGTCGTCCTTGCAGGCGGTGGGGTGGGCGTTGGCCTTTTCGATGTCCTTGACCGTGATCAGGCCGATGCAGCGATAGGCCTCGTCGACCACCAGCAGCTTCTCGATGCGGTACTGGTGCAGCAGGCGCTTGGCCTCCTCCAGGTCCACGCCGTCGCGCACGGTGACCAGATTCTCCTTGGTCATCAGCTCGTGCACCGGCTGCTGCCGGTTGGAGGCGAAGCGCACGTCGCGGTTGGTGAGGATTCCCACCAGCCGGCCGTCCGCCTCGGTCACCGGAATGCCCGAGATGCGATGCCGGTCCATCAGCGCCAGCGCGGTGTCCAGCGTCTGCTCCGGGCGCATGGTGACCGGGTTGACCACCATGCCGCTCTCGAACTTCTTGACCGCGCGCACCTCGTTGGCCTGCTCGGCGATGTCGAGGTTCTTGTGGACCACGCCGATGCCGCCGGCCTGGGCCATCGCGATGGCCAGGCGGTGCTCGGTCACGGTGTCCATGGCCGCGGAGACCAGCGGGATGTTGAGCGGGATCGAGCGCGTCAAGCGCGTCCGCGTGTCGGTCTCGTTGGGCAGGACGGCGGATTGGGCGGGTTCGATGAGGACGTCGTCGAAAGTGAGCGCTGTGCGCAGTTGCATGCCAGTCACCCTGTCAAGAATGGCGGCGATCATACACTTTGCGCTGCCGTTGCCAAGGGGGCGCGCAAGGCGTCACGCAGCCGTTATCGCCCCCTCGGCGAGGCCGTTGTCCGCGCTGTCGCCGCCACCTACGTAGAAGATGGTGGACGACATCTGGTGGTGATACGCGTCCATTGCCACATCCGACGGGAACCATTCCCATGCCACAGGGGGCTTGAACGCATGAAACCCATCCGCACCTGGATCGTGGTGGCCGACGGCGCGCGCGCCCGCTTCTTCCTTCACGAAGGGATCGGCAAGGGGCTGAAGCCGGCGGTCGACGAAGAGATGGCGCAGGACCTTCCGCCCAACCGCGAGATCGTCACCGACAAGCCGGGCCGCTCGGCGGACCCCGGTGGGGCCAGCCGGCACGGCTTCGCGCCGACGGTCGACTACCACCAGTTCGAGAAGGCCCGCTTCGCCCGCCAGGTCGCGGATTTCCTGGAAAAGGCCCGCGCCCGCGACGCCTTCGACCGGCTGGTCCTGGTGGCGCCGCCCAAGACCCTGGGCGAGCTGCGCCAGGATCTGTCCAAGGTGACCCACGAACGCATCCATGGCGAACTGAACAAGGACCTCACCCACATGGAGCCGAAGGAGCTGGAAGGACCGCTCGGCGAGGTGATGGCCGTGTAGGGCCGGTATCAGCCCGCGTTTGACGCCCCGCCGCGATAGCCCTTGGCCAGCACGTAGGTCTCCGCCGAGCCCGTGCGCGAAGCGGGCGGCTTGACGTGGCGCACCTCCGCGAATTCGCGCTTCAGGCGGGCCACCAGCTCGCCGTCGCCGCCCGAGGAGAGCGTCTTGGCCAGGAAGGTCCCGCCGGGCGCCAGCACCGCCTCCGCGAAGTCCAGCGCGGCCTCGACGACGGCCAGCACGCGCAGGCGGTCGGTGGGGCGGTGCCCGGTCGCGTTCGGGGCCATGTCGGACAGCACGACGCCGGCCGGGCCATCCAGCTCGGCGCGCAAGCGCTCGGCGGTCTCAGGGTCGGTCATGTCGCCCTGCAGCAAGGTGGCGCCCGGCAAGGGGTCGATCGCCAGCAAGTCGAGGCCGACGATACGGCCCTTGGACCCGATCCGCTCCGCGGCGACCTGGCACCAGCCGCCCGGCGCGGCGCCCAGGTCGACCACGCGCGCGCCCTTTGACAGGATGCCGTGCTTGTCGTCCATTTCGATCAGCTTGAAGGCGGCCCGCGAGCGGTAGCCGCGACGCTTCGCTTCCGCCACGTAGGGGTCGCTGAGCTGGCGCTCCAGCCACTGCCGGGAGGAGGCCTTGCGCCCCTTGGCGTTATGCAGGCGCGCGCCGCCCGTTTGCGCCGGCCGTCGCTCGGGTCGCCGGCGGCGCCGGATGCGGCCGTCGGCGCGCTGGCCGTCGCTCGGACCGCCGCCCTTCGTTTCGTCCGTCATGCGGTCCTTGCATCTCCCATTGCGGGGTAGGGGGCACTGTCCGGGAGTTCGGCGCGGCCCATCATCTGCAGCAGCATCCCTTCGCGAAGGCCGCGGTCGGCCACGCGCAGCCGGCCCACCGGCCAGGTCTCGCAGATGGCCTCCAGGATGGCGCAGCCCGCTGATACCAGATCGGCGCGCTGATCGCCGATGCAAGGGTGGCGCACGCGCTCGCGATAACTCATGGCGGCGATTCGCCGCGAGACCGACTGCACGGTCTCGAAGCTCAGGTAGCAGCCGTCGACGCGGCGACGGTCGTAGCGCGGCAGGCCCTGATAGACGCCGGCCAGCGTGGTGACCGTGCCCGAGGTCCCGATCATCTGGACCCCGCCGCCCGCCAGGGCCTCGCGGACATCCGGACGGCACGCGAAGGGCGCCAGGGCCTCCGCCGACTCCCGGATCATCCTGCGATAGACATCGGCATCGATCTCGTGGCCGCCGTGCCGCTCGGCAAGGCCGACGACTCCGATGGGCATGGAGTACCAGTCGGCAATGCGCAGGCGCCGACCGACGGGGTCCTCGTCGCGGTTCTCGATGCGCAGCCAGATGACCTCGGTGCTGCCGCCGCCGATGTCGAAGACCAGGGCGTTCGGCCCTCCCGGTGCCAACAGCGGCACGCAGCCCGACAGGGCCAGGCGCGCCTCCTCGGCCTGGTCGATGATTTCAAGCTCGATGCCGGTTTCCTTCGCCACGCGGGCGGTGAAGGCGTGGCGATTGGCGGCGCGCCGGCAGGCCTCGGTGGCGACGGCGCGGTACTGGCGCACGCGCCGGCGGCGCATCTTGTCGGCGCAAATGCCCAACGCCTCGACGGCCCGGCGCATCGCGGCCTCCGACAAGCGGTCGCTGCGGCCCAGACCCTCGCCGAGCCGGACGATGCGCGAGAAGGCGTCGACGACGCGAAAGCCCTCGTGCGTCGGCCGCGCGATCAGCAGACGGCAATTGTTGGTGCCCAGGTCGATCGCCGCGAAGGGCTCTTCGCGCCGGCTCTCCAGGCCCGCGGCAGCCGACCGCTTGCCCTGGTGTTGGGGAAAGCCGGTCACGACACTCCTCCTCTTGTGCCCGTCATGCGGCGTGCGCCGGTTTCGTTTTGCTTTTGACATAGACTTGTTGCGTCCGCGAGGCAAGTTAACCGTGCACGGCTGGTGCCGCAAAGGTGGCGAATTTGGCCGATGCAGGCCCGAAAGACTCCGGGACGGGGAAGGAGGGGCCTCGCAACGGCGGCGGTGGCGACCGATGCCCCGTCTAACGCAACCAACCGCGCGAGAGTGAGACGAAGGGGTTGCAAAGGCAGGGTTCGGTCGACTATGTAACGGCGCAGCGCCGCCGACGGGTCGTTGAGCGATCATCCCTGCTGGGGGATAGTTTAGCGGTAGAACACCCGGCTCTGGACCGGGCAGCCCAGGTTCGAATCCTGGTCCCCCAGCCAGCTTTTCCCAAGACCCTGATTCCACTGGGCAATTCCGTGCTTCGCCAGGTCCACCGCCCCGGTGCCACACAGGGTTGCGACACACGCCTGTGACACATGGGAGCCCGAGGTGCGAGGTGTCGCCATGCCGTCGCGGGTGCATTTCTTCCGCCGGGGGAATGTCTTCGTCTGGCGCCTGGACTTGACCCGGTTTCGTGGCCGGTCAATGGCTTGAGACTTCGACCGTCGCTTTGACGGCGCGGGCCTCGGAGGCGACCGGCGGGACGAAGCGAAACGCCCGGATGACTGATCTCTGGCGCAACCGCGCGCAGCGCTTTTTGTCGTAGACGCAACCTTCCCCCAACCCTTAGCATTTGTTTGGGGATCAACGGATTCGAGGCCCACAAGGCGATTGACCGTATGAGCGACAGGTTCTTTCAGGAGCCGATCCTGAATTCGCCGTACGAGGTGCCGAAATGGCACCACCCCTTCGACGAGAATGGCCAGCCGACGGGCGGTGAACCGATCAACGCCCGTCGTCGCGCCGACCTCCTGACGCCGGTGCCGAAGGCGCGGAAAAGGCGCAAGGGGCGCCAGGCCGAGCAGACCGAGTTCGTCTACCAGGACGAAAAGGGCCTGTCCTCGCACGAGCAGGAATACAACCCGACGCCGATCATCAACGAGATCCGGCAGCACGTGGACGCCTGGCGGGAGCTGCCGAACCCCGAGCAGTGGGGCGTGACCCCGGCGACGGCGCGGCTGCTGCAACATTGGCGCCAGCACGAGTTCCAGGGCTTCCGCCCTTTCTTCTGCCAGGTCGAGGCGGTGGAGACGATCATCTGGCTGAGCGAGGTCGCGCCGAAATCCACCAAGACCGGGCGCCGCTTCTGGGACCACCTGGAAGGCGCCAACCGCGAGGCGAACCCAGAGCTGCTGCGCCTGGCGATGAAGATGGCCACCGGCAGCGGCAAGACCACGGTCATGGCCATGCTGATCGCCTGGCAGACCGTCAACGCCGTGCGACAGCCGCGCAGTTCCCGCTTCTCCCGCGGCTTCCTGGTGGTCACACCCGGCATCACCATCCGCGACCGGCTTCAGGTGCTGAAGCCCAGCCATGCCGACAACTACTACCAGAACCGCGAGCTGGTGCCGGCCGACATGCTGCCGGACGTGCAGCGCGCCAAGATCGTCATTACCAACTACCACGCCTTCAAGCGCCGCGACGAGATGAACCTGCCGAAGGTCGACCGGGCGCTGCTCAAGGGGCGGGACGGCGAGGTCGAAACGACCGAGACCGAGGGCCGCATGCTGCAACGGGTCCTGCCCGACCTGATGGGCCTGAAGAACATCGTGGTGCTGAACGACGAGGCGCACCACTGCTACCGCGAAAAGCCGGGCTCGGCCGAGGTCGAGGAGCTGAAGGGCGACGAGAAGGACGAGGCGAAGGAGAACAACGAGGCCGCGCGGCTCTGGATCACCGGGGTCGAGACGGTGAAGCGCCACCTGGGCGTGCGCGCCACCTACGACCTCTCGGCGACGCCGTTCTTCCTGCGCGGCTCCGGCTATGCCGAGGGCACGCTGTTTCCCTGGACGGTGAGCGACTTCTCCCTGCTCGACGCGATCGAGTCCGGCATCGTCAAGCTGCCGCGCATCCCCGTCTCCGACAACCTGCCGGGCCAGGACATCCCGATCTACCGGAACCTCTGGGACCACATCGGCAAGCGCATGCCGAGGAAGGGGCGTAGCAAGGGTGGGACGCAAGACCCCCTCGACCTGCCGGCCGAGCTGGAGACGGCGATCCAGGCGCTCTACGGCCACTATGTCGCGACCTTCGACGCCTGGGAGAAGGCAGGCGTCGAGGTGCCGCCGGTGTTCATCGTGGTGTGCAACAACACCGCCACTTCCAAGCTGGTCCACGACTACATCTCCGGCTTCACGCGCGAGGACGACACCGGCGCCGAGACCTTCCACAAGGGCCGCCTGGAGCTGTTCCAGAACCACGACGAATTCGGCACCCCGCTCGCCAAGCCCCGGACGCTGCTGATCGACAGCTCACAGCTCGAGTCCGGCGAGGCGCTGGACCCGAACTTCCGGCAGGTCGCCGCGCCGGAGATCGAGCACTTCAAGCGCGAAATCGCCCGCCAGGAGGGACAGCAGGCCGCCGAGTCCGTCGACGACGCGCGGCTGCTGCGGGAGGTGATGAACACCGTCGGCAAGAAGGGTCGGCTGGGCGAGTCCGTGCGCTGCGTCGTCTCGGTGTCGATGCTGACCGAGGGGTGGGACGTCAACACCGTGACGCACATCCTGGGCGTGCGCGCCTTCGGCACCGCGCTGCTGTGCGAGCAGGTGGTCGGTCGGGCGCTGCGCCGGCAGTCCTACGACCTGAACGAGCAGGGCCTGTTCAATCCCGAGTACGCCGACATCCTGGGCATCCCCTTCGACTTCGCCGCCAGGCCGGTGGTGGCGCCGCCGGCGAAGCCGAAGGAAACCATCCGGGTCGAGGCCGTGCGCGAGCGCGCCGAGGCCCGGCCGGCGCTGGAGATCCGCTTTCCGCGCATCGAGGGCTACCGCATCGAGTTGCCGAACGAGCGCTTGACCGCCCGCTTCTCCGAGAA
The DNA here is from genome assembly GCA_964561005.1 of uncultured Rhodovibrionaceae bacterium. Classification (GTDB taxonomy): domain Bacteria; phylum Pseudomonadota; class Alphaproteobacteria; order Kiloniellales; family Rhodovibrionaceae; genus CAZLNO01. The sequence goes on along the minus strand of CAZLNO010000027.1, from coordinate 9,451 downwards.
TTCGGTGCTGGAGCTGACGCCCGAACTGGTCGGGCCCTGCGAGGTGCTGCTGGAGGGCATCGTCGGCGAGAGCAACACCCTGACCGTCGAGCACCTGCAGGAAATCCGCTACAGCACGGTGGTCTACTTCCTCGCCTCGCACCTGCTGATGACCAAGTTCCGCGATCCGGGCGGCGAGCCCAAGAGCCACCTGTTCAACCAGCTCAAGCGCGTGGTGCGGCAGTGGCTGGACGGCGGCTATCTGGTCCGCAAGGGCGACACCAACCGCGGCCAGCTCATGTACAAGGCGATCGCCGACCAGGCGGCCGAGCGCATCCGCCTGGCCTGCGAGGCGGAGCACGTGGGCGCGCGGCCGGTGCTGGCGATTCCCGCCTCTTTCAACCCGGTGGGCAGCACCCGCCACGTCGCCTTCACCACCAGCAAGGAGACGCGCTACAGGACCGACCCGGCGAAGTCGCACGTCAACCACGTGATCTGCGACAGCGACTGGGAGGCCGAGTTCGCCCGCGTCGCCGAGCAGCACCCGCGCGTGATCGCCTACGTGAAGAACCAGGCGCTGGGCTTCGAGGTGCCCTATCGCGACGGCCACACGCCGCGCAAGTACCTGCCGGACTTCATCGTCAAGCTCGACGACGGTCGCGGCCCCGACGACCCGCTGCACCTGGTGGTGGAGGTCAAGGGCTTCCGCAAGGGCGACGCCCAGCTCAAGGCCGAGACCATGAAAACCCGCTGGGTCCCCGGCGTGAATCGCCTCGGCACTTACGGCCGCTGGGCCTTCCTGGAGTTGCGCGAGGTGTTCGAGATCAAGCGCGAGTTCGACGCGGCGGTGGCGGGGTTGGTGGGGGAGGCGGCACGGAAGTAGCCGAATGATGCTCGTGGGGGACGGCAACTGATGGAGACGACCGAACGCATCGTCGAGGCCTACGTCCGCTACGTAAAAGGATGGGCGACCATCCCAAACGTGCGGTGCGATGGCCAGAATGAGATCAATTTGCTGGCGATCGATCTGGTCTCTGGCGCGCGCTATCACATCGAGGTCAGCATCTCGATCTCGCAGTCCTTCCATAAGCTCACGGGCAATCCCTACGATCGCGAGACCGCCAAGCAACGCGTACAGAAGCCAAAGCAGCGACGCACGGTGGGATTCTTCGTCGAGCAGAAGTTCGATGCGCCGACCGTGATCGAGCGTCTGCGAACCCTGGGCTTTGAACCGGGCCATTATCGCCGCGCTATTGTGACCTGGGGTTGGGACGAGGCCGCTGCTGAACAAGCGGCCGCCTCGGACATCGACCTTTGGGATTTCCGGGACCTTATCGGGGAAGTCGCCGACGAGATACGGGGCGCGCGCACCTATTTCGCCGACGACACGCTGCGGACGCTAAACCTGTTCATCCACGCTACTGAGGGGGCAGGGCGACGGCCAGTGGCTCCAACCGCCTTGCCGGAATGCGCACCGATGTCGCCGGCAAGCACGGCCGGCAGTGGCGCCGAACGCTTTTGGGTCTACGACAACCGGGTACACAACTACGCGTGCGTGCACCGGGCGTCTTGCCCTTACTGCCAAGATGGGCGCGGCACGCATGGGGCAGGCAAGACCCCGAATAGCGAATGGTTCGGGCCTTATGTCAGCTTTAACGAGGCTTGGCACTGTGCGGAGCGCACCAACCGTCGCGAGCTGCGCCGATGCGGTTCGTGCGATCCAACCGGCTGATATTCAAAGTGAGCGATGCGACGATGGCCAAAAAGACTAAGGGCGGAAAGCAGGTCGAAACCCTCACCCACGACGAGGCGACGCGATGCCGGACGGGACAGTCCAGGATGGGGATCGCCGGTCGTCGATATGCCGGAGCCTGTCGGTCGCGACTTGGAGGTGACTCGTCCGCGAGGTCCGGCGGGCTTCATCACTGTGGCCCGACCCTGGAAGGCGAGCGAGCCCGTGTCCTTGCTCGGCTGGGGACTAGGACAACTGCGCCTTCCCAGATTGCCAGGGCCTCATTGAAGCACTGTGATATTGCCAGGGCCTCATTGAAGCACTATATTATTGACGTAATCCGCCCCCTGGCAGTACGTCGTGCTCCTCGCGATCCTGAGCGCGGCCGATCCCTGGGGGCTTTTTCGTTGAGGAGGGCGCCATGACCAAGGCGGCCCTGCTCATTGATGGCGGCTATTTCCTCAAGCGCCTGCCAACGGTTCGGCCCGATGTCGACTCTCGGGAGCCCGCGGCCGTGGTCCGCGCGGTTGCGCAGCTTGTCGATTCGCATCTCAAACAATTGAACCGCCTGGCGGGCCATCAGGAGCCGCATGGCCTGTTGTACCGCTGCTTCTTTTATGACGGCCGCCCCTATGAGCGAAAAGAGCACCGGCCCGTCAGCGGCCGAGCGATCGACTATGCGAAAACCGACCACGCAAAATTTCGCAAGGCTCTGTTCGATGCCCTGCGGCGCCGTCCCAATTTCGCCGTCCGACTGGGCGAGACCATCCGCGAACGCGGCTGGATCATGCGGGAGGACACGCAAAAGGCAATCCTCAGGGGAAAGAAAGCCGTCAGCGACCTGACCGATGCCGATTTCGAGCCGGGGATCCGCCAGAAGGCGGTCGACATGCGAATCAGCGTGGACGTGACCTCCCTGACGCTGAAGCGCCAGGTCGATACGATCATTCTCGTGGCCGGCGATGCCGATTTCGTGCCGTCGGCCAAACTCGCGCGTCGCGAAGGCGTGCGTGTCATTCTCGACCCGCTCTGGAAGGACGTTTCCGGCGATCTCTATGAACACGTCGACGGGCTGCGGAGCGGGTTCGCCAACCCTTCCCGCCGACACGCCGCGCCCGCGTCGGACGTCTCGCTTTCGAGCTTCGACCAGCCCAAAAACCAAGTGTAGCGGATCCGATGGCGAAGAAGACCGAAAGTTCGCGCAAGAAAAAAATCGAAACCCTCACCCACGAGGAGGCGACGCGGCGGAACAATCCCACCGCGGAGATGCAGTCGTTTGCCGAGCGGGACCCGCGGGTGCGGCCGGAGGAGGTGCGCTACGAACGCGACACGCCGCTGGAAGAGGGCGCGCGCCGGCCGCGCGATGCGGACCTGGACCCGCAGCTCGTCTGGAAGGGCAAGGACGAGCAGGACTGGTCCGACCTCGTGACCGTCGCGCCTCCGATCTACATCCAGGAGAAGATCCACCCCAAGGCCATCGTCGACGACCTGAAGCGCCAGGCGCGCAAGCGGCGCGGGGCGGAGGAGGACGACGCGCCCGACCTCTTCGCCGACTTCAACGGGCTGGCGGCCGATCCCGAGGCGAAGACCGAGTTCTACGCCCACGACCAGCACTGGACCAACCGCATGATCCTGGGCGACAGCCTGCAGGTCATGGCCTCGCTGGCGGAGAAGGAGCAGTTCCGCGGCAAGGTGCAGTGCATCTACATCGACCCGCCCTACGGCATCAAGTTCAACTCGAACTGGCAGGTCTCCACCCGCTCGCGCGACGTCAAGGACGGCAAGCTCGACCAGATCAGCCGCGAGCCCGAACAGATCAAGGCCTTTCGCGACACCTGGCGGCAGGGCATCCACAGCTACCTCACCTACCTGCGCGACCGCCTGACCGTCGCCCGCGACCTGCTGAGCGACAGCGGCAGCATCTTCGTCCAGATCGGCGACGAGAACGTGCACATAATCCGATCTCTTCTTGAGGAAGTGTTTGGGAAAGATAATTTTGTCAGTCTCATAACAGTTCAAAAGACGACATCTTCAACTAACCCGTTTCTGTCCAATGTGGCCGATTATATAATATGGTTTGCTAAACATTTAAATAAAATGAAATATAATGAACTATATAAACAGAAAATTTTGGGTGAAAATGGCTCAGAACATTATACACTGATGCGCTTAAATGATGGTACAGTGAGGTCGTTGACTCAGGGCGAATGGCGTGGCTTGGAAGAATTACCAGAAGGAGCTCGGGCATTCACTGCTGATAATCTACAATCTGCTTCTATGGGACGAGAAAAGGGAGACGGTGCTGCAAGTTGGTTTCGAATTACTGTAAACGGAAGAATTTTTTATCCTACAGAGAAAGCGCGGTGGAAAACAAATGAACAAGGGATGAGTCGGCTTATAAAAAGTGATAGAGTAATTGGCCAGAAGAATGCTGCAAGATATATACGTTTTATTGATGATTTTTCGGTCTACGGGTTGCACAATATATGGTCCGATACCGGGGGCGCTTCTGATAAGATCTACGTTGTAGAGACTGCACCACGACTCATCCAACGCTGCATCCTGATGACCACCGATCCGGGCGATCTGGTGCTGGACCCGACCTGCGGCAGCGGCACCACGGCGACGGTGGCGGAGCAGTGGGGGCGGCGCTGGATCACCATCGACACCTCGCGCGTCGCCCTGGCGCTCGCCCGCGCGCGGATCATGGGCGCGCGCTACCCCTACTACCTGCTGGCCGACAGCCCCGAGGGCCAGCGCAAGGCGGCCGAGCTGGCCGGCAAGCCGCCGAGCCAGGCCCCCACCCACGGCGACATCCGCCACGGCTTCGTCTACAAGCGCGTGCCGCACATCACCCTGAAGTCCATCGCCAACAACGCCGAGATCGACGTTATCTGGGACCGCTGGCAGGAAACGCTGGAGCCCCTGCGCGCCGGCATCAACCGGGCGCTGGGACGCGCGGTCGGCGATGCCGAGACGGCACCCCGTAGGGTGGCTTCGCCGAAGGCAAGCCACCATGGCGACGACGGCACCGACAATGGCGGCTTGCTTCGCGAAGCCGCCCTACAGGAATGGCAACTCCCCCGCGAGGCGCCGGCGGACTGGCCGGACGCGGCGAAGGACCTGCTGGCCCGCTGGTGGGAGGGCCGCATCGAACGCCAGCGCGAGATCGACGCGGCGATCGCCCGCCAGGCGGAGCAGGAATATCTCTACGACCAGCCCTACGCGGACCCGAACCGCGTGCGCGTGGCCGGGCCCTTCACCTTCGAGAGCCTGTCGCCGCACCGCGTGATCGCCGGCGACGAGGACGTCCTGGCCGCCGAGATCGCCGCCGCGGAGGGCGACGGCGCGGCGCACGTGCCCCCGACCGGCAACGGCGCCGACCCCGGCCGCTTCACCCAGGTGGTGCTGGACCACCTGAAGCTGTCGGGGGTGCAGCAGAGCCACAAGGAAGACCGGATCGAGTTCACCAGCCTGACCCCCTGGCCGGGCGAGCGCATCGCCGCCGAGGGCCGCTTTCCGGAGGGAGAGCGGGAGCGCAAGGCCGGCATCTTCATCGGCCCGGAGTTCGGCACCGTCGGCCGGCCGGACCTGGTGGCGGCGGCGCGCGAGGCGGCGGAGGCCGGCTTCGACCTGCTGATCGCCTGCGCCTTCAACTTCGACGCCCACGCCAGCGAGTTCGACAAGCTGGGCCCCGTCCGCGTGGTGCGCGCGCGCATGAACCCGGACCTGCACATGGCCGACGAGCTGAAGAACACCGGCGGCGGCAACCTCTTCGTCGTCTTCGGCGAGCCCGACGTGGACATCGAGGACGCCGGCGACGGGCGGCTGCGCGTGCGCATCCGAGGCCTGGACATCTTCGACCCCGCCAAGGGCGAGGTGCGCAGCGGCGGCACCGAGGACATCGCGGCCTGGTTCGTCGACACCGACTACAACGAGGAAAGCTTCTTCGTCCGCCACGCCTACTTCCTGGGCGGCCACGATCCCTACAAGGCGCTCAAGACCGCGCTGAAGGCCGAGATCGGCGAGGACGCCTGGGCCACCCTCCACCGCGACGTCTCCCGCCCCTTCCCCCGCCCCGAGACCGGGCGCATCGCCGTGAAGGTCATCAACCACTTCGGCGACGAGGTGATGCAGGTGTTCGGGGTGTGAAGGGGGGGCTTGCACGAACGCGAAGGACTCACGTCCGAGAGACTCGATCGCAAATCGCGAGCGGCCAGAGACAGACAGGCGCCGGTTGCGGGTTGTCGCCACCTATGATACACGCGACGGGTGTTACGGCAACTTGGGAGTCGAGAACGGTGGCAACGGGTTCGAACATCCTGAAGCGCCGTGAAACGCACTGGCATGACTTCCTGCAATGGTTGGACCGCTTAACAGCCAGCAATTGGATGTTTCGCGGCCACGGCGACGAAGACTGGACTTTGCAGCCAAAGATCGGGCGCATTGGTAACCAAGGTTATCAGCCCGAGAAGGAGCTTGCGATTTTTGAGTCCTTCGTGCGCCAGTCGCGATATTTTCTTGGCGACAGGCATTTGAGCAACTGGGACCTTCTGTTCGTGGCGCAGCATCATCGTTTGCCGACCAGGCTGCTCGACTGGACCAGCAACCCCTTGATGGCGGCCTTCTTCGCCGTATCGGATCGTGCCACCGACGAAGCCGAGAAAACAGCGGTCGTTCACGCGGTGCGGGTCTCGGCGGACGACAAATACGCGATTCCGCTTGTACCCGGGCAGGCGCCACCGGCTGAGAACGGGAGCGACGTCGAGCCGCCTGCATCCGATCCCCGAAAGCCGGCCCCGTTCCTCCTGGACGAGGTCAAGTTCGTGGCGCCGTCGGCGGTGGTGCCGCGCATCGTGGCGCAGCGCGGGTATTTCACCGTGCACCCCCACCCCGATCAGCCATGGGAGCCGGGCAGGCGCCGTCGGCATGAGACTTTCGAAATTCCGCCCGACATGCGACACTTCTTCCGAAAGCGCCTTTATCAGTTCGGCATGGACGCCTCTCATGCCATGGCCGATCTGGATGGGCTGAACGAGACTCTGCAATGGCGCTACGAACGAAGCATCGGGGTGGGCCGGTTCCGAATCTAGGCCCCGGGAGGATGACATGACTGCCGTTGACGCCAAGACGCTGGCTCCGGCGACCGAAGCGGCCAAGATTGCAGAGGCAGTGCGTCATAAAGTTCTGGTCGAGCGTCGCTATACTGGTAAAAAGGACTTGGATGATCTGTCGAGCCGGACCGAGGTCGACGATGTTGATGTCTATGAGAAGCAAATTTCATTTGACGGAAGAAATTTTTCTGGTCTATGTGAATTATCAGTAACAATGAATTTTGATGATGACGAAGATCTTGATTGGCGGACAGAGGTGTTTCCGGGCCATTTCTCGGGACGCCTGGAAGAAGGACGGGTCATCGTTGACGACGTAGAGGTGGACACAGCCACATTTTACGAGTGAAAATATCTTGATGGGCAGGTCACCCCAATTGCGGTATGCTTAATCCCCCTCCATGCACTTCCGCATTGCCAAGACCTTCACGGACAGCCTGGCGCGGCTGACGGCGGCGGAGCAGAAGGCGGCGAAGACGGCGGCGTTCGACCTGCAGCTCGACCTGGCGCATCCGGGGCTGCGGTTCCATCGCGTCGAGGCGTCGAAGGACCCGCACTTCTGGACCGTGCGGGTCAACGACGACATCCGGCTGGTGGTGCACAAGACGGACTCCAGCTTCCTGCTGTGCTATGTCGACCATCACGACGACGCCTATGCCTGGGCCGCGCGGCGGCGGATCGAGGCGCATCCGCGGACCGGTGCGGCGCAGATCGTGGAGCTGCGCGAGCTGCCGGTCCCCGGCGAGGACGGCTGGTCGCGCAAGGGACGGCTGGAGCCCGGTTCGCCGGTGCTACGCACGTCCGAGGTGCCGGCCGAGTCCTACCGGCCGGCGCTGTTCCACGACCTCGGCGACGACGACCTGCTGCGCGTCGGCGTGCCCGAGGGCTGGCTGGATGCCGTGCGCGAGTCCAGCGAGGACAACTTTTTCGATCTGGCCGAACACCTGCCGGACGAAACCGCCGAGGCGCTGCTGGACTACGTCGCCAGCGGCGTGCTGACGCCGCCGGCGCCGGTGCCCGCGGACACCGACCCCTTCGCCCACCCGGACGCCCAGCGCCGCTTCCGCACGGTGGAGGACGTCGAGACGCTGAAACAGGCGCTGGCCTTTCCCTGGGAGAAGTGGACCGTCTTCCTGCACCCGAAGCAGCAGGCGGTGGTCGACCGGCGCTACAGCGGCCCGGCGCGGGTCAGCGGCTCGGCCGGCACCGGCAAGACGGTGGTGGCGCTGCATCGCGCCGTGCGCCTGGCCGGGCGCGACGCCGACGCGCGCGTGCTGCTGGCGACCTTCTCCAAGACGCTGGCGCAGGCGCTGCGCCTGAAGCTCGGCCGGCTGGTCGATCCGGAGTCCGGGACGGCCGGCCGGATCACCATCGGCTACGTCGACGGCATCGGCCACCGGCTGTACGAGGAGGCTTTCGGCCGCAAGCCCAACATCGCCCCGCGCGCGCAGGTGGAGGCGGCGCTGCGCCAGGCGGCCGACGCCCTGGGCGAGACCCGCTTCTCGCCGCGGTTCCTGTGGAACGAGTGGCGCCATGTCGTCGACGCCTGGCAGCTCCGCGACTGGGAGTCCTATCGCGACGTCCCGCGCCTGGGCCGCAAGACCCGAATCGGCGGCAAGCAACGCGAGGCGCTGTGGGCGGTGTTCGCGCGCACGCAGGCGCTCCTGCGCGAGCGCAACCTGGTGACCTGGGCGGAGGCGGTCGCCGAGGCCGCCGCGCACCACGGGAGCCAGGAGCGCAAGCCCTTCGACCACGCGGTGATCGACGAGGCGCAGGACGTCAGCATCCCGCAGCTCCGCTTCCTGGCGGCGATCGTGCCGGACGGCCCGGACGACCTCTTCTTCGCCGGCGACCTCGGCCAGCGCATCTTCCAGCAGCCGTACTCCTGGCTGTCCCAGGGCGTGGACATCCGCGGCCGCTCGATGTCGCTGACGGTGAACTACCGCACCAGCCACCAGATCCGGCGCAAGGCGGACAAACTGCTGCCGATGAAGGTGCGCGACGTCGATGGCTACGAGGAAAGCCGCAGGGGCACGGTCTCGGTTTTCGAGGGGCCGGAGCCCGACATCGGCCTGTTCGACACCGAAGACGACGAAGTGGCCTACGTCGGCGACTGGATCGCCCAGGCCGTCGCGGCCGGTATCGCGCCGGAGGAGGTCGGCGTCTTCGTGCGTACGCAGGCCCAGCTCGACCGCGCCAAGGCCGCGGCGAGGGTCGCCGGCTGCCGCTTCGTGACGCTGAAGGATCGCGCGGAGGAGGTCACGGGGCAGGTGGTCATCGGGACCATGCACCTCGCCAAGGGCCAGGAGTTCAAGGCGGTCGCCGTCATGGCCTGCGACGACGAGGTGCTGCCCCTGCAGGAACGCATCGAGACGGCGGCGGAGGAGTCCGAGCTGGAGGAGATCTTCGAAACCGAGCGGCACCTGCTCTACGTGGCCGTCACCCGGGCGCGCGACCGGGTTGCGGTGACCGGCCTGGAGCCGGGCTCCGAGTTCGTTCCGGACCTGTTGGATAGCTAGATAGACGGAAACGCGTCAGAAATTGACATCATCGCCGCCCTTGAGCTGGAGCGTTTCGCGGGCCTCGTCGGGGGTGGCGATGTCGAGCGACAGGCCCTCCAGGATCTGGC